>NZ_JARSMD010000016.1:0-253110 GCF_035811335.1 Schinkia azotoformans
CCATTGTCAGATTTGAACGAGTGAATCAAATTGACTGTATAATGGATAGCGGTTAAAAACCCACCGACAGGAACAGCAATATCAATATATTGATAACTCAATCCCAAAACAGGCGTAATCTTAACTGCGGCCTGAGAAGTTAAATCCATTCCTAAATAAATGAAAACATAGATTAATACAAAATAAATGGCAATAGCTCCTATAACGTTAAATACATTGCGGATCGGTTTTGGCATCATCAGCATGAAATAGTCTACCCCAACGTGTCCGCCACGTTTCATTGCCGAGCTAATTCCAATGAAAACCATCCAAATAAATAATCCAAGCGTAACCTCTTCTGCCCAGCCTATTGGGCTGTGTAAAACAAAGCGAAAAATTACATTTATAATGGTAAAAAAGAGGACCCCTGAGAGAGCTATAACAGAAAAAACATCATCAAGTGGATAAAACCATTTTTTTAACATAGTGCACCTCCATATTGAAAAACAAATCTGTGATGTGAATTCAAAGAACCTAACACTGAATACAAAAAACGAGCTAAAAGCCCGTTTTTCGCAGCGTTTCCTAGCCTTTTTTTATTTTTGGCTTGCAACCAATTCTTGAATTCTATCATATAAACCAGGAGTCCAATTTGGGAACGCCTCATAAACCGGTTTAACCTTATCTTTAAATGGAGCAATATCTACTTCATGCACTTCAACGCCTTGAGATTGGAAATCAGCTAATACTTGTTCATTTTGTTCTTCAAGTACACCTCTAGCAAAATCCGCTGCCTCATTACCAGTTTCACGTAGAATTTGAACTACATCTTCAGGTAAGGATTGAATGAATTTAGCACCACCAACCCAAGAAGTAATAAACTTTTGATGGCCAGTTAATGCAAGATGCTTTGAAACCTCTTGTGCCTTTACTCCCGCAAGAACCGGTAGTGGATTTTCTGCCCCATCAATTAAGCCTTGTTGAAGGGATGTATATAAGTCACCAAGTGGAGTAGGTGTTGGTGTTGCTCCTAATGCTTCAAATGTTGCAATTGACATTTGATTGTTTGGAACACGAATTTTCATCCCTTTTAAATCCTCAGGTTTTAATACTGGATCATTCGTTAATAGATGACGCTCACCATATACTGTTTTAGTCACAACAATATCAAGGCCTTTTTCATTTAAGCTTGTATTTAATTCTTTAAACCAATCAGTAGTTGTTAAGTATAATAAATCATCAACACTGTCAGTTATATATGGGGCTGTCAAAATGCCTGCATCTGGAACATAGTCCATTAAGAAGTCATATCCAGCCATAACGATTACATTGTTACCCATTGTTGCCTGCTCTACAACATCCTTTTCAGAGCCTAGCTGTGAGCTTGGGTAAAGCTTCAATTCAATTTTCCCCCCACTTTTTTCTGCAGCTAGTTCCTTCCATTTGTTAGCAAGCTGGTCAATTGGCTCGCCAGGTTGATTTCCATAGGCGATATTGATAACCACCTTTTCATCCTTGGTGCCCTCAGCACCCCCTATTTTTTCAGCCGAAGACGTTTCTTTAGAATTGGAAGAACATGCTGCCATCATACCTACTAACATCACAACAAGAAAAACATTCAACCACTTTGAAAACTTTTTCATTGCATAACCCCTTTTCTTTTAAAATTTTTATAAAAAAATGGATAACGCTTTCAACAACTTTTTAGAGAATACCCTACATTAAAATGTAGGGCCAATTCTCCAAATACCAAAGTCATGTTGTTTTAGAATTTCAGCTTTAGTGAGCTTCCCTGAACTTACTAAAGCGATTTCATCGAAAATCCTTCGGCCTACATCTTGTACAGTTTCTTTGCCTTCGATGATTGTTCCAGCGTTTAAATCCATGTTTTCTTGCATTCTATCAAACATCATAGTGTTTGTAGCAATCTTAATGACAGGTGCAATTGGTGATCCAGTTGGTGTGCCCCTTCCACTTGTAAACAGAACTATCTGTGCACCACCGGCAACCATACCTGTTAGTTGCTCGATATCATGCCCTGGTGTGTCCATCCAAACTAAGCCTTTTTCTGTTGGTTCCTCAGCATAATCAATAAGCTCTTTTAATTCACTTTTTCCTGCCTTATTGGCAGCACCTAATGATTTTTCTTCCAAGGAACTTAACCCTCCCGCAATATTCCCTGGGCTTGGGTTACCAGTTCGAATATCTACGCCCATTAGAATGGAGCGATTTTCCATAGCCTGAATAACCTCGTAAACACGTTTTCTTACTTTGTCATTTGCTGCACGATTGGCAAGTAAGTGTTCCGCCCCAATTAATTCAGTCGTTTCTGCTAAAATAGATGTACCGCCTCTTTCAACGATCATATCACTGACAGCCCCAACAGCTGGATTCGCAGATAGTCCTGAACAAGCATCTGAGCCGCCACATTCAGTTCCGATAATTAATTCACTAAAGTCACACCATTCTCTCATCTGGGCTGATGCTTCTTGAACGAGCTGAGCTGCTTTCTTTGCTCCTTCCGCGATTGAAGTTAATGTGCCACCGTGTTCTTGAATAGATAGCACTTCCACACGCTTCCCTGACTTAGCAATCTCTCCTGCTACACTTCTTGCCTGATGTGTTTCGCATCCTAAACCAATTACAAGAACACCATACACATTTGGATTTTTCCCCATACCGACATAAGTTCTAAAAGTTTGCTCGTAATCTACACCGACTTGCGCACATCCATGTTGGTGAACAAATGATACAGTTCCGTGAACTAAATCAGTAATTCTTTGTGCCGTTTGCGTAGCACATGTAATTGTCGGCAAGATCAAAACGTGATTTCTTACACCAACTTTTCCATCCTTACGTCGATATCCTAAAAATTTACCTTCACTATTCGTTAGCAATCTTGTCACCTCTTCCTCTCGTACCTTCTAAATTATGAACATGTACATGTTCGCCTTCCTCAATATCTCGTACCGCCCTACCAATTACTTCCCCATACTTTAAAATGTCCTCTCCTTTTTTAATGGCATGTACTGCAAATTTATGACCAAAGGAGATTGTTTCTTTCATCGTAATCGTTTTTGAAATCTCGTCGGAAATGTTCACCGTTACCTCTACCCGTGACGGAATTTCCTTTAAAGCAACTGCTACACTGTCAGTTGGTTTCATAATGATTGTTGGATACTCATTTAGACTCATACTGTTCCTCCTCCCTATGTAATAAACTATAAAACTATGAATTATTGGTTTTATAGTAGTGTGGTAGTACCATTAATACGGTAGTATTGCAAACTTAAAAAAATTTATTAAATAACCCCTTTGTTCTACTAGAAAACTTCTGTTTGACATGAAGCGCTTTCAATACCTCTGTTGCTATTCAGGTTCTCTGGTAGTACCAGTACAAAAAAATCATATCATGTTATTTTTCTGTTTTCAACAAATTTTCTTATTTTTTTAATAATATTTTTTTATCATATTTTTTGATAAAATAAATTTGGTTTTTAACTAAACTGGTTTTATTGATTTGTTAACAAATATTTCATTTTATTATATATATTTTACACCTTAGCTGTGGTATTATGGTAGTACCAATTTCATTTAAAAGTTAAAACAGGGTTGATGGTAAAGGTGGTGATTCTTTTTGAAAATAAATCCTATTAAGCGAGTAACGGTAACGGAACAGGTTATGGAGCAAATGGCTTCGTGGATTACTTCAAATGCATTGAAGCCGGGTGATAAATTACCAAATGAACGTCTTTTAGCTGAGCAGTTTGGGGTTAATAGAGGCAGGGTAAGAGAATCATTGCGGGCACTTGCTCTTATTGGCCTTATTACAATAAAGCCTGGCGAGGGAAGTTTTGTAAGCGAAAGGGAAGCGTCAATTCCGGCTGAGACCATTTTGTGGATGTATCACAATGAAATTAGTAATCTTGATGAGATCTATGCTGCCAGGAAATTAATTGAATCTGAGGTCTATTTAGAGGCCGCGCAGCACATAACTGAAGAAGATCTAACTAAACTAGAGCAAATTATAGGCACTCTAAAGGAACTTAGCAAAGGAAAATACGAGATAGAGTTTCAACAACTGCTGGATGAATTTGATTTGCACCTAGGCTTTTGCAGCACGAATAATATTTATCGGAAGCTCATGCAAACGATCGTCCATCTTCGCCATGATTCCATGGTTAAAATCCTAAATATTCCGGGTGCGAAAAAAAATAGTATCGAATGGCGGACAAAGCTAATTAAAGCGATGAAAGAGCATGACCTTGATAAAGTAAGACAAGCCATTGAAAGCAACTTTATTAATGCCAAAAAACTATATGATCAACTGAATTAACAAAACAGGCTATGTTAAAATGCGATTTTAACATAGCCTGTTTTTTGCATTATTTAGTTTCCTGTTTTAATGTGTTTGTCAGCTTCCCAAGCTTGTCAATTTCAACAGTCACTACATCCCCATCTTTTAAGTAGTAATTCGCTCTTTCATCTTCTGGATAGCCAAGGGCAACACCTTCAGGAGTACCTGTTAAAATAATATCCCCTGGGTTTAATGTCATATAGTTTGAAATATAACTAACTAATTCATCACATTTAAATATCATGAATGATGTATTTGAATTTTGACGCACCTCACCGTTTACAATCGACTTAATTTGTAAATTATGTGGATCGCCAACTTCATCACTTGTTACTACATATGGACCAACCGGACAAAATCCATCAGGAGATTTACCTAATAACCATTGGACAGTACGAAATTGTAGGTCACGGGATGATAAGTCATTGCCATTACTATAGCCAAACACATAATCTAAAGCATTTTCTTTTGATACATTTTTTGCCTCTTTCCCAATTACAAGGACAAGTTCGGCTTCATAATCATTTTCGTTCGAATCATTAGGTAAATAAACAACCTGATTATGTCCTGATAAAGTATTGTTAAACTTACTAAACAGTAAAGGGTATTCAGGTAAGGCCATATTTGATTCCTCTGCATGCTCCTTATAGTTTACCCCCACGCAAATAATTTTTCCCGGATTTGGAACTGCTGGACCCATTGTAAGGCTTTCCTCTTCCAAAAACAAAGAGCTATTTTCCACTTCCAAGGCAGTTTTAACTAGGGAATCCAAAACACTTAGCCCATTTTCACTATTATTAATGACCTCTTCAATCGTCTTCGGAACTTCCTGATTATATGTATTGCCAGCCTTTTCAACGTTTAATACACCAAGGTCCGTCTTGATCCCTAATTTTAATTGGCCATCTTCTTTATAAGTTAATAATTTCATAGTAATCTCTAGCCTCCATTTTTAAATTTTATATTTCTAGTTAATAGTTTATTTAGTATTATATTAATTTATTAACTTGATTTTCCATTGACTACCCCACCATCAATCATAAATGGAGTTCCCATCATAAACTTAGATTCATCACTTGCTAAATACAATGCTGCATAGGCCACATCAATCGGTTTCCCAAGGTCACCGCTTAACTGTCTCTTTTTGATATTGGAAATAGCCGCTTCTGGGTCAGCTTCCCTTGATAGATAATCCTCGACAAATGGAGTGTAAATTGTACCAGGCATTAACGCATTTACCCTAATATTATATGGAGCATAATCTACCTGCATTGATTTCGTTAATGATAAAATAGCCCCTTTAGTTGCCGCATAGGATGCCCGGTCCGCTAAGCCCATCTCCGCTATACAAGAGGACATATTAATGATAGAGCCTTTCTTATTCTTCATCATTACCGGCACGACAGCTTTCGAAACTAAAAATACACCATTTACATTAACATCAAGGACCTTCTTCCAAGTATCCAAGCTAATAAGGTGCAGTTGACCAACACCGCTGATGCCTGCATTATTAAATAAAACATCAATTGTTCCATAGCTTTCAAGAATTGTCTCTACCATCTCATTAACACTAGCTTCATTTGTTACATCAACTTTTACAAAGATAGAGCTGCCATTTAGCTGCTCAATTTCATGAACAGTTTCTTTGCCGCCAACTTCATTTATATCAGCAACAACTACCTTTGCTCCTTCTTTCGCAAATAATAATGCTGTTTCTTTTCCAATTCCTGAACCAGCCCCAGTTATAAGAGCTACTTTGTCTAATAATCTCATAGTATTCCTCCATAACAAACACTATTTCCAGATAGGTACTCTGGTACTACCAGTACATCAAATCTACCATGTTTCTTCAGATAATTCAATTTATTTTTCTGTTAAAAAAACTCCCCAGATAGGAGAGCGCTATAAAGTTATTATTAAGATCCTTTAACAAACATAGTTTTGATTGCTGTGAAGAATTCAATCGCAGCTTGCCCTTGTTCTCTAGAATGTGAGCTTGATTGTTTCATACCACCAAATGGCGCTTGTAATTCTACCCCCGCACTTTCAGCGTTGATGCGGACCAGACCTGCATCCATATCGCTCATAAAGTCTAGCATTTTTTGAATATTTGTAGTAAACAATGATGCACTTAAGCCGAACTTCACATCATTTGCAACCTGGATAGCTTCCTCCATGGAATCCACTTTAATTAAAGCAAGAACTGGGCCGAAAATTTCTTCTTGAGCAATTGTCATATCATTTTTGACTTCATCAAATACGGTTGGCTCCACATAAAATCCGTTAGCTAATTCACCGTCTACAATACGATTGCCGCCAACAAGTAATTTTGCTCCTTCTTCCTTCCCTTTTTCAATATAAGAAAGAACAGTATTTAATTGACTTTCACTTGCACTTGGACCCATCCATACTCCATCTTCTAACGGGTTTCCGACTTTAATTTCTTTCACTTTTGACACTAATTTTTCTTTAAAAGTTTCATAGACATCTTTATGAACAATAACACGGCTTGTTGCCGTACATTTTTGACCAGTTGAGCGAAGTCCTCCGCTGATCGTTGCTTCAACAGCCAAATCTAAATCTGCATCTTCTGCCACGATTACCGGGTTTTTACCGCCCATTTCAAGCTGATATTTAGCACCACGAGATAATGCACCTAAACCTACTTGCTTACCTACTTCATCAGAACCGGTAAAGGTAATACCATTAACCTGTGGATGGTCAATAAGTCCTTGACCGATAACAGTGCCGCGTCCGGTTACGAAGTTAATGATCCCATTCGGAAATTTTGCGTCTGCAAAGCACTCGATAACTTTTGCAGCCGTAACAGCTGTTTCCTGAGCAGGTTTTAGTACAACAGCATTTCCATAAACTAATGCAGGAGCTATTTTCCAAATTGGAATCGCTACAGGGAAGTTCCACGGTGTAATTACCCCTACAACCCCTAAAGGAACACGTGAAGTAAACATCAATGCACCTGCGTCAGATGATGGAATCACATCCCCAACTTTTCTCATGCCTTCCCCGGCATAATAGCGTAAAATTGCCACCCCACGTGCAGTCTCACCTTTTGCCTCTGGTAATGTTTTACCCATTTCACGAGTCATTGTTTCTGCAATATCATCAATTCGAGCTTCTAGGATATCAGCCACTTTATAAAGATAACTTCCGCGTTCTGCCCCTGAAAGCTTTCTCCATGATTTTTGGGCAACACTAGCTGTCTCTACCGCTTTATTAAGATCTTCAATCGAAGATTTTTGAATATAGCCAACAATCTCATCACGATTGGCAGGACTAATACTTGCTTCCACTTCAGAATTTGTTGATTCCACCCATTCACCATTTATATAATTTAAAAATATTTTAACATCTGTTTTTAATACCATTTTTATATCCTCCTAGTTTATTATTTTAAAATGTACTTATTGGGCAACCTTTGCTACCTGTGTTTTCACGACATTTACTAATGTGCCAATTCCTGAAATCTCAATTTCAATTTTATCTCCATCCGCTAATGTAAATTCATTTGGCGGTACAATACATGTTCCTGTTAATAGGACTGTTCCAGGGAAAACAATATTGTCTCGCTTTAAGAAGCTAACAAGCTCATCCAAGCGGCGATGTAATTGGCCCGTAGTTGCCCTTCCTTCAAATAAAAGTTCCTCATCACGATATATTCTACAGATAATCTCAAATTTATAAGGGTCCTCTACAGCATCAGTTAGTAAAATTGCCGGACCTAATGAACAAGAACGGGCCCATATTTTAGCTTGTGGTAAATATAGTGGATTTTCTCCTTCAATATCACGGCAGCTTAAATCATTACCTACAGTGTAACCAAAAATCTCTCCATCACCTGTAAGGACAAGCCCAAGTTCTGGTTCTGGGATTTGCCAGTTAGAATCACTTCTTAAATAAAGATCTTTATTTGGCGCAATCGTCCGTTCCTTCGTAGACTTCAGGAACAACTCTGGTCTTTCGGCATCATACACCTTATCATAGAAAGTTGTCGCATCTAATTTACCATTTGTAGCTTCATAGTTGCGGGCTTCTTTGCTTTTTTGATAGGTTACCCCGCATGCCCAAACCTCAGGTGCTTCAATCGGCGTAAGAAGTTCTAATTCTTCTAAACTATCAGGGTATGGCAATGAATCCTTAATAATATTATTAATTAAATCAATAACCTTCGATTTATTTTGTTTTGCATGTTCAACAATATCTAAAACATTACTGACTGGAAGAGTGTAGATTTCATTTTGATCGGTCACTGCTGCAAGTAATGGCTTTTGTGTTTCCTTCTGTATAAATCGTATAATTCTCATATTTACCTCCATTTGTTTTATATTATAAAACCCAGTTTTGATAATTCTATATGAAAAAGCCTAATGGCTTTTAGCATCATGATTATTTTAGGGTTAATGTATTCCATACCCTAACTTTTTTGATATTATTCCGGCTTCTCTTTTTAATATTGAAATATGCTTTGACATTTCTTCGTCATTATATCTCATTACCGGACTTGAAATACTCATCGCGGCAACAACATCACCAGCGTAGTTTTGAATAGGAATAGCTACACAATTGACGCCTTGTTCATTTTCTTGATTATCGTGTGCATATCCTTGCTCGCGAACCTCTGCCAACTCTCGTAAATAGGCTTCTTTATCAGTAATTGTGTATTCGGTCCTTTTCTCGAAGTCATAATCGTCTAATAATGAATCAAGTTCTCCTGATGCTTTATAGGCAACTAAAGCTTTACCAACTGCGCTGCAATGGATAGGAATCCTTCGGCCAATTCTTGAATAAAGCGAACTGGTAGTTACTCCCTCGACCTTATCAATGTAAACGCCTTCTTTTCCATCAAGAATTACTAGATGAACAGTTTGCTGTGTTTCTTTTGAAATCGTATTTAAATGTGGTTTGGCAACGGTTGCAATATCAATCGTATGTACAACCAAGTTCCCTCTTTCGAACAGCTTCATTCCTAAGCGATATTTCCCGCTTTCTTGATCTTGCTCTATGTACCTGTGAGCTTGTAATGTTTTTAATAAAGAATGGACTGTGCTTTTGTGGAGATTCATTTTTTCACTAATCTCAGTGATTTTTAATTCTGTTTCATATTCATTAAATAAATCTAATATCTTTAATGCACGGTCCACTGATTGGATGATTGGCACTTGTGCTCCTCCGTTGTTTTATATTATAAAACTAGGTTTCTTAATATCAACTTTGAATTTATTATATTTAAATATAATTCAGAAGTCAACGAATGTTTGTAATTTTGTTCGATAAAAAACCTCCCCTTTTATTGTATTGGGGAGGTTCATCTCTTTATTTTAACTTTGCAAAAGACTCTTCTGCTGCTGCAATTGTCTTTTCGATATCTTCATCCGTATGTGCTGTAGAAAGGAAATAAGCTTCGAATTGAGATGGTGGTAAAAAGACACCTTGTTCAATCATTTCACGGTAATATTTTGCAAAAAGATCCAAATTAGAAGTTTTTGCTGTTTCAAAATTAACGACCTTCTCATTTGTGAAGAAGAAGCCCATCATAGCTCCAACGCTGTCACAATGATGTGGTATCTCATATTTTTCAGCCGCACGCTTTAATCCTTCTAATAAACGGTCAACCTTTTTATCGAATTCCGTATAGGTTTCAGGAGTTAAACGGGACAATGTTTCATAACCCGCTGTCATTGCAAGCGGATTTCCTGATAATGTACCAGCTTGATAAATTGGGCCAGCCGGGGCGATTTTGTTCATAATTTCAGCCTTGCCACCGAATGCTCCGACAGGCAGACCGCCACCGATCACTTTACCAAGAGTTGTTAAATCAGGTGTTACACCAAAATGTCCTTGGGCACAATGATAGCCAACACGGAAACCAGTCATTACTTCATCAAAAATTAATAACGCACCATGTTCAGTCGTGATCTCTCTTAATCCTTCTAAAAATCCTGGAAGCGGCTTAACGAAGCCCATATTTCCAGCTACTGGTTCAACAATGATAGCAGCGATATCTTTGCCATATTGTTCAAAAGCATGACGAACACTATCAAGGTCATTATAAGGAACAGTAATTGTATTTTTGGCAATCGATTCCGGTACTCCCGGGCTATCTGGAAGTCCTAATGTCGCCACTCCTGATCCTGCTTTAATTAATAAAGAATCGCCGTGTCCATGGTAGCAGCCTTCAAATTTCATAATGATATTTCGGCCTGTAAAACCACGGGCTAAACGAAGGGCACTCATCGTTGCCTCTGTACCGGAGTTGACCATACGAATAACTTCAATCGAAGGCACTCTTTCAATGACAAGCTGAGCTACCTTTGTCTCTAGCTCAGTTGGAGCACCAAAGCTAGTACCGTTTTCAGTCACTTTTTTTAATGCCTCTATAACCTCGTCATGGGCATGGCCAAGAATTAAAGGTCCCCATGAAAGGACATAGTCAATATATTCGTTTCCATCAATATCATATAATTTGGAGCCTTTCCCACGTTCCATGAAAATTGGTTCCATGTTCACCGATTTAAATGCTCGAACAGGACTGTTAACGCCGCCGGGCATTATGCGTATAGCTTCACTATAGGCTGCTTTTGATTTTTCAAAGCTTCTCATATGATCACCCCTATTTCTCTTCGTTTAACCATGCTGCAACATCTTTTGCAAAATATGTAATAATAAGATCTGCTCCTGCACGCTTCATACTTGTAAGCAATTCGAGTACAATTCTCTTCTCATCTACCCAGCCATTCAAGGCTGCTGCTTTTACCATGGCATATTCACCACTTACATTATAAGCGACCATCGGTGCATTAAAACGGTCTTTCACTTCACGCATAACATCTAAATAGGACAGAGCCGGCTTAACCATTAAGAAATCTGCCCCTTCTTCAATATCGGACTGTGCCTCACGTAATGCTTCCAAGCGATTGGCCGGGTCCATTTGATACGATTTACGGTCACCAAATTGTGGTGTGCTTCCAGCTGCATCACGGAATGGTCCATAAAATGCTGAAGCATATTTCACTGCGTATGACATAATGGGAATATGATCAAAACCTGCTTCATCTAAGCCCTTACGAATAGCTGCTACAAATCCGTCCATCATATTGGATGGTGCAATGATATCTGCTCCAGCTTTAGCCTGGCTTATGGCCGTTTTTGCCAAAAGCTTCAAGGATGGGTCATTAAGAACTTCTCCATTTTCGATTACACCACAATGACCATGATCGGTAAATTCACATAGGCATGTATCTGCAATCACAATAAGTTCTGGAAACTTTTCTTTTACTTGTCTTGTTGCTTCTTGCACGATACCATGATTGTGGTAGGCACCTGTTCCAACATCATCTTTTTCAGCTGGAATGCCAAATAAAATAACCGATGGGATGCCAAGAGCTACAACTGATTGTACTTCTTCATCAAGATGATCCAATGATAGCTGAAAAACGCCGGGCATTGATGGAACTTCGTTTTTAACATTCGATCCTTCAATAACAAAAATAGGATAAATAAGATCTTCTTTTCTTACATAAGTTTCCCGAACCATGGAACGTATTCTTTCATTGGTCCGTAAACGGCGGTGACGTTTGAAATTTAGTTCATTCATCTTAATTCCTCCTGCCTATACTTTCAATAATAGCATCTAATAACCCCGCAACAGTAAATTCAGTCGCCACAACTTGCGGAGTAATACCTGCCTCAATCGCAGTTTTTTCTGTAATTGGTCCAATACAAGCTATTTGGATATGTTCGAGCCATTTCCGCCAGCCTGTAGTTTCTTTTAGAAGCTCTACAAAGTTTGTTACTGTACTTGAACTCGTAAATGTAATGATATCCACAGAACGGCTTTCTAATAAATGAATTAGGTCTGCCTGCTTCTCCATATTTAATACATTTTCATAAAGTATGAGATCATCAACTTTAATCCCCAATTCGCCTAGCTTCTCAGGCAATAATGATCTTCCAAGATTTCCTCTAGCTAATAAAATAGTATCGCTTTTATCCACTCTTTCTATCAGCTTTTCAAATAAATCTTCAGCAACAAAATCGTCTGGCACTAGGTCTGCCAAAAAACCTTTTTGTTCCAAAGCCTGAAGCGTTTTCTTGCCAACAACAGCTATTTTCGGTCTGTCAGTTTCAGAAAAAGTTATATTATAAGTGTCTAGAAAGTCAAAAAAATATTGAACACCATTTATACTCGTTAATACGAGCCAGCTGTATGTATGAATCTTCAGCAACGTTTTTTCAATGATATCGGTATTTTTGGGAGATTGTATTTTAATTAAGGGGATCTCAATCGCAATCCCCCCCTGTTCCTCGATCTGTTTAGAAAAGGATTCTGCTTGTTCTTTCGCACGTGTTACTAAAATTCGCTTTCCCTGAAGGTAGCTGCCTGCCTGCGGCATTACAGTTCATTCTCCTCTTTCACTTGATCAATAATGGCCTTTGCGCCTTTTTCAATTAAACGGCGTGCTGCTTCTTCTCCAAGGGTAACTGCATCAGTACCTACTAATTCTTCTTTTATAATCGTTTTTCCATCTGGAGAGCCGACAAGTGCGATTAATTTAATCTGATTATCTGCCGTCACTTCAGCAAAGCCGGCGATCGGTACTTGACAACCGCCTTCCATTTTATTCAAGAACACCCGCTCAGCCTCAACAGCCCTAGCTGTATTTTCGTCTTGAAGCTTATGTAAAAGATCTAACAATTCAGCATCATCTTCACGGCATTCTATTGCTAGTGCCCCTTGTCCAACTGCTGGAACACTAATATCAACATCGATAAACTCTGTTACTGTGTCTTCGGACCAACCCATTCGAATAAGTCCAGCTGCAGCTAAGATGATCGCATCAAAACCTTCCCCGGGATCCTCAAGCTTCGCTAAACGTGTATCAATATTTCCACGGATCCATTTAATATTTAAATCCGGACGATAGGCAAGAAGCTGAGCACCCCTTCTTAAACTGCTCGTTCCAACTACCGCACCTTTGGGTAAATCCTTTAATTTGATATGCCCCTTAGAAATAAAAGCATCGCGGTGATCTTTACGAAGAGGGATACAACCAATTGTAAAGCCCGGAGGTAAAACAGCAGGCATATCCTTCATACTATGAACGGCCATATCAATTTCTTTATCTAGCATGGCCTGCTCAATTTCTTTAACAAAAAGACCTTTGCCGCCTACCTTTGAGAGGGTAACGTCTAATATTTTGTCGCCTTTTGTTACGATTTTTTTTACTTCAAATTCAAACGGAAGCCCTAAACCTTTCAATTGTTCGATAAACCAGTTTGTCTGTGTTAATGCCAACTTGCTAGTCCTGGAACCTACAATGATTTTTCTCATTATGTAAAATAACCTCCATCTATATCTGCATCTTCTTCTATATATGTATTAACCGTACCAAAAGTGGAAACGGGACAGACTCCCAAATAAAAAAAAGTTGATTAAAAGGATGAGAAAAGCAGCAAGATTCCATAAAACAATCGCTTTCCCTTGAATCCCTTTGGCAATGCGAACATATAAGTAAATACTATATGCTATTAAAACACTGAATGAACCAACAACTTTGAAATCGTACCATTTAAAATCTTCAATCGAGATATAAGCCCAGACTAACCCTAAAATTAATGATGTTAAAAGTATTGGTACCCCACCCATATTTAGAGTGTAGGAAAGTCGATCCAACTTTGTCAAATCACCTAAACGCCGCAAGCGCTGGCTCCATTTTTTTCTTTTAATCATATGATATTGAAGCATATACATCATGGAAAATATAGCTGACAGTGAAAATGCGCCATATGAAATAATTGCAATCGTAATGTGGATGATTAAAAGTTCAGAAATGAGCTGCATTGCTAAGACATCGGACTTATAATCTACAGGAGCAAATAGGTGCAGCGCCATGATGATAAAGCCTAATACATTTGTAAAAAAGACAATAAAATCAATACGAAATACTTTGTTTATGATAAGCGAAAAAGTAACTAGTACCCAGGCATAAAAATAAAGACCTTCCGTTATCGTCAATATCGGAAAACGTCCCATTTCAATCATTCGGGTAACTAAAAACATAGATTGCAAAACCCATACAATAGCAAGCAACCAGAAGGCGATTTTATTTGCCTTCCGGTTGTTCTGCAAAAAATCTATAAAGTAGCCTAAAACACTACAGGCATATAAGATGATGGTTACGTCGTATATCCAGCCAAATTGAAAGGTAGCCATACCATTGAATCCTCTCTAGACATTCTTTACTGAATATGCCCATTGCCTTTCTCGTTCGATGGGTATAACCACTTTTTCCTGCTTTCGTTGAGCATTTATTTCTTCTTGAACATCTTCTTCAATATTAAAAATCTTCATAAATAGCTTTAAGGATTCTTCTGCATTAGGCTCCGCAGCAAGTTCCTTTGCACTGTTAATCGGTTCTCGAATTAATTGATTGATGATGCTCTTTGTATGTTTATTTAACAATCTCTTTTCCCGCTCAGTTAGGTTAGGCATTTTTCTTTCAATGCTGTCCATAGTTTCAGCTTGGATGGCTAGTGCTCGTTTCCTTAGCGCTGAAATAATTGGAACCACCCCCAAAGTACCGAGCCAAGCCTGAAACTCGAGGATTTGCATTTCTATCATTTTACCAATGCACTCAGCTGCTTTCTCACGTTCAGCTAAATTGGCATCGACTACACCTTGGAGATCGTCGATATCATATAAGAAAACACTTTCAAGTTCATCAAGTAATGGATCAAGGTCACGTGGCACAGCAATATCAACCATAAATAAAGGACGACCTTTACGCTGTTTCTCAACCTTTGCCATCATTTGTTTTGTAATTACAAAATCCTTGGAACCTGTTGAGCTTATTAAAATATCAGCATCGACAAGCGCTTGACTTAACTCATCAATTGAACGAGCCTTACCACTAAACCGGTTTGCAAGCTCAACTGCTTTTTCAAATGTACGATTAATAACGGTGATATGCACTGCACCGCTACCGTGAAGGTTTTTCGCAGCCAGTTCACCCATTTTACCGGCACCAACGATAACAATGTGTTTGTTTTCAAGACTTCCGAAAATTTTCTTAGCAAGCTCTACCGCTGCGTAGCTGACTGAAACTGCATTTTCGCCGATCTCAGTTTCATTATGAGCTTTTTTCGCAAGAGTAATGGCTTGCTTAAATAACTCATTAAAAATTGTACCTGTTGTCTTTTCCTCTTGTGCAAGTAAAAAGCTATCACGGACTTGTCCTAGAATTTGAGTTTCCCCTAATACCATTGAGTCTAATCCGCATGTCACCCGAAATAGATGTTCAATCGCTTCATCATTTTCATATATAGATAAATATGGTGCAAATTCTTCAATCTCACAGTTGAACCAACTTGCCAAAAACGCCATAATATAATATCGGCCGGTATGAATTTGCTCTACCACAGCATAAATCTCAGTTCGGTTACAAGTAGAAATGATCACATCTTCAAGTACGCTTTTTTGCTCCCTAAGTTTGATGTGGGCCTCACGAACAGTAGAAGGATCAAATGTTAACTTTTCTCTAATCTCCACTGGGGCCGTTTTATAATTTAAACCGACTTTAAGAACATGCATTACTACTCCACCCCGCTATTATTGTCAAAACTACTTCATGTAGTTTCTTGTCGAAAGAATTTCAATATATAAATAATAACATAAAAATATGATTATACTTTTGATAAAATATGAACAGTATATGAAAGTCAAAAATCGACATAACTTTACTCCTACTAAACATCTTACCAAATATAATCAAGAATAATCAAGCCCATCGGACTATTTTGGGCGACCCAGTGGGACACGGGGGGCGGGTTCTCTGGCCCAACTTTGACCCCTGCAAAAAAATAGGACAAGGAGCCTCGCTCCCCGTCCCATTATTCTATTGAATAAAGTTACATATATCGCTGAATAATCGACCATGCCTCATCTTTTCCTTTTCCCGTTTCAGACGAAAAAGTGACAACCGGATCATTCGGATCAATATTCAACGTTTCTTTTATTACTTTTAAATGCTTGTCCCATTTGCCTTTCGGTATTTTATCTGCCTTTGTAGCAATAATAATAACCGGCATTTCGTAATGCTTGCAAAAATTATACATTAGTTTATCATCTTCCGTAGGTTTATGGCGGATATCCACGATTTGAATGACAGCTCGGAGATTTTCACTTGTTGTTAGATATGTTTCAATCATTTTCCCCCAAGCTTCCCGATCTTTTTTCGAAACCTTCGCAAAACCATATCCAGGAACATCGACAAAATAAAAAATATCATTAATATTATAGAAATTTAATGTTTGTGTTTTTCCTGGCTTAGAAGAAGTCCTAGCTAAATTTTTTCGGTTCAGCATTTTATTAATGAATGATGACTTGCCAACATTCGAACGACCTGCCAACGCAAAATGGGGCCATGGGTCATTTGGGTATTGTTCAGGCTTGACGGCACTGATGACAATCTCTGCTTTTGTTACTTTCATTTTCCCTCTCCTGTTAAAGCATGTTCTAACACTTCATCTAAATGTTCAACTGGTATATACATAAGATCATCTCTTACACTTTCAGGGATGTCTTCGAGGTCTTTTTCATTTTCTTTAGGGATTATAATCGTTTTTAACCCGGCACGATGGGCAGCCAATGATTTTTCCTTTAAACCACCAATAGGAAGTACTCGACCTCTAAGGGTGATTTCACCGGTCATACCGACCTCTTTTCGAACAGCTCGGCCTGTTAATGCCGAAACGAGTGCCGTTGCCATCGTTATTCCCGCAGACGGTCCATCCTTAGGAATAGCCCCCTCGGGAACGTGAATATGAATATCGTTCTTTTCATGGAATTCAGGATCAATATTTAATTCCTTCGCTCTTGAACGAATATAACTGAATGCAGCCTGGGCAGATTCCTTCATAACTTCGCCCAACTTTCCGGTTAAGGTCAATTTCCCCTTTCCAGGAACGACAGATACTTCAATCGCTAAAGTATCGCCGCCGGCAGTTGTATAGGCCAAGCCTGTTGCAGCCCCAACCTGGTCTTGAATTTCTGCCTGCCCAAAGCGGAAACGTGGTTTCCCAAGAAATTCTTCAAGGCTTTTTTCGGTAATAATAATTCTTTTTCGGTCTTCCGTTACGATAATTTTGGCTGCTTTTCTACACAAATTGGCAATTTGCCGTTCTAGACTTCTGACACCGGCCTCCCGTGTATATGTACGAATCACCTTTATTAAAGCTTCATCACGAATTTGTAATTTACCTTTCTCAAGTCCATGCGCTTTGACTTGTTTAGGTAGGAGATGATCTTTGGCAATATGAAGTTTTTCAACCTCAGTGTAGCCAGCAATTGAGATCACTTCCATACGGTCTAATAATGGACCTGGGATAGTACCAATGTTATTTGCTGTCGCAATGAACATAACTTTTGAAAGATCATAGGTTTCTTCTATATAGTGATCACTAAAGTTCGCGTTTTGCTCTGGATCCAACACCTCCAGCATTGCTGAAGACGGATCGCCGCGAAAGTCACTTGACATTTTGTCAATTTCATCAAGGAGGAACAATGGATTGATCGTTCCTGCTTTTTTCATCCCTTGAATAATTCTTCCTGGCATCGCACCTACATAGGTCCGACGATGACCGCGAATTTCCGCTTCATCACGAACACCACCAAGTGATACCCTGACGAAATTTCTTCCCAACGCTTTAGAGATAGATCGCGCTAACGACGTCTTACCAACCCCTGGAGGGCCTACTAGACATAGAATCGGACCTTTTAATGATTTGGTTAGCTTTTGAACAGCTAAATATTCTAATACACGTTCCTTAACCTTCTCAAGACCGTAATGATCTGCATCCAATACATTTTCGGCATTTTTAATATCGAGGTTATCGGTCGTTTCCTTATGCCATGGAAGTGCTAATAGCCAATCAATATAATTGCGGATAACGGAACTTTCTGCTGAACTAGCCGGTACTTTTTCAAACCGATCCACTTCTTTCAAAGCTGTTTCTTTTACCCGCTCAGGCATTTGTGCTTGCTCAATTTTATCCCTAAACGTTTCAACCTCGCCTGTTTTTCCTTCTTTATCCCCTAATTCCTTCTGAATCGCCTTCATCTGTTCACGGAGATAATATTCCTTTTGTGTACGTTCAATCGAACGTTTTACACGCTGCCCGATTTTCTTTTCTAAATTTAAAATTTCTTTTTCATTATTTATTAATACAATCATTTTTTCGAGACGTTCTTTTACATCTAATGTCTCTAAAATGTCTTGTTTTTCCTTTATTTTTAAGGATAAATGAGAGGAAATAATATCTGCCATTCTCCCCGGTCCTTCTATATCAGCAACAGATGCGTATGTTTCAGCAGTTATTTTTTTTGAAAGTTTTATGTATTGTTCGAATTGGCTAAGTAAAGTCCTCATTAGCGCACGTTCTTCTGAATTTGCTTCCTCGGACTCTACGATTTGTTCAATCTGTACTAAAAATGTATCTTCATCATCAATATACTGTAAAATCCTTGCTCTGCTTATTCCTTCAACAAGTACGCGAATCGTTCCATTCGGAAGCTTAAGCATTTGTTTTACTTTTGAAAGGGTTCCCACTTCAAAAATATCTTCTTCCGACGGGTCATTAACACCTACTTCTTTTTGTGTGGCAAGACAAATTAAATGTTCATCTACCATAGCCTTTTCAAGTGCCTGTACTGACTTTTCTCGTCCGACATCCAAATGAAGTACCATCGTTGGATATACAAGTAAACCACGCAACGGAAGGAGGGGGACGATCATCTCTTTATTATTCGTCATATCCTAAGTTACCTCCATATATCAAATGCGCCTTGGCATATTTGCGCCCATTTTACTAAATAAAGTTATGCCTTTTAACAATTCTATCTTATTTAAATAACTCTTGTCTATTGATATGTTAGTGATTATAGGTAAAAGTAAATTAGAAAAACATGATATTTGCCCATAATGGCAAATATCGATGTATTTTCTTATACTATAATCCATAAAAAATTATATTTTATATAGTACAAAAATGTCATGGGGCGCCAAAGAAGAGTCAATAATAACGACACCTTTTGGCAACCCCTTTTTACACATATCAAATTCGCCTTGGCGTATTTGCGCCCAGCGGATATTTTCGAGCTGACATGCTCGAAAAACTACCTCTAAAAATCTGAGGCATCCGCCGAAGGCTATAACTTTATTCAGTTTAGCTGAATAAAGTTATACTGATGCTGGTGGAAGATTTGGGTCTGAACTGGAAGCAGGAATAGCTTCGTTGTACTGCTCTTCCTCACCTTCGTAGAAGTGTGGAAATACATTTGAAAATACTTCATTCAAATGGACAACAGGAATAACTTCTATTCCATCAATTTCATCAAGAATGGTTTGATAATTTTCTTTCGGGATAAATACTTTTTTTGCCCCTGCTTTTTGAGCAGCCCTTACCTTGGCCACAACTCCTCCAACTGGCTTCACATTTCCATGGACACTTATTTCGCCGGTAAACGCTACAGTATTATCAACCGTTAGCTTGTGTATAGCAGAAAAAATCGCGGTTGCCATTGCAACTCCTGCAGAAGGTCCGTCTACAGGAACGCCCCCAGGGAAATTTACATGGATATCATAATCTGACGCTTTCACACCCATAGAACGCAATACAGTCACAACATTTTCAATTGATCCCTTCGCCATGCTCTTACGTCGAATGGATTTCCCTTGATTTCCGATGCTTTCTTCTTCGACAATTCCTGTTATATTGATAGATCCCTTTTCTAGGGCCGGAATGACGGATACTTCAATTTCTAGCAATGCTCCCATATTAGGTCCGAAAACAGCCAGACCATTCACGAGCCCCACTTTTGGCTCCTCATGAATTTTCTTTTCGTAACGAGGTGATAACTGGCTTGAATGGACGACCCATTCGATTTCCCTTTCAGAAATATCCTGTTTGTTTTCAGATATGGCTAGCCCTGCTGCAATTTGCATTAAATTAACGGCTTCTCGACCATTTTTCGTATATCTTGAAACGATTTCAATACCGTTTTCTGATACTTCCATTTTTATTTTATTGGCAGCATTTTTTGCAACCTTTGCAATTTCTTCAGGGTCCAGTTCACGGAAAAATACTTCCATGCATCTTGAGCGAATGGCTGGCGGGATTTCTTCTGGTGTTCTAGTCGTTGCTCCAATCATTCTAAAGTCTGCCGGTAGCCCATTTTTAAAAATATCATGGATATGGGCTGGTATTTGCGGATTTTCCGCACTATAATAAGCGCTTTCTAAAAAGACCTTGCGATCCTCAAGTACCTTTAAGAGCTTGTTCATTTGGATAGGATGAAGCTCACCGATTTCATCAATAAATAATATTCCGCCATGCGCATTCGTAACCGCTCCTTGTTTCGGCTGCGGAATACCTGCTTGCCCCATGGCACCAGCCCCTTGATAGATCGGATCATGAACAGAACCGATAAGGGGATCGGCAATTCCTCTTTCATCAAAACGTGCAGTAGTGGCATCTAATTCAATAAAGACGGCATCTGATTTAAATGGTGTTTGTTTTTGTTTTTTGGCTTCTTCTAAAACTAAACGCGCTGCTGCTGTCTTCCCAACCCCTGGGGGGCCATAAATAATGACATGCTGCGGATTTGGACCGCAGATCGCTGCCCGTAATGCCCTGATTCCGTCTTCTTGGCCAATTACATCTTTGAATGATGTCGGTCTTACTTTTTCTGCAAGCGGTTCAGATAATGATATGGAGCGCATTTTCTGAAGCTCTTCCATTTCTTTTTTTGATTCTCTATCAATTGATACTTTTTGAGTCCTTTGATTACGTAAGAGGTTCCAGAAGTATAGTCCGATTATGATCCCAAAGAAAAGTTGAACGAACAATGCAATTGATGTCCAATCCATATTTTACCTCCTGCACTTGATGTAATATGTATTTTGTATAGATACTTAATTGCTAGTATTTCCGTGCAATGGGTTCAATAAACAACTTTTTCTTGAAAGCGCACTAAAAAAGAGGCTGTCTTATTTAGACAACCTCTTCGCATTCTTAATAATTCATTATGCAGTTTCACGTGGTGTTTCTTTTTTATTTTCGAATTCAACAACCTTGCCATTTTTCAGATGGAGACGAGCGCCTTCCTCTTCACGAACGGTTGCAGCCGTAATTGTACACTTATCGATATCATCTCTTGATGGAAGATCATACATCACATCAAGCATGATTCCTTCGATAATGGAGCGCAATCCGCGTGCTCCCGTTTTTCGTTCAATAGCACGCTTCGCAATTTCAATTAATGCTTCATCATCAAACTCAAGTTCTACATTATCCAACTCAAGCATTTTTTGATATTGCTTAATTAATGCATTTTTTGGCCTTGTCAGAATTTCAACCAATGCGTCCTCATCTAACTGCTCTAATGTCGCAATGACAGGCAAACGGCCGATAAATTCCGGAATTAGTCCAAAACGAAGCAAGTCTTCAGGCAATACTTTTGTTAAAAGCTCCTTTTGCGGAATATCTTCCTGTTTTGCATCTGTTCCAAAGCCGATGACCTTTTTGCCAAGTCGTCTTTTAATAATAGATTCGATCCCGTCAAACGCACCGCCGCAAATAAATAAAATATTCGTTGTATCGATTTGAATAAATTCCTGATGCGGATGTTTGCGTCCACCTTGTGGCGGCACGCTCGCAACAGTACCTTCTAATATTTTTAATAGCGCTTGCTGTACCCCTTCACCAGATACATCACGAGTAATCGATGGATTCTCTGATTTGCGGGCTACTTTATCAATTTCGTCAATATAAATGATACCTTTTTCTGCTTTCTCAACATCATAATCAGCTGCTTGAATTAATTTCAGCAAAATATTTTCAACATCTTCACCAACATAACCAGCTTCTGTTAAAGACGTTGCATCTGCAATGGCAAATGGTACATTTAAAATTCTCGCCAATGTTTGAGCTAGTAATGTTTTACCGCTACCTGTTGGTCCAATCATAACGATATTACTTTTAGAAAGTTCAACATCATCAATTTTACTATTTGAGTTAATACGCTTGTAATGATTATATACAGCTACAGATAATGACTTTTTAGCGGCTTCCTGACCGATAACATAGTCATTAAGGATTTCACGAATTTCCTTTGGCTTTGGCACATCTTTAAATTCAACTTCTTCTTCTGTTCCAAGCTCTTCTTCAACAATTTCTGTACATAATTCAATACACTCATCGCATATATATACACCCGGGCCAGCCACGAGCTTTCGAACTTGATCCTGCGTTTTTCCACAGAATGAGCATTTCAATTGCCCTTTTTCATCATTAAATTTAAACATATACTCACCCCTTACTTTATTTCATAACCGATCAGTCTAATTCTAAGCTGCCAACTTTTTATTTGTCTTTTCCAATTAATTATGTACTGAGATTTTATCACATATTGAAACAAAACTGGTAATAAAATACCTCAGAGAAATATGTATTGTCTTTATTATGTATATGTATCTTTCTAAAAAATTGACCAATTACTAACGCTCTTACTTTCCTCCTCTCCTTTATTTTCTCAACTTATTATACCCCGTTTAACTGGTTGGTATGAATAGTGTAAAACAAGGCACGAACATCTCGCGCCTTGTTTTTATTAATCAAATACGCCTTGGTGTATTTGCGCCCGGAGGCTTAACTTTAGTTAAATATTATGCACTAACTTTGCTATTCTCGACAAGGTAATCGATCGCTTTTTTCATTTTTAAATCTTCTGCAACGTAATTATTGCTGCCTAACATTTTCTTAACTTCTTCTGCTGGCATATTATACATTTTTCCAATATTCTCATATTCAGCTTCGATATCTGCATCGGTAACTTCAATATTTTCTGCAGCAACGATTGCTTCTAAAACTAAGTTCGTTTTTACGCGACCTTCAGCATCAGTTTTCATTTGCTCACGAAGAGCACTTTCATCTTGACCTGAGAATTGGAAGTATAACTCAAGGTTTAATCCTTGCATTTGTAAACGTTGTTCGAATTCTTTCATCATACGGTCAGTTTCTGACTTAATCATAGCTTCTGGAATGTCAACAGTTGCATTTTCAACTGCTTTACCAATCACTGCATCTTCTTTTGCATGTTTTGCTTGATGTTCTTTATCGCCTTGAAGTTTTTCTTTAAGCTTTGCTTTTAGCTCATCTAAAGTTTCAACTTCATCGTCAACATCTTTTGCAAACTCATCATCTAATTCAGGAAGCTCTTTATATTTAATTTCATGTAAGTTTACTTTAAATACGGCTGGCTTTCCTGCTAATTCAGGTGCATGGTATTCTTCAGGGAATGTAACATTTACATCCTTCTCTTCGCCAGCTTTCATTCCAACGATTTGCTCTTCAAAACCTGGAATAAATTGTCCAGAGCCTATAGTTAAGCTATAGTTATCTGCTTGACCGCCATCAAATGCTTCACCATCAACAAAGCCTTCAAAGTCGATCACAACTGTATCGCCGTTTACAACTTCGCCTTCTTCTTTCACAACTAATTCAGCATTTTTTTCTTGAAGACTTTTTAATTCAGCTTCAACATCTTCATCTGTAACAGTTGTGTCTTGTTCTTCAACTTCAAGACCTTTGTATTCGCCTAATTGTACTTCAGGCTTAACAATTACTGTTGCTGTGAAAATCATTGATTTTCCTTTTTCCATTTGTTGAACATCAATTTCTGGATAATCTACAGGCTCAATTCCAGTTTCTTCTACAGCTTTGCCGTATGCTTCTGGAAGCATTACATCTAAAGCATCTTGGTAAAGAGATTCTACACCAAAACGTTGTTCGAACATTTTGCGAGGTACTTTCCCTTTACGGAATCCTGGAACATTGACCTTATTTACAACCTTTTTAAACGCTGTGTCTAGAGCTTGGCTTACTGTTTCAGCATCTACTTCTATCGTTAAGACGCCTTGATTTCCTTCTAACTTTTCCCATTTTGCAGACATTTATATTTCCCTCCAACATATATAATTCACATTTAGTTATGTATAAAAAAGACACTATTACAACCATTACATTATACACATAGAAAAGATAACTTACAATAATTGTGTCTATTCTTTTTTTGATAACTTCTATCAATGACCTATCATTGATAGTTTTTCTACCTCCAAAATTTGCTGACAAGCCTGGTCAATCCTATTGATTTCGACATGATAAATATCCTCAATCTCTTCGTCGGAGATATCTATTCCAAACAACTGATATCCAAACTTATGGAGCGCTCCGGCCCAGACATTCAGATCTAACGGTTTAGGCTGAAACGGAAATAGTACAAATAAAAATCTTTCCCAGAGCTCTTTTACTGCATCAAATAACGTAGGATTTTCGTGAATTAAGATATCCTCCAATTTATTTAAGACTTGGATCGTAAAGGGATGCTCGAAAATTTCTATCACTTCATCAAGATCCAGTTTCATTGTCCAATCAAATTTTTGAATAACAACACTTTCATGGATTCCTTTTTCGATCATTAACTGAAGAACCATGGACTGAATGACAGGATGCGTGTGTCTATCTCCTACTACATTTTTTAGAACTTCCATTATTTCAGAGATGGTAGTTTCTTTCCTTAAATTTTGAATGGCTTGAAGCTGTTCTGAAATATTTCCATTTTCAAGAATATGTCCGAGAGCCTGGATATTTACAGCGGATTCAATTTGACTACTTGATCCATATAGGCGGTCGCTGCTTTTTCTTGAGAATTCTAGTAAATGAAAAAGCTCTCCTGCGTATTCCGGCGGGACTTTTTCCTCCTCAAACAGCGCCTCTAATATCGTTACCACCTTATCGTATTCACTTAATTGGATTAAAATAGTTATGTAAATTTGCATAACATTAAAATAATCGCCAATATCCTCTTGTAATAGACGCTCACACTTATCCTTGGCATCTTCGTATAGCCCGAGCTCCACTAGACAAACAACGATCCCTACCTGAACCTCGGGGTAGCTTTGATTGTAGGCTGTAAATTGGTTAAAAAATTGTAATGCATCTTTATAGCGTTTTTCCTTCAAAGCTTCCATACCGTTATTTAGAAGACGATCCTCTAAGTTCGGAAAAGGGATAATCTTGCTGTTGTTTCTTTGTTTCTTTTTTTCCATAATCTCGCCCCAATACTTGGGATTTGTATTGTTCATTAGTTTAGCAAGTTCTTCGACTAAATACAAGAGACTGACCATTATGATCAGTCTCACATTAATCATTGATATTCACTTATTTTGCCTCATAAGAAGCAATCGCTTCATCATATTTTAAGGTTACGTCGATTTCATCCCAGCCATTAATAAGCATTTCCTTCCAATAAGGATCAATTTCAAATGTGTATTTGTGATCCCCATCAACTATAACTTGATTTTTAAGGTCTACTGTTAATTCAAAATCAGCAGCAATAGACTTAGCTAATAAATCTTTCACGATGGACTCTTCTAAGCGAATAGGCAGCATTCCGTTTTTTAAACAGTTATTGTAAAAAATATCTGCAAACGAAGGTGCAATGACAACTTGAAAACCGTAATCATTCAATGCCCATGGTGCATGCTCTCTAGAAGAACCACAGCCAAAATTATGACCCGCAACAAGGATGGAAGCCCCTTTATTTTCCGGACGGTTTAATTCAAAGCTTTCATTTTCTGTCCCATCGTTATTATAACGCCAGTCATTGAATAAAAATTTCCCAAATCCCGTTCTTTCAATCCGTTTTAAAAACTGCTTCGGGATAATTTGGTCTGTATCTACATTTACACGGTCAAGACCTGCAACTTTTCCTGTGTGAATTACAATTGGTTCCATATTTAGAAATCCTCCCTCCGTATTATTGAACGGCTTCCTTCATGAAAGTGCGAACATCTACAAAATGGCCTGCAATCGCAGCGGCTGCAGCCATTTCCGGACTTACAAGATGTGTTCTCGAACCTTTACCTTGACGGCCTTCGAAATTTCGATTTGAAGTGGAAGCACAACGTTCCTTTTCAGGGACAATATCAGGATTCATACCTAAACACATACTGCATCCCGCTTCGCGCCAATCGAAACCGGCTTCAATGAAAATTTTATCCAAGCCTTCTTTTTCTGCTTCTAGTTTTACCTTTTGGGATCCAGGTACAACTAATGCTCGTACACCTTCTGCCACTTTTTGTCCTTTCACTACGTTAGCTGCCGCACGTAAGTCACTAATACGAGAATTCGTACAGGAACCAATAAAGACGTGTTGAATAGGAACTTCTGTCATTGGAACTCCTGGCTCTAACCCCATATACTCTAGTGCTTGGCGCACCGCTTTTTGATCTGACTCATTTTTGAAATCTTCCGGAGATGGAACAGGTGCATTTACCGGAATGCCCATAGAAGGATTGGTTCCCCATGTTACTTGCGGTTCGATATCCTCCCCCTTCATAGTGACTTCGTTGTCATAAGTTGCACCTTCATCAGTTGCTAGAGCTAACCATTCCCGTGCAGCCTTTTCAAACTCTTCACCTTGAGGAGCATATCTTCTGCCTTTTAAATAATTAATCGTTGTTTCATCAGGGCTAATTAAACCAGCTTTCGCACCAGCTTCAATTGACATGTTACATACTGTCATTCTTTCTTCCATTGTCATATTGCGAATGACTTCACCAGTATATTCGATAATATGACCTGTACCGAAATTCACACCGTATTTAGCAATAAACGCTAAGATGACGTCTTTAGCTGTCACCCCAGGTAAAAGCTTACCTGTCACTTCTACTTTTAATGTTTTCGGTTTTACTTGCCAAAGTGACTGTGTAGCCATGACATGTTCTACTTCACTAGTACCGATTCCAAATGCAAGAGCACCAAACGCACCATGTGTAGCGGTATGACTATCACCACATACGATTGTTTTCCCTGGCTGTGTTAAGCCAAGCTCCGGTCCAATTACATGAACAATTCCTTGATCAGGGCTGTTTAAATCAGCTATTTCAACACCAAATGCTTCACAGTTTTCACTTAGTGTATCAATTTGTTTTTTTGCAATTTCATCAGTAATGTTGAATTTATTTTCTGTTGGCACATTATGGTCCATTGTTGCAAAAGTTAGGTCTGGGCGTCTTAGCTTGCGGTTTTTCAGACGAAGTCCTTCAAATGCCTGTGGAGATGTTACCTCATGGACTAGGTGCAAATCAATATATAATAATGAGGGCTTTCCTTGTTCAGATACGACTTCGTGTTTTTCCCAAACTTTTTCAATGATCGTTTTTGGCGTCCCCATTTCTTTTCCTCCTCTTTATTTTTAACTTCAGTTTATATGAAGTTAAAATCGATGCCAGCCTTAAGCTTTGGCTGGCATCGGTTTTGCTTTACTAATTTCTTTTATTTCATTAATAACCTGTTCAACCATTTCGGTAGTTGAAGTTAGCTTTGTATTTTCTTCCGAAATATCTGCCGTTCTATAGCCTTTTTCCAACACTCTATTAACGGCTTCTTCGATGACATTTCCTTCTTCTATTAGATTAAAAGAGTACTTTAACATCATTGCCGTTGATAGAATCGTAGCTAACGGATTAGCCTTATTTTGGCCGGCGATATCCGGAGCAGAACCATGCGCCGGTTCATATAGGCCAGGACCATTTGCAGAAAGGCTTGCTGAAGATAACATTCCAAGCGAGCCTGTTAACATCGACGCCTCATCACTCAAAATATCTCCAAACATGTTTTCAGTAACCATAACATCGAACTGCTTAGGTGCTCTAATTAATTGCATCGCTGCGTTATCAACAAGCATATGCTCTAATTCTACTTCCGGGAAATCTTTAGCAACTTCATTTGCAATTTCACGCCAAACTCTGCTTGATTCAAGAACATTGGCTTTATCAACGGAAGTTACTTTTTTATTACGGATCATCGCTAATTCGAAAGCTTTTCGAATAATTCTTTCAATTTCCTCATTTGTATAGGAAAGCGTATCTACAACCATTCTTTGACCGTTTTCTTCTCGACGCTCCCTTGGAGAACCGAAATAGATTCCACCTGTTAATTCCCTAACTATCATTAAATCGACACCGTCGATTACTTCTTTTTTCAAGGTTGAAGCATCTGTAAGACTTGAAATAGCTTGAACTGGTCTTAGGTTCGCAAAAAGCCCGAGCTCCTTACGAATGGCTAAAAGTCCTGCCTCAGGTCGAAGCGCTGGTGTATTTTGATCCCATTTAGGTCCACCAACTGCACCAAGAAGGATTGCATCACTGTCTTTACAAAGGTCAACAGTTGCTTGAGGTAGTGGAGTCCCATCTACATCGATTGCTTCACCACCAAGTCTTCCATATTCAAATATGAATTGGTGGTTATACTCCTCAGCAACCACTTTTAATACTTCAATTGCACCTGCTACAATTTCTTTTCCGATCCCATCTCCAGGTAATACGGCTATCTTTTTTTCCAAAGGGTCTCCTCCTTTCAACACTTGGGAGGGGGGATTTTATCTTTCGATTAAATCCCCTCTAAAATTTTAATAGAGTATTATTTCACAAGATTCTGTAATTCTTCACGATATTGCTGCTGTAATAAAATACGATTTACTGCGTTGATATACGCCTTCGCAGAAGCCTCTAATACATCCTGAGCAGAACCCCTGCCGCTTGAAGTCATACCTTGGAAGTTGATTTTAACAAATACTTCAGCAAGCGCATCCCTACCACCTGTATTAGCTTGGATTCGATAATCTTCTAAATGTACCTTAGAACCAATAATTCTTTCCAAAGTATTGTAGATCGCTTCAACACTACCAGAACCTGTACATGCTTCATGTACTTCTTCATTTTCCGGAGTTGTCATAGAGATTGTGGCTGTTGTTACTTGATGTGTTACATATTGAACTTGAAGCGATTTCAAGCTGTAGAATTTCACTGAGCTACCTAGTTTTTCTTCAAATAATAATGAAAGTAAATCGTCATCAGTGATTTCTTTCTTTTTGTCTGCTAATTCTTTAAAGGCAACAAATAAATTATTAATTTCCTCTGTTGTTAAAGTATAACCTAGCTCCTCCATACGGTTACGGAAGGCATGACGTCCGGAATGCTTTCCAAGAACCATGTCATTTGAAGCAACACCAACAAGCTCTGGTGAGATAATTTCATATGTTGACTTTTCTTTTAAAATGCCGTCTTGGTGAATGCCTGATTCGTGTGCAAAAGCATTCTTACCAATTACAGCTTTATTAGGAGGAACGATCACACCTGTCAATTTACTTACAAGTGTACTAGTCTTCTTGATTTGTTGTAAATTTAGACCGGTTTTAGCTTGATAGAAATCATTGCGGATATGAAGGGCAACACCGATTTCTTCTAAAGCTGCATTTCCTGCTCTTTCACCGATCCCGTTGATTGTACATTCTACTTGGCCTGCACCATGCTCAACTGCAGATAGTGAATTAGCTACAGCCATACCTAAATCGTCATGGCAGTGGGTAGAAAGAATCGCTTTTCCGATATTAGGAACATTTTCTTTTAGGTATGTGAAAATTTGTCCGTATTCTTTTGGTGTTGTATAGCCTACTGTATCAGGAATATTAATGACTGTTGCACCTGCATCAATTACCGCTTTGACAACCTGTGCTAAGAATGGTAAATCACTGCGTGTTGCATCCTCTGCTGAGAATTGGATAATCGGGAATTTTTGGGCTGCATATTTCACAGAATCAACAGCTGTTTGCAGAACTTGTTCTGGTGTCATTTTTAACTTATATTGCATATGGATAGGTGAGGTCGCAATAAATAGATGGAGCCTTGGCTCTGCTCCGTCTTTTAGTGCCTCCCATGAAATATCAATATCTTTCATATTAGAACGGGATAAGCCAGTCACGGAACAATTTCTTATTGTATCAGCAATTTCCTTAACCGCACGAAAATCACCTTTTGAAGAAGCCGGAAACCCGGCTTCTATTATATCTACTCCTAAACGTTCAAGCTGACGTGCAACTTCCATTTTTTCGGAATGGTTTAGGTTAATCCCTGCTGACTGCTCACCATCACGAAGTGTAGTATCAAAAATATTAATTTTTCGCACTAGTGACCACTTCCCTTGGTTTTCTTGGTTTTACGAACGGCATCATTTCACGAAGCTCTTCTCCAACCTTTTCAATTAAATGCTCATTTTCAGCTCTCTTGATTGCATTATACTCTGGACGACCTAATTGGTTTTCTAGGATCCAGCCTTTTGCAAATCTACCTTTTTGAATATCTGTTAATACATCTTTCATACGGTCTTTTACGCTCGCATCAATTACACGTGGACCTGACACGAAGTCTCCCCATTCAGCAGTATCAGAAATTGAGTAGCGCATGTTAGCAAGACCGCCTTCATACATTAAGTCAACGATTAATTTTAATTCGTGTAAGCACTCGAAGTAAGCAACCTCTGGTTGGTAGCCAGCTTCAACCAATGTTTCAAAACCAGCTTTTACTAATGCTGTAGTACCACCGCAAAGAACTGCTTGCTCACCGAATAAGTCAGTTTCAGTTTCTTCTTTAAATGTAGTTTCTAGAACACCAGCGCGTGCTGCACCGATTTGTTTTGCATAAGCTAACGCAAGATCTCTTGCATCACCAGTAGCATCTTGATAGATTGCGAATAATGCTGGTACTCCTGCACCTTCAGTGTAAGTACGACGAACTAGGTGTCCTGGTCCTTTTGGTGCAACTAGGAATACGTTAACGTCTTGTGGTGGTGTGATTTGACCAAAATGAATGTTAAAACCGTGTGCAAATACTAATGATTTACCCGCTGATAAGCCAGGTTTAATTTCTTCATTATATACTTTTGGTTGATGCTCATCTGGTAAAAGAATCATAATGATGTCAGCTGCTTCAGCTGCATCTTTAACTGTTAATACTGTATGTCCGTCAGCTTTTGCTTGTTCAGCTGATTTTCCTGGGCGAATACCTACTACTACATCAACGCCGCTTTCTTTTAAGTTAAGAGCATGTGCATGACCTTGTGAGCCATAGCCAATGATTGCAACCTTTTTCCCGTTTAATACTGCTTCGTTTGCGTCTCCGTTATAATATACCTTTGCCATTTAATATCTCTCCTTAGTTTTCGAAAAATTGTTTTAGATTTATTGTAATTTTTTAAAAAAATACCTTAGTTTGCATATGTTCCTTGGCTTTTCTCTTGACCACTGCCTTTTTTTGAACCACGAGTGAAAGCCGTTGTGCCAGTTCTAGCAATTTCCTTAATTCCATAAGGTCGAATGAGCTCGATTAAAGCCTCAATTTTCTGACTATCCCCTGTGACTTGAACAACTAAAGAATCACGGCTCACATCTACGATGCTTGCCCTAAACGGATCAATAATACCCGCTAATTCACTTCGAGTTTGAGGATTGCTAACGACTTTAATTAAAGCAAGTTCTCTTTCAATTTTAGGTAGATCCGTAATATCCTGAACCTTAATGACGTCAATTTGCTTATTCAGCTGCTTTGTAAGCTGCTCCGTTTTTGTTTCATCATCTACATTTACAACAAATGTCATTCTAGAAATTGATGGATTTTCAGTTACTCCAACAGTAATGCTTTCGATATTGTAATCTCTTCTTGTAAATAATCCTGTAATGCGATTTAGAACCCCTGGATGGTTATTTACTGTTGCTGTTACTATTCTTTTCATTGTTTCACTCCTACCATTTCATGAATTCCCTTTCCAGGTGCAATCATTGGATAAACCTTTTCCATTGGTGCAACTCGGAAATCTATTAGAACTGGTCCATTATGTTCAAATGCTTCTTTTAAGACAGCTTTTGCTTCCTCTTCATTAGCCGCTCTCAAACCTTTAACCCCATAGGCTTCTGCTAATTTTACGAAGTCAGGTTGATCAGGAACTAAAGAATGTGAATAGCGTTCTTCATAGAAAAGCTCTTGCCATTGACGAACCATGCCTAATGCCTTATTATTCACAATTACAATTTTGATTGGTAGATTTTTTTCTTTAATAACTGACAATTCTTGCAGCGTCATTTGAAAACCAGCGTCCCCAACGACACTTACAACCGTTTCATTAGGACTGGCTAGTTGAGCGCCAATCGCTGCTGGGAAACCAAATCCCATTGTCCCTAAACCGCCAGATGTTACCCATTTATTAGGTTTATCAAATGAGTAATATTGAGCTGACCACATTTGATGTTGTCCAACATCTGTCGTAACAATCGCATTTCCGTCCGTTAATTCATGGACAAGCTCGATTAAGCGTTGTGGCTTTAAGACATTTACTTCTTTTCTATAGACAAGCGGATATTCCTCTTTCCAATTTCTAAGCTTTTTAATCCAGATTGAGAAATCTCCTTTAGCCCCATCTTCAGCGATTAAAGCTTGTAATGCCTCCTTAGCATCAGCAACTACAGGGATTTGTGTTGGCACATTTTTCCCAATCTCTGCAGGGTCAATATCGATATGAACGACTTTAGCATTTGGTGCAAAATGTGCTAAATTTCCGGTAACACGGTCATCGAAGCGAGCACCGATATTAATGAGAAGGTCACATTCGTACAATGCCATATTGGCTGTATAAGTACCATGCATACCGCCCATTCCTAAAAACAATTCATGACTTCCAGGCATCGCACCTAAACCTAAAAGTGTATTAACTACAGGTAAACTTTGTTGTTCAGCATAAGTTCTTAATTCCTCATGTGCATTGGCATGAAGGACGCCTGCACCTGCTAGAATTACCGGTTTCTTTGCTGAACTTACAGCTTCTACCACTTTTCTGATTTGCAGATGATTCGGAGTGTAGTTTGGCTGGTAGCTCGGAATATTAACTTCGATTTCATCATAATTAAACAGATCAGACGCAATCGCTACATCTTTTGGAATATCTATTAATACCGGTCCTTTACGACCTGTATTGGCGATATGGAATGCTTCTTTAATAACCTTTGGTAATTCGTCTGTTGTACGGACTTGGTAGCTATATTTAGTAATCGGCATTGTTATTCCGATCACATCGGCTTCTTGGAAAGCATCGGAGCCAATAACTCCCGTTGCTACTTGACCTGTGAAAACTACTAAAGGCAAGGAATCCATCATGGCATCTGCTAATCCCGTAACAATATTCGTTGCTCCCGGACCTGATGTTGCTATGCAAACACCCGGCTTGCCGGAAACTCTAGCATATCCTTCAGCAGCATGGATTGCTCCTTGCTCATGTCTAGTTAAGACGTGGTGGATACCAGAATCGTAAATTTCATCATAGATTGGCAATACTGCTCCACCTGGATAACCAAAAATGACTTCCACTCCCTCAGCCTTTAAAGCCTCGACTAACATTTTTCCACCATTCATTTTCTGAGGGATTGTTTTTGCTTCCGCTTTTACATTTGTGCCCATATATAAAAGCCTCCTGTTTCTTAAATTTCTCCTTGCATAAATTTCATAAATACTAATCCTAAAATACAAAAAACCTTTCCACCCCATATAAGCCCAAAAGCAAAGGGGTGAAAAGGTTTTAGCTCTCCACGATACCACCCTAAATTCGTGATACTCCTTTCGGAGCAGCACCTCATGAGCGACAATGATCATAATTCCACATTGCTCCGCCCTTTTTTTGTAACGAGTGATTTAAAACACTCGGTCAATCCTAATAGCAAATCATCGTTCAGATTGACACTCAGAGGTGAGTTCACCATCAGGGGTAACACCGGTTTGCAGCACCACCGGCTCTCTGTAGATACCTAACTGAGATTACTTTTCCTCGTCAACGTTTTCTTTATTTGAGGATTATCTTACTCCGTAATTCCACTCGAGTCAACCCTCTTTTTTATAATTATTAGATTATTTTGATAAAGATACTTTTCTGAATGCGTTTCCAACTTTGATTTGACAATGATTTTAGAAAATAAAAAAATATTTTATTTTTTTATTTGTGTTTTTATTCTATTTCAAAATAATATAAAAAACAAAAAAATACACAATAATCTTGCTTTGGTCAACCGGAAAATAATTACGGGATAACATTCCTTAAAATCCAAGAATGGTTATCTTAGGAAAGAAGAATAAATTATTAATTTACTTGTTCACTTTTGTTATTATATTGTTATATATGGAGCGAATGAACGGAATAAGTAGAAAGGGTGGGAAGTTAGTGGAGAAAACATTAGATTTGATATTGCAGAAATTAACCTCATTGGAGGAAGGACAGAAAAGTTTAGAAGTTGGCCAAAAGAATTTAGCAAAGAAAGTAAACAACATCGAATCAGAACTTAAAGAATTCCGTACCGAAACTAGAACGTCTCTACAAATCATTCACACAGGACAGCAAGGCACCCGTGAAGAAATGACTCAACGTTTCAAAGAAGTGAAACATAGTTTATCCCATCTTGAATCAGATATTACTTTGACTTTCCAAAAAACAGTACAGAATGAACTTGAACTAAATCGTATTAAAAATCAATGAGAGACATATCGACAAAGACAAAAAGCACCTAGAACACTTGTAAGTGTAATAGGTGCTTTTTGCTTGAAAGGAGGATGATTCGAGAAATGCACATCTAATGTGTAAAATTCGTGTGAAAAAGTTTATTTTTATATCGTTTTCTCTCGTATTCTTAACATAGTTTGATGATATAGAAAAACGCTTGTAAACATTGATTTAACAACATTTACAAGCGCTTTTCTAAATTACTAAACTAAACATAAAGTATTTCGATAGCGTCCCAGGAGAGATTCGAACTCCCGACCGTACGCTTAGAAGGCGTATGCTCTATCCGGCTGAGCTACTGGGACATATTTAATTAAGTTTAAATGGAGCGGGTGATGGGAATCGAACCCACGACATCAGCTTGGAAGGCTGAAGTTTTACCATTAAACTACACCCGCATTGACGGTATTACAGTTTAATATTGTTGTATCAACCAGCGACAAATATTAATATATACTATCTTAAATATAGTGTCAATACTTTTTAGAAATAGGTTAGAGTTTTTCTCTAACCTATTTTACATTCTACCATTAATTGAGGAATTTCTTTACCATCTATACTAAAAAATCTTACAACACAATTTTTAGCTTCGTCAACTTCCAAAATAGCATATGTTTTTTCTTTTCTTAGCCTTGGTAGAATGATACTGCCAGGATTAATAAACAGCATATTATCTATCAATTCCGCACCTGCAATATGGGAATGCCCAAAACAAACCACATTGGCACCTACTTCTTCTGCACGATAGCGCAGATTCATGAGAGACATTTTCACATTATATAAATGCCCATGTGTCACATAAAACGCCAGTCCATTACTTTTAATAGAAACAAGCTGTTCATTTGCGTAGTTTGAATCAAAATCACAATTTCCACGAACAGCAATATATGATGACATTGCCTCTGAATGTGCATCAAGTTCGGAATCACCACAATGAATCATGGTTTCAACTTCCGTCCGATATTTTTTCTTCAGCTCTATAAGATCTTTAGTTAAACCATGACTATCACTAACAATAAGAACCTTCATATTGCACTCCCTTATGTTAAAAAAGTATTTTCCAATTTTCGCTGAGCTTTTTCATGGCCTTTGCCCTGTGACTGATTTTATTTTTTTCTTCGCTTGATAATTGCGCCATTGTTTGTTCTCGATCAAGGATATAAAAAATGGGATCATATCCAAACCCATTTTCCCCCTCAGGTTTTTCCGTAATATGGCCCTCACATGTGCCCTCATAGATTCGCGTTTCTTCATTTGGGATAGCCACCGCTAAAACGCAATGAAATCTTGCGGTTCTCTTTTCAAAAGGAACCCCTTCCATTTCCATTAGCACCTTTTCTAAATTCGCTTCGTCATTTTTTGTTTCGCCTGCATATCTCGCTGAAAAAACACCTGGTCTGCCTTGGAGCGCATCTACACATAAACCGGAGTCATCGGCAACTACTATTTTATTAAATTGTTTAGAAATGGTTTCTGCTTTAATTTTTGCATTTTCAATAAAAGTGCTGCCGGTTTCTTCAACATCCTCAATACCAGGAAAGTCGAGCAGGGAAGAAACTTTGATCCCTTTTTCTGCAAAAAGGTCAGAAAACTCTTTGATTTTCCCTTTATTTTTAGTTGCGATTAAAATTTCTTTCAATGAAAACCTCTCCCTATTTTACTTTCACACCTTCAAGCACCTTATCCGCTAAAGCACCTAACACAGCCTTCTGCATTTCAATAATTTCCTTCACGCCCTGTTCTCCAAGACTTAAAAGCTCCTGCAGCTGCCCCCCTGAAAATGTTGCTTCCTCACCCGTTCCTTGAAGCTCAACAAATTCTCCATTTCCGGTCATCACAATATTCATATCTACATTCGCTTTTGAATCTTCAATATAGTTCAAATCTAAAATTTCACCTAACTCTGAATCTATGCCAACTGATGTAGCCGCCAGAAAATCATGAATTGGAAATTCCTTTATGGCTTTTTTCTCAAACAGTTTTCCAAATGCTATCGTCATAGCAACGAATGAACCAGAAATAGAAGCTGTTCGTGTGCCTCCATCTGCCTGGATGACATCGCAATCAATCCATATCGTCCTTTCCCCGACTAGTTCAAGATTAACAACAGAACGCAATGCTCGTCCGATTAGGCGCTGAATTTCCATCGTTCTGCCAGAAACCTTCCCTTTCGTAGATTCTCGAATATTTCTTTGTTCTGTCGCCCTTGGCAGCATCGCATATTCCGCTGTAATCCACCCTTTACCTTGGCCACGCAGAAAAGGCGGGACACGATCCTCAATGCTTGCGTTGCATATAACCTTTGTATCGCCAACTGTAATTAACACAGACCCTTCAGGATGCTTTAAATAGTTCGTTTCAATATGTATTGGTCTTAATTCATCATTCTTTCTCCCGTCAACTCTCATCAAAACCCCTCCAATAATTAATTCATATCACATATACTCTGTTCATTATTACCATCGTTTAAACTTGAGGTGGAAACAAAAAAGGCGGCAACTATTCGCCGGCCCTTTATTAGCAAATTTAATTATACCAAATTTTACACTTTAAAAACTACCTGTATTCACAGATTTTGGTCGTGATACTGGCGCAGAGATCTCTTTGCCAGATTCATTGATTACTTTCTCTTCACCTTTGACCTTAATTGCTACGCTTTCCACACCTTGCTGTTCCGTTAAAGAAAATACAAGTTCATTTAAAATATTTTGTGATAATGCAGTTCCTTGTAAACTACTTAAAATACCTTCGTTAAAATTTAAAGTTACAACACCATTTTTGTAGGTTGGCTCTTCTAGTAAGGCGATATCATCGTGGAGTTCTGTATATAAACCAGATGCTGCATTAGGCCCTTTAATTAATTCCTTTACAGCAGCTGCATAGCTATTGTTCTCATTTTTATTAATCCTTCTCGTTACAGGTACATAATATGTGTTGTCCCCATTTTGTCCAAGAAAGTAAAGCGTTACAGCTTTACTATTCACAACATCGACAACATCACCATTATCAAAGTTAATACCGTTAGCGCGGCTAGTGCCTTCGTTAATTGGTGTTCCATTAACAGGCATATTCGTCTGATCATAACCGTTAATTTGGATTTTGACCTTATTGATGTTTTCAAATTGAGTTAAAGTGTAGGTGATTGCCTGTAAAATTTTCAATTCATCTTCAGCATTGTAATTTTCGAATTCTTTAGAGAAGTCAACAACAATCGTACCATCCTTTAGATTTATCCCATTGATCATCGTTCCAGCCGGTAAAACTGCTCTAAAACCGTTAGGCAACATCTCCGTAATCGGTCCACCATCAACAAGATATTCTAAAGCTTGCTTTGCAACCTCTACGTTTTTTGGTAATGTAACGGTCTGCGGAACAACCAATCCGTTTTTATCTAACAGATATAGCTCTCTTTGGACTGTATCTTCGGCAACTACCCCTTGAGCCCCTTTATCGACCTGTTCAGTAGATGTTTCTTGATTTATTGCCTCCTCGTCAACATATGTAACCTCTTGAGGCGTAGTTTTCTCCATTTGGCGTACGGCTTGCTCGCCACCCATGGCACAGCCTGTCAACACTGTTGAAAATGCTAAAATAGATGCCAGTAAACCGCTCTTTTTTATTTTAAACATAATTCTCCCTCCAATGGCAGTTTGTACTACTATATATACGAGCATAGACATGTTTTAGACCGATTTTTTTCAACAGCAATAAAAAAACCTCCAAATTAATGGAGGTTTATACTAGTAAGGTTATTGAATTTACATTTTCAATCGGATGTTCAAATACTTTTGCAGCAATTTGTTCAAAAATTTCTTTAGGCCCTGTTGTTAAGAATAGGTGTTGTGGAGTTCGTTCTTCGGTGACAAGCATACCTGAATGATGTAAGAGGGTACTAACCTCTCGTGCTGTTTCATCACCGGAACTAATTAGTTTTACTTTCCGCCCCATAACCTCTTGAATGATTGAGCGGAGGATTGGATAATGGGTACAACCTAAAATAAGCGTATCAATATCGTGAACTTTTAATGGCTCCAGCGATTCTTCTACAACCGTTAATGCTTCTTCACTCTCATACTTCCCGCTTTCCACAATCGGAACAAATAAGGGACATGCAAGACTTTCAACCTTCACATGATGATTGATGCTTTTTAGTGCCTGTTCATATGAACCGCTCTCGATCGTTCCTACCGTTCCTATAACCCCAATGTGCATATTTTTGGTTACCTTTAAGGCCGTTCTCGCACCCGGATAAACTACACCTACAACCGGTATGTTAATATTTGCTCTAATATCGTCCAAAACTAATGCGGTGGCAGTATTACATGCAATTACCAACATTTTAATGTTATAGTTTAATAAGTGATTCGTTAATTCCCATGTAAATTTTTTAACCTCTTCAGTTGGTCGGGAGCCGTATGGACAACGGGCAGTATCACCTAAATATATAATTTCTTCCTTCGGCAGTTGTCTCATGATTTCTTTCGCTACCGTTAATCCTCCAACACCTGAATCAATTACACCAATTGGTCTATTCAAAAGTTTTTCGCCTCGATTTAGTTATAATAATTATGAGATTCTATTCATCTATCTTTCTTCGATTAACCTGTTTTACAAAAGTTTATTATAGCATATTCAAAATAGTTGTCATTATGTAAAATGAAGACTGAAACACGGGCTTTTCGACATTGCGGACAGGGAGTGTGAGTTCCTCCTTTGACGTGGCCGCATTTTTTAGGAGAATAAAAGAAATGGTCTTCTATGATTCCTGTTTTCCTGTTCATCCACAGATTTCGGAAATCATACACCCTTTTTGATTTTCATTTGCTTAATCTTAGACGTCCAAATGGGAATCTAGTTCTCATTATCCTTTTATTGTGACATAAGATAACCCGAAATTGTTCAGAAACAACTGTGGTCAATAGGATTGAAAACGCAGAAAATAAAAATTTAAAAATACCGGCTTCCAATTATGAAAGCCGGCATGAACTATAGTTCTAGTTCCCCCATCCTAAGGAGTTCCACGACTGCTTGAGAGCGCCCCTTAACTCCAAGCTTTTGCATGGCGTTTGAGATGTGATTACGAACAGTTTTTTCGCTAATAAAAAGTTCCTCTGCAATCTCTTTCGTTGTTTTGTCTTGTACTAAGAGTTCAAAAACTTCTTTTTCTCTCTTTGTAAGTAGCGGCTTCGGTTGGTAGTTGTTATCCTTCAATCAAATTTTCCCTCCTTACCAGGGCATGAGTTGTGTTTTGAAGGGAATATATTTAGTCTCGATATCATATGTAAGAAGCGCATACTCTGTGACACCATACTAATTTTACTACTTTTCAATTTTTTATTATTTTAATATAATAGTACACAAAGTATATATGATTTGGACACATTTCTGCATATTATGACACTCTAATTCTACAGTTTTGTGAAATTTTGTGAACATTTTTATAATTTATGTAAAAGTTTGTCTCATTATGTTTAAAAATTTAGTATAATGTAATTGTGTTAAGAAATTGTAAATTACTTTAATTAACAAATAACTATATAAATCAATCGGGGAAATTAGGGGAGGACAATCATGTATACCATGTATAACGTAAAGTTTGTGGGAATTGGTCCTGAAATGAGTGAAAATTTCACTAGCTGGGTAAATGATGCTTTAAATGGCCGCTATATGCTGTTTCCTGAAAGCGATGAAAGCAATGTTCAGATTGATATCATTGTCGCTCAGATTCAAGCATCGTTCGATTGGATCAAGGTTAATCGACTCAGAAAGAAACATTTACAAAGTAAACTAATCATTATTATGAATGAGGAAAATCTAAAAACTGCACCAATCGCAGTTAATTTAAATGCGCACTCTTTATTGTTGAACCCTGTTAGGAAAAACACATTTATAAATGCCATTAAAACTTCTGTTGAGGGTTTAGGCGATTTACCTATCGTTCGCGAAATGTTTTTAAGACGCCTATTATATGGAGAAGTAAAAACAAATGAGGAGTTAGAACAATACCAAACGTTTTCAAAGATGGACAGCATCCCAAATATTGTTTGTCTTGTACAAGGGGCCGATGGAGCGCAGGATTTTATTGAAAATGAGGAAGGAAGACGCGTCATCCGGACACATCTTCGTTCAGCCATAAAAAATCATCTTTCACTATGGGTAAAGGACGTTTATTTTGTGTCTTTTCCGAGATACTTGGCCGTTCTATTCCATATTCCATATGTTTATAAATCAATCCGGGAATGGGATCAAATCCGTTACTACCTCTTAAAACTAATTGAGGAAATTCAAAAAGAATATGGCATTACACTTCATGCTGGTGTTGGCTCTGTCTACAATGAGCCTTTGAATTTAAATCAACCATATCGTGAAGCGCGCAAGGCGTTAGGACAATCCATCAGTGAAGGAAGTCTATTATGCTTCTATGAGGAATTGACAAAAGATACAAACCTGCAAAAGTGTATTGAATATATTTCAAATTATTTCCATGAAGACTTATCCATTAAGAAAGTAGCCAACAAAGTTCATTTAAGCCACACCTATTTCAGCCGTTTATTCAAAAAGGAGCTCGGTGTATCCTTTGTTGAATATGTAACGAACATTCGGGTAAAACGTGCTAAATACTTGTTAGCGAATACAAATGATACGATTGAATCAATAGCAGCACAGGTTGGCTTTAATACACCAAACTATTTTAGTTCCATCTTTAAAAAGCAAACTGGCATGTCACCAAGTGAATACAGAGAAGCTCATATTATTACTGTAAATGAATAGAATATCCTGTTCAAAAAGGTTGGTTTTTACCAGCCTTTTTTATTTTTTCTTCCATTTAACAATATTTTATAACTATTTTAAAATATCTTGTCAAAGCGTCTGAATTGGGCTAATTTTTAAAAAATAATAGCATTATTTTGATAAATAAAGGCAATATTTTGTAAGGTGTTATATAACTATGTTTTATATAATGAGGTGGTGTTATATATCATAATAATACTTAGAAAGGGAGAGTAGCAAAATGGGGAACATGGGGTCTGTAACTGAGGTTAAAGTAAAAATGGCTGATCCAACAGCATTGGGGGTCTTTGGATTAGCAATGGTAACATTTGTTGCCGCATCACAAAAAATGGGATGGACATCAGGGGTAGAATACGTCCTTCCGTGGGCTTTCTTCTTGGGAGCAATTGCACAAATTTGGGCTTCATTAATAGATTTCAAAAACAATAATTATTTTGGTGCAATTGCATTAGGCATTTACGGTTTGTTCTGGATGGGAGTTGCTGCACACTGGACTATCAGCCTAGGTTGGCTTGGGGAATTAAGTGCTAATGCCGATCCAAGACAATTAGGTTTTGCATTTTTCGGTTATATGTTCTTCTCACTATTCATTATGGTAGCCGCCTTTGAGGTTCATACAGTAATGGCTTCGATCTTAGTGCTTATCAATGTATTATTCTTATCACTTGGATTATCTACACTTGGTATCCAACATGACTTATTCGCAAAAATTGCAGCATATACAGAGTTTTCAATTTCATTATTAGGCTTCTATCTATGTGGAGCAACATTCTTAAATAATTTCTTTGGAAGAACGGTGTTATCATTAGGAAAACCACTAGGATTAATTGCAAAAGGTCCCATTAACGTTAACAATAAAAAGGTTGTTAAAACAGCACAAAATATCTAATTAAGTCTAAAAAAACTCCGTAACCTTTTGGTTACGGAGTTTTTTATATGTGATTATAAATCTATTATTTGTCACTACCAAAGAAATTCTTGAACATTTGAATTGTTGTATCTCTGTTCAAAGATGCAATTGATGTCGTGATCGGAATTCCCTTTGGACAAGATTGCACACAGTTTTGAGAGTTACCACAGTTAGCAAGACCGCCATCGCCCATAAGAGCTTCTAAACGTTCTTCTTTATTCATCTCCCCAGTTGGATGTGCATTGAATAGACGAACCTGCGAAAGCGGCTGAGGTCCGATAAAGTTAGATTTATCATTAACGTTTGGACAAGCCTCCATACAAACTCCACAAGTCATACATTTAGATAATTCATAAGCCCATTGACGCTTTTTCTCTGGCATTCTTGGTCCAGGTCCAAGGTCATATGTTCCGTCGATTGGAATCCAAGCTTTGATTCTCTTTAATGAATCAAACATACGGCTACGATCAACCTGTAAGTCACGGTTTACAGGGAACGTACGCATAGGCTCTAAACGAATTGGCTGTTCAAGCTGGTCAACCAGCGCGGAGCATGATTGACGCGGTTTACCATTGATAACCATTGAACAGGCACCACAAACTTCTTCTAGACAGTTCATATCCCAAGTTGGTGGTGCTACTTTTTCCCCTTTAACTGTTACAGGATTACGTTGAATCTCCATTAAACAGCCAATAACATTCATATTTGGTCTATATGGTATTTCAAATTCTTGAGTGTAAGGGGCAGAATCCGGTGAATCTTGACGTGATATGATTAATTTTATTGTTTTTCCACTCATGATTATTTTGCCTCCTTCTCTTCATGTTTCTCTTCTACTTCATGTTTTGTTGAATAGTCACGCTTACGTGGTTTGATAAGTGAAATATCAACTTCCTCATAAGTGAACTCAGGTGCACTTTTCTCACCTGTGAACTTCGCTTTTGTAGTCTTTAACCAGTCTTCATCATTACGTTCCGGGAATTCTGGTTTGTAATGGGCACCACGGCTTTCATTACGATTATAAGCACCTAACGTAATTACACGTGCTAGTTGAAGCATATTCTTTAATTGACGTGTGAACATAACACCTTGGTTATTCCATTTAGCTGAATCATTGATGTTGATATGTTCCCAACGCTCTTGTAACTCTTGGATCTTTTCATCAGTTTTAAGAAGTCGATCATTGTAACGAACAACTGTTACATTGTCTGTCATCCATTCACCAAGCTCTTTATGAATGACGTATGCATTTTCAGAACCAGTTGTCATTGAAGTTAACTTACTAAACTTGTCCTGTTCCAAGCGAAGCTGACTTTCGAATACTGACTCAGGAAGTGAATCAGTTGCTTTCTTGCGATTTCTCATATACTCAACCGCATTTGGTCCTGCAACCATACCACCATAAATAGCAGATAATAATGAGTTCGCACCTAGACGGTTTGCACCATGCTGAGAATAATCACACTCACCAGCTGCAAAAAGACCTGGAATATTGGTCATTTGATTAAAGTCTACCCACATACCGCCCATTGAATAGTGAACAGCAGGGTAGATTTGCATTGGAACTTTACGTGGATCATCACCAGTAAACTTCTCATAAATTTCGATAATACCGCCAAGTTTGACGTCAAGCTCATGTGGATCCTTATGTGAAAGGTCAAGATAAACTCTATTTTCACCATTGATTCCAAGCTTTTGATTTACGCACACGTCAAAAATTTCACGTGTTGCAATATCACGTGGAACTAGATTGCCGTATGCTGGGTATTTTTCTTCAAGGAAGTACCATGGCTTACCATCTTTATATGTCCATACACGTCCACCTTCACCACGTGCTGATTCACTCATTAGGCGGTTTTTATCATCGCCTGGAATAGCTGTTGGGTGGATTTGAATGAATTCACCGTTAGCATAGTAAACCCCTTGCTGATACGCAGCAGAAGCCGCTGTAGCGGTATTAATAACTGAGTTAGTAGTTCTACCAAAAATAATCCCAGGACCACCAGTAGCCAAAATAACTGCGTCAGCTTTAAATGCTTTAATCTCATGTGATCGCATATCTTGTGCAACAACACCACGGCATTCTTCGCTATCATCAAGGATTAATGACAGCATGTCCCAGCCTTCATACTTCGTAACAAGTCCTGCCACTTCATGACGACGAACTTGCTCATCTAAGGCATATAGTAGCTGCTGGCCAGTTGTCGCACCAGCAAATGCTGTACGGTGATGCTGTGTTCCACCGAAACGGCGGAAGTCTAATAAACCTTCTGGAGTACGGTTGAACATAACGCCCATACGGTCAAATAAATGAATAATACCAGGTGCAGCATCGCACATAGCCTTAACAGGTGGTTGGTTTGCTAAGAAGTCGCCACCGTAAATTGTATCGTCAAAATGTATCCAAGGTGAATCGCCTTCACCTTTTGTATTAACTGCACCGTTAATACCACCCTGTGCACATACAGAGTGAGAACGTTTAACAGGTACTAGTGATAATAAGTCAACATGAACCCCTGCCTCAGCAGCTTTAACTGTTGCCATTAAACCGGCTAAGCCGCCACCGACAATAACAAGATTTCCATTACTCAAAATAACTCACTCCCCGATTTGGTTTGATCCGAAACTTATATCAAATGCGCCTTGGCGTATTTGTGCCCGGATTTTTTTCGAGCTTGCTCGAAAAACTACCTTTAAAAATCCGTGGCATCCGCCGGAGGCTTTAACTTTATTCAGCCAGTGTTTACACCATCACTGAATTAATATACTAATTTGCATTCATCTCATCACTTAATAGAAGTGGGAGACTTCTGCTGAATAAAGTTAAACGAACTAGATTACATAGTAGCTAATTGTGGATCTAAGAATGCAAATATTGCTCTTAATGCCACAATTGAAAGTAATACAAAAATACCCATTGTCACATAAGTGGATATTTGCTGCGAACGAGGAGTAATTGTAAGTCCCCAGCTTACAAAGAAAGACCATAATCCATTTGCTAAATGGAATACAGCTGAAAGTACACCCACAATATAGAATACTAGCATTACTGGACTACTTAAAATATTTGCCATCATATCAAAGTTTACTTCCGCTCCAAATTGAGCAGCTAAACGAGTTTCCCAAACATGCCATACTACAAATATTAGTGTAATAACACCAGTTACACGTTGTAGTAAGAACATCCAGTTTCTGAAAAAACCATATCTACTGGCATTGTTTTTCGCAGTATAGGCGATATAAAGTCCATAAACTGCATGATATAGTAATGGTAAAAAGATAATAAATACCTCTAAAAGATAGCGGAATGGTAAATTCGCCATAAAATTTGCAGCGTTGTTAAATGATTCCGCCCCTTTTGTTGCAAAATGATTTACAACTAAATGTTGTGTCACAAAAACACCGACCGGAATGATCCCCAATAATGAATGAAGTCTCCGGTTTAAAAATTCTCGATCCTTTGCCATTTTTGCCCCCCCTTAATACTTTTCATCAGATTTAATTAAATTAGTGCTACTAGACAGAACGATAGTTTCCTACCTCCCCGTATGTAAAAAAGCTCCAAAGAAGCATCCATTTTGTGAACCTTCTTTGAATAATCTGTGACATGTCCATTTTACTCTCATCTACAAAACACGTCAAGAACACCCATAGATAAAGATTCAAAAAATTCATTTTCTTGTATTTTCTTTCATATTTCTCCTGCTTTCGACTTATATCTTCGTCATTTATATGCGTTTTTTATACATTTTTTATAATAAAACACCCTATTGCTAACCTATGCAAAAAAGATAATAATAAACATAGAAAGGGTGGTAACAATTGTTTAATAAACGACTGAAAGAAAACAATGATATAAATTTAACACAATTAACAATTCCTGCCTTTGGCTATGAATTAGTTCGTGAAACGCTATTAAAAGATATTCTAGGCAAGGATTACAAATCCATTTTATATTGGGGTGGAAAAAATCTTGCCCGTAAACATCCACTTGAAACGATCCAGGAAATTATCGATTTCTTTGAATCAGCAGGGCTTGGAACATTAAAAGTTACTAAAGAAAATAAGAATGAAATGATATTTGAACTCACAAGTGATCTGATCACAAATCGTTTCGCACGTGACTCCGAATACTCCTATCAGCTTGAGGCCGGGTTTTTGGCCGAACAGTTGCAAAACATAATGGGGAATGAAGCCGAAACAATGGAGCAGCAAAAGAAGAGACTAAATACTATTATTTTTACCGTACAATGGGAATAGTATTCATTATATAAAAATAAAGTAGGTGTCCGAGGAAATTATTCTTCTGACACCTTGTCTTGTGTATCTTGTTTAATATGGTTAATAATATTTTCAGCCACATTTTTGGGGATATTGATGGCTGTCAACTCTTCCATTGTTGCTTCTTTCAATTTCTTGATTGAACCAAAATGGTTTAATATTTTCTTTTTTCTTTGCTCTCCTACACCTGGAATGTCATCTAATATCGATTTAAAAGCGGTTTTCCCTCTAAGCTGACGATGAAATGTGATTGCAAATCGGTGCACCTCATCTTGGATTCTTTGCAGTAAATAAAATTCCTGACTATTCCTGCCCAGATCAATCAACTCAAGCGGGTCGCCAAAGAGCAGTTCTGATGTTCGGTGTTTTTCATCCTTTGCCAAACCACAGATGGGCAGCTCTAATCCTAATTCATTTTCAAGGACATCCTTTACGGCTTGGATATGACCTTTACCACCATCGATAATAATTAAGTCAGGGAGCGGCAGATTTTCTTTTAATAATCTTGTATACCTTCTTCTCGTAACTTCTCTCATTGAAGCATAGTCGTCGGGACCTTCTACACTTTTTATTTTATATTTGCGGTACTCTTTTTTCTCCGGTTTCCCATCAACAAACATAATCATTGCCGATACAGGGTCTGTCCCTTGAATGTTTGAGTTATCAAAAGCTTCAATACGATGCGGAGTAGGAATCCCCATCTTTTTCCCTAAATTCTCAACAGCCTTAATAGTCCTTTCCTCATCTCTTTCAATCAAGGCAAACTTTTCTTTTAACGCAATTTTGGCATTTTTGATCGCTAGGTCGACTAAATCCTTTTTCTTGCCTCTTTTTGGTTGAATCACTTTTACATCAACTAATTTTTCCGCATATTCACCATTAATTTCTTCAGGCAAAAAGATTTCTTTTGGCTTTAGATGATTACTTTTTAAATAAAATTGACCTAAATAAGTAAGCAAGTCTTCTTCCGGTTCGTTATAAAAAGGAAAAAGTGATACATCCCGCTCAATTAATTTTCCTTGTCGAACAAAAAATACTTGAACACACATCCAGCCTTTATCATACGTATATCCAAAAACATCGCGGTCGACAAGCTCATTCAAGTTCATTTTTTGTTTTTCCATGACTGATTCAATATGGGCAATTTGGTCGCGATATTCTTTTGCCCTTTCAAAATCAAGCTCTTCTGATGCTTTGTACATCTTTTCTTCTAAACTCTTTTTAATATCCTGATGGCCGCCATTTAAAAATTTTATAATTTCATCGACCATTTCCTTATTTTTCGCTTCCGAAATATCCTTCACACATGGTGCCAAGCATTGATTCATATGATAATACAAGCAGACCCGATCTGGTATTGTTGAACATTTTCTTAATGGATAAAGTCGGTCTAATAATTTTTTTGTTTCGTTGGCTGCTTGGACATTGGCATAGGGGCCAAAGTATTTTCCCTTATCCTTTTTTACATTTCTTGTAGTAAGTAGCCGTGGATGTCTCTCGGCTGTTATTTTTAGATAGGGATAGCTTTTATCATCTTTTAGCATGACGTTATACTTAGGGTCATGCTTTTTAATCAAATTCATTTCTAATATTAAAGCTTCCAATTCTGAGGAGGTTACAATAAATTCGAAATCCTCTATTTCAGACACTAATCGTGCCGTCTTACCGTCATGCGAACCTGTAAAATAGGAGCGGACACGATTTTTTAATATTTTCGCCTTGCCGACATAGATAATCGTCTCTTGTCGATCTTTCATTAAGTAACAGCCTGGTTGATCAGGTAAGAGAGCGAGTTTTTCCTTAAGATGATTGTTCATGAAAATCACCTCCATAACAGTAAAAAAATAAGCCAAATTTCTGGCTTATTTTTTTACTTTTTATTTAAATATGGCTTTCTAATTTAGCTAAAAGTGCATCCTTTGGTTGGAAACCAACGAACTGATCTACCTTTGTTCCATCTTTAAATACTAATAGTGTAGGAATACTCATAACTCCAAACTTAGCTGCTGTATCAGGATTTTCATCAACATCTAATTTAACGATTTTTAATTTATCGCCTAATTCGCCAGAAATCTCTTCTAATACAGGAGCAATCATCTTACAAGGTCCACACCAAGGTGCCCAAAAATCTACTAATACTGTACCTTGACTAGTTTCAGTTTCAAAGTTTTGATCTGTTGCATTTACAATTGCCATAATAATACCTCCTTAACCTGCGGTTAATACATTTAATAAAAAGAGTATATCACTATAAGTATTTCGATGCGAATCTTTTGCTCTCCTTCAATATTCCCTTAATTTTTCTTAAGCATTCACTTTTACTTTCTTAAATTCCTCAATTAACAGGGGAACAACATCAAAAAGATCACCGACAATACCATAATCCGCCACATTAAAGATGTTTGCTTCAGGATCCTTATTGATGGCAACAATGACCTTGGAGTTTGACATCCCTGCAAGATGCTGGATTGCACCGGAAATACCGCATGCAATATACAAGTCAGGCGTTACAACCTTTCCTGTTTGACCAATTTGCAAGGAATAATCGCAGTAATCAGCATCGCATGCACCACGTGAAGCTCCAACAGCTCCGCCTAATAAATTCGCTAATTCCTTCAGTGCATTAAATCCTTCTGCACTTTTTACACCGCGGCCGCCTGCTACGATTACTTTCGCCTCAGACAGGTCAACACCTTCTGATGCTTTCGTGACTACATCTTTAATAATAGAACGTAAGTCTTTAATATCAACTGCAAGTGATGCAACATCACCCGTACGTGATTCATCTTTTTCAAGCGGTGGAATATTGTTTGGACGGATCGTCGCAAAAATAACACCGTCTGTGACGATTTTCTTTTCAAATGCCTTACCTGAATAAATCGGGCGTGTAAATACGATATTTCCCCCAGTTACCTCTACATTAACACAGTCAGATACTAGTCCGGAGCCTAATTTAGAAGCAATTTTTGGTGATAAATCTTTTCCTAGAGCCGTATGCCCCAACACAATTCCTTCCGGATTCTCTGCATTTACTACAGCAAGTAATGCTTGAGCATAGCCATCAGGTGTATAATTTTTTAACTGTTCATTTTCAACCGTTACAACACGATCCGCCCCATATTGGATCATTGCGGCACCTAAGCTCGCAACTGTTTCACCAATTAATACTGCTACGACTTCTCCGCCTTCAGCAATTAGCTTTCCTGCAGCAACCGCTTCATATGATACATTGCGTAAATTGCCTTCACGAACTTCCCCTAAAACTAATACTTTTCTAGCCATAACTTTCTCCCCCCACCTATATTACTTTCGCTTCAGTTTGTAGTAATTTTACTAATTCTTTCGCTTGGTCGCTTAATTCGCCTGCAAGGATTTTTCCTGTTCCTTTAGTTGGTGGCAAATAAATTTCAAGAGTTTTAGTTTTAGCTTCTATATCATCTTCGTCAATGTCCAAGTCATCTAATTCAAGCTCTTCTAAAGGCTTTTTCTTTGCTTTCATAATACCCGGTAATGATGGATAGCGCGGCTCATTTAATCCTTGCTGAGCCGTTACAAGAAGCGGTAAAGTAGTTTCTACTACTTCGCTATCTCCTTCCACATCACGTACAATTGTTGCTTTATTTCCATCAATATCAAGTTTTGTTATTGTCGTAACGTAGTTAATATTTAAAGCATCAGCGAGACGAGGACCAACTTGTCCAGATCCACCATCGATTGCAACGTTTCCTCCAAGGATGATGTCATATTCCTTATCCTTGAAAAATTCAGTGAGGACTGCAGCTGTTGTATATTGATCCCCATTTTCCACATCATCTTCAATATTGATTAATACGGCTTTGTCAGCTCCCATCGCTAGTGCCGTTCGTAGTTCTTTTTCAGAATCTTCATTTCCAATCGTAATAACGGTAACTTCTCCGCCATGTTTATCCTTTAGTTGAATAGCTTCTTCAAGTGCATATTCATCATATGGGTTAATAATAAATTCAGCACCATCTTCACTGATCTTGCCATTGTTGATTGTAATTTTTTCTTCTGTGTCGAATGTTCTTTTCATTAATACATAAATATTCATCAAATTTCCCTCCCTATAGTGTATATCCTGTCACATCGCCTGAGCGATCGCTCATTTTTTGTCGATAGCAACCCAAATCTAGCGTCCTTTAAACTCTGGTTTACGTTTTTCAAGGAATGCATTAATTCCCTCTTTTGCGTCTTCTGAAACAAATACTTCCCCAAACAGTGTTGCTTCCTTTTCTACACCTTTTTCGAATAAACTACCTTTTGCATACTGGAGTAATTCAATCGCTGCTTTCAAAGAAATTGGACTTTTAACTGCAATCTTCTTCGCTAGTTTATTTGCTTCATCAAATAAACTTTCTTCAGGATAAGCATGATTTACAAGTCCGAGTTCGGCAGCTTGTCTTCCCGAAATTGGCTCACTTGTAAACATCATCTCCGCTGCTTTCGGCATGCCAACTAGACGAGGCAATCGTTGTGTCCCAGCAAACCCTGGAACTAAGCCCAACTGTAGTTCTGGCAGACCAAGCTTCGCATTTTCACCTACTAAGCGAATATGACAGCACATCGCAAGCTCTAATCCACCGCCAAGAGCAGCACCATGGATTACTGCAATAACAGGCTTGGAAAAGTTCTCAACGCGATCAAAAATTTGTTGACCCCTTTGTGCCAACTCTTGGAAGTCCTGCGCTGTTTCAATTTCTGTAAACTCCTTAATATCAGCACCTGCTGAGAAGAATTTGCCCTCACCTTTCATTAAGAGGACTCTAACATCTTCGTTTGCTTCCATTTCATCCAATACAACTGAAAGCTCTTTCAAAACCTGTGTTGCTAAAGCGTTTGCAGGAGGTCTGTTTAAAGTAATTGTAGCAACCTTCTCTTCAATTTGTACAGTAAAAAAGCCCATTAATGTAATTCCTCCCCATCCCTAGAGTTTCTACTATTTACATTTAATGATTAAATCTCATCACTCATACTCAATTTTAATGTAGTGTCGTAAAACTGTCAATATTCCAACAATTCGGAATGGACCTGAACAACTTAGTTGTTCAGGTTTGTTTTTTAGCTTCTTCCACTAATACACGTCTTACTATTTTTCCAACAGCTGTTTTAGGCAGCTCCTTTCGAAATTCAAAAATCTTTGGTACTTTATAGGCCGCAAGATATTCTCGGCAATGTCTTTCTAACTGCTCCTCCGTTACTGACTCATTGTCTTTTAAAACAACATACGCTTTAACAGTTTCACCACGGTAAGGATCAGGAATACCAACGACTACTGTTTCTTTAATCGATTCATGTTCATATAGGACTTCTTCTATTTCACGTGGATAAATATTAAAGCCTCCAGCAATAATCATATCTTTTTTGCGGTCAACAATGTAAAAATAGCCTTGTTCATCCATATAGCCAAGGTCACCGGTTAATAGCCACTCCCCTTCAAAGAAACTGGCTGCAGTTTCATCGTCTTGGTTCCAATAGCCTTTCATGACTTGCGGTCCTCTAATGACGATTTCCCCAATTTCATTTGGTTCTGCCGGTCCGTTTTTTTCTAAAGAAAGAATAAATGCTTCAGTATCCGGCCACGGCACACCAATACTTCCTTTGACTCTAGGCCGGATGTCCCATAAAAAGTTCGCATGTGTAACCGGGGACGCTTCTGTTAGACCATAGCCCTCAACCAGTTTCCCTCCCGTAATTTCTTCAAAGCTCTCTTGGACCTCAATCGGCAACGGGGCAGATCCACTAATACAGGAATCAATGGAAGAAAGGTCGTAATCTACGATATCAGGGTGATTCAAGAGGGCGATAAAAATCGTTGGAGCCCCCGGAAATATAGTGGGCTTTTGGTTTTCTATCGTTTTAAGAGTATCTTCTACATCAAATCGTGGTAGTAATATCATCTTTGATTCATGCATGATGGCTAAATTCATAACTACTGTCATCCCGAATACATGAAAGAATGGGAGAATACCTAATATTCGCTCTTCCCCTTTTTTCATTTTGTACATCCAATTGATACACATCGTCGTATTGGCGACGAGATTATAATGGGTAAGCATGACACCTTTCGCCTGGCCTGTCGTACCACCGGTATATTGCAAAAGAGCAAGGTCTTGTTTTGGATTAATTTCGAGTGGGATTTTTTCTGTACTGCTGTTTTTTAAGGCCTGTTGAAATAAATGCGTTTTTGCACCATGGGTAACTTGTACTTTGATCCCGTGCTGCTTTTTCTGAATGAATGGGTAGATTAAATTTTTGGGGAATGGTAAATAATCACTGATACTCGTCACAATGATATGGTCAATTTCTGTAGATGCTTTCACTTTTACTACTTTTGGATATAGGAGATCTAAACAAATAATCCATTTTGAACCGGAATCAACGAGCTGAAACTGCAATTCCCTCTCAGTATACATCGGGTTCGTTTGGACTACAATCGCACCTGAAAGCAGTGCTCCGTAGTAGCTAATTACAGCTTGCGGGCAATTTGGCAGCATAATTGATACACGATCACCTTTTCGGACACCTAACCCTTTAATATAATTAGCAAGTTTTAAGGATGACAGATAAAGCTCTTTATACGTTAATTCTTTTCCTAGGAAATGTACGGCAACTTTTTCAGGTGCGTTCATTGCTGCTTCTTCGAGAAAAGCGAATAATGGCTTTTCTTCATAATTAATATGGTGCGGAATTTCTGTAGGGTATTTAGCGAGCCATGGTTTTTCAAGCAACACGTCCATTTAAATAACCCCCTTTTTTCTACAGATTCTATTATAAAATATATTGTTCCTACATCAGTATTATTTATCGAATTTTAAAAAAAGAGGAGCAGCCCTAAACTGGCACCCCTCTTGTCTTTTAAGCATTAAAAATCCAATAAAATAATCCGATTATGAAAAATAGCGCACATACTATCATTAGTATTTTAGCAAGTCTCTCCAACAACCCTTCTCATCTCCTCTTTTCGATCAGGCCATGATACCAGCACCAATTACATACGATAATCCGATCGATATGATCATGGCAATAAATCCAACAGCGTGGTTTCCTTTTTCAATTTCCTCATCAATATTAAATTTCGGAGTTAAAAATTCAAAAATAAAATAACCAACTAACAATAAAATAAATCCATATAATCCCCATAAAAGCATCGTAACCAAGGAATCATTATGCAGAATGGAAAAGCGAAATATATTGGCAATGCCAAATATTTTCCCTCCCGTTGCCATTGCAACAGCAAGGTTTCCATTTTTGATTTCGTCCATATTTTTATATTTAGTTACAAGCTCAAAAATAGAAAGGAAGACAATGATCGATAAAACAACCACACTATAATTAGCTGCCGTCAGCACATAATTATTTTCCCAAAAACTATTCATGAACAACCTCTCCCTTAGAAACCTTATCAATGGATTAAGGTTATTGTTCCGCTTATTTTAATTCTACATAAGTCATTCCGCTGCCGCCTTCCGCCATGCCACCAAGGCGATAGGCTTTTACGTGTCGATGATTTTTCAAGAAGTCATGTACCCCTTTACGAAGGGCACCGGTTCCTTTACCATGGATAATCGATACACTCGGATAACCAGCAAGTAGTGCATCATCAATATATTTTTCAACCATTAGGACGGCATCCTCATAACGTTCACCACGAAGATCCAATTCAGGTTTGACATGATGTTCTGAGCCCCTAATCGTTGCCAGCGGCTTGGTTGCAACAGGTGTCGGTCGGCTAATATATTCAAGATCTTTTTCTTTCACCTTCATTTTTAGTATACCGATTTGGACTTGAAACTCACCTTCACTAACCTGTTCAACAATATGTCCTCTTTGATCTAAGCTTACAACTTTAACTTCATCGCCAGGCAAAAGCTTTTGTTTCGCCTTTTGCTTTTGGACGATTTTTTTATTTTTTTGCAGGGTTGGCACAGCTTCTTCTAATCTTTTACGAGCTTCAATTAACTCATGTTCTTTCACAGCTTGGGCTGCATTAAACTTCATTTTTCGTAAATCCCTAATGATTGCTTCAGCATCACCCTTAGCTTTCTCGATCGCTTCTTTTGCGTCTTCTTCAGCCTTTTCTAAAATCTTATCGCGTTCTTCGTAGAAGGCAATGATTTGTTTTTGCAATTCTTGGTGAAGATGCTCGGCATCTTTCCGAATATCTTCCGCTTCAGACCATTCTTCTTCTGCTTGTTTCTTCGATTCTTCAAGCGATGCAATCATGTTTTCAACCTTGTTTGTTTCCTGACTTACATATCCTTTTGCATTTTCAATAACATGCTGTGAAAGTCCTAATCGTTTAGAGATTTCAAAGGCATTGCTTCGGCCGGGAACCCCTAACAGCAAGCGGTAAGTAGGACTTAATGTCTCAACGTCAAATTCAACACTTGCATTGATCACACCAGAACGGTTATAGCCATAGGCTTTTAGTTCCGGATAGTGTGTGGTTGCAACGACTTTGGCACCGCGGTTATAGACATCATCTAAAATGGCGATAGCTAACGCTGCCCCTTCCTGAGGGTCTGTTCCTGCCCCTAATTCGTCAAACAAAACAAGGCTGTTTGCATCAACCTGTTTTAGTATTTCAACAATATTTGTCATATGGGAGGAGAACGTACTTAAACTTTGTTCAATCGATTGTTCATCACCAATATCGGCAAATACGGAAGAAAAGACTGTCATTTCAGACCCATCTAGAGCAGGGATCTGTAATCCTGCTTGAGCCATTAAAGTTAATAAGCCTAGCGTCTTTAAAGTAACAGTTTTACCACCTGTATTAGGACCGGTAATCACGATGGCTGAATAATCTTCTCCGAGAATTATATCATTAGGTACAACCTGTTTAATGTCTATCAATGGATGGCGTGCTTTAAATAATCTGATCCTGCCTTCCCTATTCATCTTCGGCATAGAGGCTTTTATTTTTTGGCCATAGGATGCTTTTGCAAACATAAAATCAATTTCTGTTAGAATCTTAACGTTATGAAGCATGGACTCTGCATCTTCAGCAACAAATAGTGTAAGTTCATGCAAGATTCTTTCTACCTCTTGTTTTTCTTTGGCCCGTGCTTCCTGAAGTGTGTTATTTAATTCAACGACAGCTTGCGGTTCTATAAAAAGCGTAGCACCCGATGCAGACTGATCATGGACAATTCCTCCGTATGCACTGCGGTATTCTTGCTTGACCGGGATTACAAATCGGTCATTACGAATGGTAATAATCGCATCTGACAGCATTTTTTGTGCGTTGGACGATCTTGTCATATTTTCTAACTTTTCACGTATTCTTGATTCAGCTGAGCGCAATGTTTGGCGGATGCTTCGTAATTTATCACTGGCACCGTCCATCACATGTCCATGGTCATCAATACAATTTTTTATTTTTCGCTCTAAATCCGTTAAAGTGATAAGTTGCTCGATATAGCTGCTTAGAATTGGCAGTTCGACTCCATCTTCGACCATTGCTTCTATAAAGTTCTTGATTTGCCGTCCGCCATAGATCGTACTCGCGATATCCAATAATTCACTGGCACTTAAATCACCGCCAATTTGGGCTCTTTTTAAACTGGGGCGAACATCAAAAATGCCGCCTAGCGGGACCTGTCCTTTAAGTCGTAATACTTTGGCTGCCTCGTCGGTTTCTTCTTGCCATTTAACAACTTCTTCAAAGTCAAAGGAGGGCAATATAGTTTCTGCCTTCTCTTTTCCCAATGATGAAGCGGCATGTTTCATTAATGCTTCTCTAATTTTTTCAAACTCTAATATGCGAAGTACACGCTTATTCACTAATCTTTCCTCCTGTACAACCAACTTAATGATTGCGGTTTAAAAATTCCTTAAGTTCCCCGATCGACCAAGCATTTAGAATGTTCTCTTTCTTGATCCAGCCACGTCTAGCCGTAGCCACTCCTATTTCCATATGCTCCAACATGTCGATTTGGTGGGCATCTGTATTGATTACCACCTTTACTCCTGCATCTTGTGCTTTTTTCAACCATTCAGCTGATAAATCCAACCGATATGGGTTTGCGTTGCATTCAAGTGCGGTATTCGTCTTTTTCGCTATTTCAATTAACATCTCTAAATCAACGTCATAGCCTTGTCTTTTTCCAATTAATCTTCCGGTTGGATGGGCGATGATATCAACATGATGACTTTCCAACGCTTGAATGAGGCGCTTCATGATTTTTTCACGGTCCTGCGAAAAACTCGAATGAATAGCCCCAATCACGATATCCATTTCTTTTAATACTTCATCATCATAATCAAGAGTTGCATCCGGTAATATATCCATTTCAACACCCGCAAGAATTGTGATATCATCATATAATTCATTTAATCTGTTAATTTCTTTTCGTTGTTCGCGCAAGCGCTCCGGTGTTAAGCCATTGGCTACCTTTAAATATTGAGAGTGATCGGTTATTGCTATATAAGAATATCCTTTTTTTCTTGCTGCCTCCACCATTTCTTGAATCGAATAGGCTCCGTCACTCCACGTTGTATGCATATGGAGATCGCCTTTAATGTCACGAACCGTAAGCGGAGCAATCTTTCCTTCCCTAGCAGCTTCAACTTCCCCCTGGTCCTCTCTCATTTCCGGAGGAATAAATTGTAGCCCAAAATGGTGAAAAAATTCTTCCTCTGAATCAAACGTCTGTAACTCGCCTGTTTCAACCACTTCAACACCATATTCGCTAATTTTCTCACCGCGCTCTTTGGCGAGCTGTCGCATTTTTACATTATGCTCTTTGGAGCCGGTGAAATGATGTAGTGTTGTTGCAAAGCTTTTAGGCTCCACCATCCTAAAGTCAACCGATACATCATAGTCATATTTTAGTACAACAGAAACCTTTGTATCCCCGCTAGCTATGATATCTGTGACATGTTCAAGCCCCAATAACTGTTCCCGAACAGCTGCTGGATTTGTTGTCGCAATAATAAAATCCAAATCCTTAATCGTTTCTTTCATTCTTCTCAGACTGCCTGCTCGTGAAAAGCGGATAACATCATTCATCGTGCTTAATTGAGCTTCTATTGCCGCAGCAATCGGCAGCATATACCATATCGGCAAACGGTCAGGTCGGCTCCCCAAGTCTTCAATCGCTGCCAGAATTTTTTCCTCTGTCTTTTTCCCGAAACCGGCTAACGCTTGTACCTTGTTTTCCAAGCAACATTTTTTTAATGACTGCGCGTCCGTTACATTTAATTCTTGATAAAGCTTAGCGATCTTCTTACCGCCCAGGCCCGGAAGATTTAATAATGGGAGTAATCCCTTTGGCACCTGCTCACTCAGTTCCTCGAGCACAGTTGACTTCCCGGTATCCAATAGCTCCTGAATGACGGCTGCTGTTCCTTTCCCAATCCCATTTATTTTTGAAAAATCATCAATGTCAGTTAGGCTGCGGTCATCTGCTTCTAAAGCAGCGGCAGCTTTCCGATATGCGGATATTTTAAACGGATTTTCACCTTTTATTTCTAGATATAAAGCAATCATTTCTAAAGTTTTAATTATATCTTTTTTATTGATCTCCATAGATATCACCTACTTTTTCGACTATTTCAAGGTTAAAAGTACAAACCCCCATGCATTTGGCATGGAGGACTTAATAAGGTTAGAAGTTAGAAGTACGACGCATCGGATTGTACCCATAACTCTTTTATTTTTCCCGAAACAATGGGAGTATGCTCGATAATCCCTTTTGCTATTACAGAATCACTCATAATGGACTGAACAGACTCGATTGGTGTTAATGCACCGAGATATAGTATAATGAAAACTACCAAATAAACTTCAACAAACCCTAAAGCACCGCCAAGCCAACCGTTGATCGTACGTAATATAGGTAAATCTGCTAAAAAGTTAAGCATCGAACCGACGATATGGAGCGTAATTTTCGTACCGAAAAATAATACCGCAAATGCAATAGCCCGATAAAAAACAGCTTCCACATCAAAGGATTCAAATAATATGGAGAATGCACTATCTGAAGATGGAGCTGGAAATGGTACCCAAAGTTTCAAAAACGGAGCTAAATTGTCGGAATATAAGTAAGCAATAACAATTGCCGCAATTAACCCTACAAAATAAACAATCTGTAAAATAAACCCTCTTCTAAAGCCAATGAAAAAGCCGATTACAAGGACTAAAAGTAAAACTAAATCAACCATTGTTTGCTTTTTCCTCTTTCTTTTCAATTTTTCTTATACTATAATCTATAAACTTTATACACCCTATAGTATTAAAATAGCACGAATTATCTATATAATGATACCATGAATACAAACCTTTTCAAAATCATATCCGTAAAAAGGGGAATGAACGATGTCGAATACGGTTTTAACCGTTACAAAGGATACCATTTATAAAATGAAGGAGCATTATAAGAATGCGATAACAAAGCAAAATCCACCGGGTAGTGTATTTGTAGCCAAGCCCAATGGCTGTACGATCACAGCCTATAACTCTGGAAAAGTGCTGTTCCAAGGGAATGGAGCAAGTATCGAAGCAGCAAAGTGGGGCGCTAATAAACCTAGTCAAAGCAGCACTTCAAAGTCCTCATCCACGAAAAAGAAGAATATTGCTGCTAATTCCGGAAGATATGCGCCACCTCCCAATATTGGTCAATTATCAATCATTGGTTCGGATGAAGTCGGGACCGGAGACTATTTCGGACCGATTACAGTTACGGCAGCCTATGTATCCAACGATAAAATTGAACTTTTAAAGGAATTAGGCGTTAAAGATTCGAAGGATTTAAATGATACACAAATCGCAAAGATTGCCGAACAAATTATTCCGATCGTTCCACATAGTTTATTAATTTTAAGAAATGCGAAATATAATGAACTTGAACAAAGTGGAATGAATCAAGGCAAGCTAAAGGCAATGCTACATAACCAAGCGATCAGTAAAGTACTTACGCGTGTAAAGTCCGAAAATAATGTAGACGGGATTTTAATTGATCAGTTTTGTCAGCCTGACGTTTTCTTCCATTACCTATTAGGCAAGAGCATCCCTTGGAAATCCAGTGAAAATGTCTACTTCAGTACAAAAGCGGAAGGGATTCATATTGCTGTAGCCGCTGCATCGATTATTGCCAGATATGCATTTGTTAAAGAATTTGAAAAGCTTAGCAAGATGGCAGGGTTTGAACTGCCAAAAGGTGCGGGTCCAAAGGTTGATCAAAAAGCTGCGGAATTCATAAAAAAATATGGTGAAGCCTCTTTAACAAAAGTGGCAAAATTACACTTTGCCAATACTGATAAGGCAAAACGTCTCATTAAATAACTTTATTCAGTAGCAGTCCCCCCTTCCATATGGAGTGGGATGAATACGTATTAGTATTTTAATTCAGTGGTTACAACCACTACTGAATAAAGTTATAGCCTCCGGCGGATGCCTCAGATTTTTAAAGAAGGTAGTTTTTCGAGCAAGCTCGAAAAAATCTGGGCGCAAATTCGCTAAGGCTCATTTGATAATTTTCTATGAGAATCGTTTTGGTCGACAAAGGAAACGCTATTATTGGAAAGGAGCAATCAAATGATCGAGAAAACTTTCACAGTAACTTGTGAAACGGGTATCCATGCCCGCCCAGCTACTGCCCTTGTTCAAACTGCAAGCAGGTTTAGCTGTGATATTACTTTTGAATACGGCGAAAAACAGGTGAATTTAAAGTCTATTATGGGCGTGATGTCATTAGGTGTGCCAAAGGGCGCACTGTTTAAGATCGCAACGGATGGCACTGATGAAGAAGAAGCAATTCAAGCATTAGAAGACACATTAAAAACTGAAGGATTAGGAGAATGAAGCTCCCCCAAAAAAAGAGTTGAGTTTTGCCATCAATAGCAAACTCAACTCTTTTTTTCGGGATTATCCTCTTAGCACTGCTCCAAGCTTTTCTGCAACAGCTTGGAGCACTTTTTCATGTGCTTTAGAAACCTCTTCATCTGTTAACGTTTTTTCAGGATCGAAATAACGTAATGAGAAGGCCAGTGATTTTTTACCTTTTTCTAAATGCTCACCTTGGTACAGGTCAAAGATTGAAACTTCTTTAAGCAATGTTCCTCCAGCATCTTTAATAACCGCTTCCACATTGCCGGCAATCACATTATCATCAACAACTAAAGCAATGTCGCGAGTAATCGATGGATAACGAGGGATCGCCTCATATTTAATAGCCTTTACCTCAGCTCTTAGTAGTTTTTCTAAATTCAATTCGTATACATATGTTGGATCAAGATCAAGTGCCTTCTGTTCGTCCGGATGTACTTGACCAACGAAACCGATATAATCTCCATCAAGTTTAATGATTGCAGTACGTCCTGGATGAAGCCCATCTTTACCGCCTTGTTCAAATGTAATCCGCTCATTCAAACCTAATACATCAAATAAACCTTCAAGAATTCCCTTAGCAACGAAGAAATCTACAGCTTTTTTCTCTCCTTGCCAAGAATGGGAGTGCCAAAGACCTGTAATGGCACCAGCTAAGTTCTCTCTTTCATTCGGCTGTTCATTGTCAATTTTATCTTCTATTAAATATACCTTCCCTATTTCATAAAGAGCCACATCATCAAGCTGACGAGCATTATTATGGGCAACAGCCTCTAATAAATGCGGAACTAAGCTTAAACGCAATGTACTTCGCTCTTCACTCATCGGCATCGATAAACGAATTGGCGTTGCTTTTGTTGTATCATCCTTATACAATAATGCTCGTTCTGAGCTTGTTAATGAATAAGTTACCGCCTCAGACAACCCAGCACCCTCTAAAAACTTCCGAACCTTACGGCGTTTTTGCTGATATTGTGATAATTTCCCCGGTGTAGAGTCGCCAACTGGCAATGTAGTTGGGATAAAATCATAGCCGTAAAGACGGGCAACCTCTTCGATAAGATCTTCCGGAATGACAATATCACGTCTTCTTGACGGTGCTGTTACTGTAAAATTGCCATTTTCCTCAGTAAACTCAAATTGTAAACGAGTAAAAATGTTTGCGACCTCTTCCGCTGTAATGCTCGTTCCAAGCACTTGGTTAATACGTTCTGTTGATACAGAAACCTTAACGGCTGTTGATTGTAAATAATCTGCAGCAACAACCCCTTCAAGCACTTCTCCACCCGCAAGCTCAGCCATTAATGCAGCTGCGCGATCACCCGCTTCTTTTGTACGTTCTGGATTGATTCCTTTTTCGAAACGTGCGCTTGCTTCACTGCGTAATCCATGATCTTTGGATGCTTTACGAACAGCCAAACCGTTAAAGACAGCGGCTTCGATTAAAACATTAACCGTTCCATCATGCACCTCGGAATTAGCTCCACCCATCACACCAGCTAAGGCAATAGGCTCAGTTCCATTCGTGATCACTAACTGATCTGCCTTTAATGTCCGTTCTTGGTCATCTAAAGTTACGAACTTTTCATCCTGTTTTGCACGTCTTACAAGAATTTCCTTTGAACCTAATCGATCATAATCGAAAGCATGCAACGGCTGGCCATATTCAATTAAGATGTAGTTTGTAATATCAACAACATTATTGATTGGACGGATTCCGGCGGCCATTAAGCGCATTTGCATCCATAATGGTGATGGACCAATTTTTACTCCTTTAACTACACGAGCTGCATAATAGGGACAATCTTCTTTTGCATCAATCGTAATTTTAATATAATCTGCAGCCTTTTCTTTGACTTCATTCATAACTGGTTTTGGCAGTTTAACTTCACGTGCTAAAATTGCCGCCACTTCATAAGCAACACCTAACATGCTTAATGCATCAGAACGGTTCGGTGTTAAGCTAAGCTCTAACACTTTATCATTTAAATTCAAATATTCTAGTGGGTCGGTACCAACCTCAACTTCAAATGGGAAAACAAAAATTCCAGTCGCATATTCTTTTGGTACGAATTTTGTTTCAATCCCTAGTTCCTGCAAGGAGCAAATCATACCATTAGAGGCTTCTCCGCGAAGCTTCGCTTTTTTAATTTTGAAATTCCCAGGAAGAACAGCCCCGATTTTAGCAACGATTACTTTTTGTCCTGCGGCAACATTTGGCGCACCACAGATAATTTGCTTCGGTTCTTCTTCGCCAAGGTCAACTTGACAAATATTAAGTTTATCTGCCTCGGGATGCTTCACGCATTCCAATACATGGCCGACAACAACGCCTTCGATGCCTTTATTTAAAACCTCTACCTGCTCAACTTCAATTCCGGCTTTTGTAATTTTCTCAGCAAGCTCTTCTGCTGATACATCATTTATGTCAACATAGTCTTTTAGCCAATTATAAGATACTAACACGTTGTAGCCTCCTCTTAAACCCGTTTAAATTGTTTTAAAAAGCGGATATCATTTGTATAGAAATGACGGATATCATCAATGCCATATTTCAACATCGCAATACGCTCAGGTCCCATACCAAATGCGAATCCTGTGTATTTTTTTGAATCAAAGCCGGCCATTTCAAGTACATTCGGATGTACCATACCTGCACCTAGTATTTCAATCCAGCCAGTATGCTTACAGATTGAACAGCCATGACCGCCACACATACAGGAAACATCTATTTCAACTGATGGCTCCGTGAATGGGAAGAAGCTTGGGCGGAGGCGGATTTTACGATCTTCACCGAACATCTTTTTCGCAAATACTTCAAGTGTTCCTTTAAGGTCACTCATGTGAATATTTTCATCAACAACGAGTCCTTCGATTTGCATAAATTGATGGGAATGGGTTGCATCGTCATTGTCACGGCGATAGACCTTGCCCGGACAAATAATTTTAACCGGTCCACGACCTTCATGCTTTAGCATTGTTCTAGGTTGAACTGTTGATGTTTGAGTACGAAGCAAAATTTCTTCAGTTATGTAGAAGGAATCTTGCATATCACGAGCAGGATGGCTTTTTGGTAAGTTTAGTGCTTCAAAATTATAATAATCAGTTTCTACCTCTGGACCTTCAGCAATTTGGTAACCCATGCCAATAAATAAATCCTCAATTTCTTCAATAACAGCAGTTAATGGATGATGATTTCCTGCACGTACCGGACGGCCTGGAAGAGTGACATCGACTTTCTCAGCTGCCAACTTTTTCTCTACTTCTTGTTTTTCAAATCTTTCTTGTTTTTCTTCAAGCTTTTCTTGAATGGCAGCACGTACGTCATTCGCTAATTGACCAATGACTGGGCGCTCCTCTGCAGATAATTTTCCCATGCCGCGTAATACTTCCGTAATCGGACCTTTTTTACCTAAATAGGCAACGCGGATCTCATTCAATGCTTTTAAGTCTTCCGCTTGCTCAACTTTCAGAAGAGCTTCTGCTTGTAGTTCTTTTAACTGAGCTTCCATTTAAATCCTCCTTAAACTTTATATAAATAAAAAAAGCCTTCAATCCCAAAAGGGACGAAGACTTATCTTTCGCGGTACCACCCTAATTAACAGTGCAATATAAATGCACCGTTCACTTCATTGCAATAACGGTTATTCAACCGGACAAGTGTCAGCTCCAGAGTGAATTCAGCTACATCGATCCTAAAGATGCTTCCAGTCTATGGCATCTTCTCCCTGACAAGTCGAGAGGTAACGTACTATGTTCCTTCACAGCTTATGTATAAAATTATCTTTATCATTATAGTATAAGATCCGCTTGGAGGCAAACCCAATTATAAATTTATCGAGCTATCCTCTTAAATGGTACAAAAGGATTCCAGTTGCAATCGAAACATTTAAAGACTCAGCTTGTCCATAAATCGGAATGTATAAATTTTCATCCGTTAGTTTTAATAATTTAGGGTCCACACCATTTCCCTCATTACCGACAAGGAGGGCAAAATGCTTCTGCGGCTCGATTTCTTTAAAGTTGCGTGCCCCTTCCAATGCAGTCCCAAATACCGGCACACCAATAACATTTAGCCGTTTAATCCAAACATCTAAATTCCCGTCCATAATCGGAATATGGAATAAAGAGCCTTGGGTTGCTCTAATAACCTTACCATTATATAAATCGACGCAGCCTTCCCCTAAAATAACAGCATCCATTCCAACAGCATCCGCAGTCCGAATCATTGTTCCAAGATTTCCAGGGTCTTGAACATTGTCTATTAAGAGAAGCTTAGCTGTTGCGATATTAATCGGTGTTGGGCCTTTCATTCCGCAGACAGCAGCGATGCCTTGAGGTGTTTCCGTATCTGAAATAGTATTCATTATATCTTCTGTTACTTCAAAAATATCAATATCCCGCGCGTCCAATAAAGAATATTCTGTTCCCTCGCGAACAATCAATTCTTTTACATAGGCTTTATACTTTAAAGCTTCTTCGATTAAATGCAGACCTTCTATTAAAAATAAACCCGTTTTATTTCGCTCTTTTTTTGTTTGCAGCTTTTTCCATTGCTTCACACGTGGATTTTGCGTTGATTCAATCCGTGTAATCATAATTATCCACCCCATAAATTCTTTTCATTACTCATTATATATAAAAAATAGAAATTTTTACATAATCCATAAAATTTTGTGGAAACTAATGTTGAAACTTGTAAAAAAAGGGGTGCCTTCTAATGAATTTAAATTTACGCCATGCAATTATTCAAAATGTTGCAAGCAACACAAAGGAAGAGTTGGAAGATACAATTATTGATGCAATCCGCAGCCAAGAGGAGAAAATGCTTCCTGGACTTGGCGTGCTATTTGAAGTCATTTGGCAAAATGCGAATGAGGACGAAAAAGAAGAGATGCTATCCAACTTAAAGGACGGCTTACAAAAGCAATGAAATAATAAAGCAATATAAAAAAACGAGGTCTTCTTAACTAATGAATGGCCTCGTTTTTTTGTTTGTTTAGTCAAAAATAATTTCTTTCACTTTATCGTCATCTAATCGCTTGATGACTTCAACAATTAATTTTACCGCATTTTCATAGTCATCACGGTGCAGCATAGCCGCGTTGGAATGAATATAACGTGTAGCAATTGTGATCGCCAACGCAGGTACTCCATTTGCCGTTAAATGGATCGAACCGGCATCCGTCCCGCCACCAGCCATGGAATCAAATTGATAGGGAATATTATTTTCTTCCGCAACGCCGACGACAAAATCACGAAGCCCCTTATGAGAGACTATCGATGCATCATATAAAATGATTTGCGGGCCTTCACCCATTTTACTAACGGACTCTTTTTCAGTAATTCCAGGAGTATCACCAGCAATACCAACATCTACAGCAAACCCGATATCTGGCTTAATTTGCGCCGTTGCCGTTTTTGCCCCTCTTAATCCAACCTCTTCTTGAACGGTTCCAACCCCGTAAACAACATTCGGATGGTCTACCCCTTTAAGGTTCTTCAAAACATCGATTGCAATTGCACAACCAATGCGATTATCCCATGCTTTAGCCAATAACATTTTCTCATTATTCATGACCGTAAATTCGAAGTACGGAACAATCGAATCACCGGGAAGTACTCCCCAGCCCATTGCCTCTTCTTTACTTGTTGCCCCGATATCAATAAACATATCTTTTATATCAACCACTTTTTTTCGGGCTTCAGGTGACAACACATGTGGTGGTTTTGAGCCAATAATCCCAGGGATATTTCCCTTTTTCGTCATGATCGTTACACGTTGAGCCAACATAACCTGTGACCACCAGCCACCCACTGTTTGAAACTTTAGAAAGCCCTTTTCAGTAATTTGCGTAACCATAAATCCAACTTCATCCAAATGTCCGGCCACCATTATTTTAGGACCGTCTTCTTTGCCAACCTTTTTAGCAATAAGGCTGCCAAGATTATCGGATGTTATTTCATCTGCATACGGAGAAATGTATTTTTTCATTACCTCCCGTACTTCCCGCTCATCACCGGGAATCCCTTTGGCATCTGTTAAATCTTTTAGCATCATCAATGTTTCATCTAATTGTTTAACCATATGTATAAAAAACTCCCTTCACACGATCTACAAAGTATATAATTTTGCACACCATTGTCTAGCTTCAGCGCTTTTCTTAATTAATATCCCGAATTTTGCCGTTTATGATTCACTTCATTTTTTAATTTGTATGCTTTTTCGATATCGTCTGGAGAAAATCCTAATAGTTTACCTAATATTATGTACTCGTTAAATATATTATGGTAGTTTTCCAAATTTAATTGCTTTCGAAACTCTATAATACTTGCAAATACAAGTTGAAACTGCTCCACTAAGTCCCTATATTCGTCTTTCGGGTCCAAGGTAACCTGATCTTGCATTTTCAACTCCAACCCGATTGATAAAATAAAATGCACCCCATCAACATATTCCTCTAAAATAACATCCCGTGCAGCCGCTGGCTTTTTGCTCCAAAATTTAAAGCAACGTGTTTCATTAGCTAGTTCGCCAAGCTCAACTAGTAATGCCATAATTTTTTTATCCATTAAATCTGCTTGCTCAAGCCCATGCTCTTTTTCAATTCGTGTGTCCAATTCCTTTTGCAGTTCAAATAACGTTGTTAACACTAAAATCCCCTCTATCCTTCTCTAGATATTCATATTATACCAAATCACGAAAAAAATTATTGCATTATGAAACTTCCTTCGTCGTTTATCCGTATAATATAATTATAATGATGAAGCTTTTCTGAATGGAGGAGTATTTATGTTTGGCGTCATCCTATTTAGACTATTAATTCTCGCATTGATGATATTCCTTATTGTGAAAACGATTAAATATATTGCAAACCCCAAGCGGAAATTAGAATTGGCCCACGAACAAAAGCAGTTTTATTTTTGGGACATCCATGAGAACGTTAGAAAAAACTTTCTGCTTACATATAAAGGTGTTTTGTTTGAAGGGGAAAAATATTTAGGTACGACAGACAATGCCTTTGAAGTCGTCTCTGTGTTTATTTGGGCTAAGGACCCTGATAAATTGCAAGGATTAGAGCGCGAAGACTTTTTGAAAATACAGGAAGAGGTTAAAAAACATTATCCGAATGCCCGCATCGACTGGAAAAATCCAATTCGAAACTTTTTAAATAAGACTGAATAAATGGGGCATATAGCCCCTTATTTTAGTACATAAACTGCGTACCCATAACATAATAAATTAATTAAAATAACAACCGGCATGCCGATTGTAAATGTTTTGTGCTTTGTTTTATGATGATACGTCTTCATCCCCATATAAAGACCAATTCCGCCGCCGAGAAGGCCAATCGTCCAAAACCTAATTTCCGGCACTCTCCATTGTCCTTTTTGCGAGCGCTTCTTATCGATCCCCATTAATATAAAGCCCACGATGCTGATTATAATGAAATATCCTATTAACACATACAAGGTTTCTCTTCTCCTATCATTATTAAAAAAGGTCATCCCACTAAATGCGGAATGACCTTTATTTATGTCGATGTCTAGCTACAGCGACCAGCGACTCGTAAACTTCACCCATCTCCCTACGATAAGTCAACATCGATTCGCTTCGCTTATCGTGTTTCCTTTATCTCAGTCGATGTGCTCCAGTTTATACGTCGCTAAACGGTCACTTTCGCTTTTCTATTATTATTGAATGCTTGCTTTAGCTTTTGATGCTAATTCTGCAAATGCTTTTTCGTCACTTACAGCTAGCTCAGCTAACATTTTGCGGTTGATTTCGATGCCAGCAACCTTTAAGCCATGCATCATGCGGCTGTATGAAAGACCGTTCAAACGTGCAGCTGCATTGATACGTGTAATCCAAAGCTTACGGAAGTCGCGTTTCTTTTGGCGGCGGTCACGATAAGCATACATTAAAGATTTCATTACTTGTTGTTTTGCAACTTTAAATAATGTATGTTTTGAACCGAAATAACCTTTTGCTAATTTTAATACGCGTTTACGACGACGACGCGTTACAGTACCACCTTTAACTCTTGGCATGTGATTCCCTCCTAAGATCTATGTCCGAAATAATATCTGCTATTTTTTCTTTGATTGTTTGAATTAGATGTCTCTTATAAGTTAGAGATCATTTGCTTGATGCGCTTATAGTCACCAGCACTTACTAAAGCACCTTTACGAAGCTTACGCTTTGCTTTTTGCTCTTTATTTGCAAATAAGTGGCTAGTATATGCGTGTGAACGCTTCACTTTGCCGCTTCCAGTTTTTTTGAAACGCTTTGCTGAACCTCTATGAGTTTTCATTTTTGGCATGGGATTTCCTCCTTAGAATCATTGTTGTATCGAGTAATGCATCAATTACTACTTTTATTTACTCTCAGTTTTAGGCGCTAATACGATAAACATACTGCGACCTTCCATTTTCGGCTTTTGTTCAACGACTGCGATCTCTGCACATTGCTCAGCAAGACGGTCGAGAACTCTTTGACCGATTTCTTTATGTGTAATTGCACGACCTTTGAAACGAATACTAGCCTTTACTTTATCGCCTTTTTCAAGGAACTTTATTGCATTGCGAAGCTTCGTATTAAAATCATGTTCTTCAATAGTAGGACTTAAGCGTACTTCCTTAATATTGATAACCTTTTGATTTTTACGTGCTTCCTTGTCTTTCTTCTGCTGCTCATAACGAAATTTTCCATAATCCATTATGCGGCAAACAGGTGGTTTTGCATTAGGTGCAACCATCACTAAATCTAAATTAGCAGTTTGCGCCATTTCCAAAGCTTCGTTTCTCGACTTAATACCGATTTGATCGCCATTAGCACCAACGAGTCGAACTTCACGTGCGCGAATTTCCTCGTTAATAAATAAGTCTTTACTAATAATTAGCCACCTCCAGGGTTTTTTCACTGAATTTTTCGTTTGGGCGACGTTTTATTTACGAAAAAAAACGTCGGCATACATACTACACCCACGTTTCACGATCTTCATTATTTAAGATTGCGTATAACCTGTCAACAACGTCTTAAGTGCGTCAATCAGGTGAGAAGCGGGTGCCTCTACTTTTTCCACAAAGAAATATTCAATTGGACCTTTATACGTTAACATATTAATCCATCTGTGTCAACATACAAAACTAATTTATTAGCAACGCTCTTTATATTACATGATGATTAGCAAAGTTGCAAGTATTTTATTTTGGAAATGACTTGGGCTGATCCTATTAAGGGTCAGCCCAATTTCTTACTTCATTATTCTGCCTTTCCTTTTCGCTGCACTTCAGCCTTAAGTGATTCAACAAATTGATCAAATGGAACTGTTTCAGAGTTGTTTTGGCCATATTTACGAACATTTACACTTTGATCTTTAATTTCATTATCGCCGACTACAAGCATGTAAGGAATCTTTTGCATTTGTGCTTCACGGATTTTATAACCGATCTTTTCGTCGCGTTCATCGATTTCAACACGGAAGCCTTCTAATTGTAATTTTTCCTGAACTTGCTTTGCATAATCAAGATGTACATCGCTTGATACTGGAATTACTTTTGCTTGAACCGGTGCTAACCATGTTGGGAAGGCCCCTTTATACTCTTCAATCAGGAAAGCCACAAAGCGTTCCATTGTTGATACAACTCCACGGTGGATTACAACCGGACGATGTTGTTTGCCATCTTCTCCTACATATGTTAAATCAAAACGCTCCGGCAACAAGAAGTCTAATTGAACTGTAGATAATGTTTCATCTTTTCCTAAAGCTGTTTTTACTTGAACATCAAGCTTTGGACCATAGAAGGCTGCTTCTCCTTCAGCTTCATAATAATCAAGGCCTAGATCATCCATTGCGTCCTTTAACATGGATTGAGCTTTTTCCCACATTGCATCATCATCAAAATATTTTTCCTTATCCTGAGGATCACGATAGGATAAGCGGAATGCATAATCATTAAAATTAAAATCTTTATATACCGCTAAAATTAAGTTAACTACGCGCTTAAACTCATCTTTAATTTGATCTGGACGTACAAAAATATGAGCATCATTTAAAGTCATCCCACGTACACGTTGTAACCCGGATAGAGCTCCCGACATTTCAAATCGATGCATCGTACCAAGCTCTGCAATCCGAATTGGCAGTTCACGATAGCTGTGCATGCTGTTTTTATAAACCATCATATGATGAGGACAGTTCATTGGACGAAGAACTAATGATTCATTGCTATCCATTTCCATCGGCGGGTACATATCCTCTTGATAATGATCCCAGTGACCAGAAGTCTTATAAAGTTCTACATTTGCCAGAACTGGTGTATAAACATGGCTGTATCCAAGTCTTTCCTCTAAATCTACAATATATCTTTCGATTTGGCGGCGAATGGTCGCACCCTTTGGAAGCCATAGTGGAAGACCCTGCCCAACCAATTGCGATACTGTAAATAAATTCAATTCTTTGCCAAGTTTACGGTGGTCACGTTCTTTAGCCTCTTCAAGTAATCTTAAATACTCATCCAATTGTGCTTTCTTAGGAAAAGCCGTTCCGTAAATACGCTGAAGCATTTTGTTATTGCTGTCACCGCGCCAATACGCGCCGGCAATGTTCATTAATTTAAACACTTTAAGTTTTCCTGTTGACGGCACATGGACACCACGGCAAAGATCAAAGAATTCTCCTTGTGAATAAATTGTAATCTTTTCTCCTTCAGGGATCGCACTAATTAGCTCTACCTTTAACGGATCACCAATTTCTTCATACATTTTAATCGCTTCTGTGCGTGTTACCTCTTGGCGTTCAACCGGTAGGTTACTATCGATAATTCGCTGCATTTCTTTTTCAATTTTAGGCAGATCTTCCGGTGTTAATGGTTGTTCCATATCAACATCATAATAAAATCCGCTTTCAATCACAGGGCCAACTCCTAATTTCACATCGCCATATAAACGCTTAATCGCTTGTGCCATTAAATGCGCTGTACTATGGCGTAGAATTTCAAGTCCATCTGGTGTGTCATATGTGACGATTTCAATCGCCCCATCTTCTGTGATTGGAGTACGCAAATCAATTGCTTTTCCATTTAATTTTCCGGCTAAAGCATTTTTCTTTAATCCTGAGCTTATCGATGCTGCAATTTCTTCTGTAGTCGTTCCATTTGGAAACTCCTTCACAGCACCATCAGGAAACGAAACTTTAATAACTTCTGACATTTTGTTACACTCCTTTTTCTTTTGAAAAATAAAAAAAAACACCCATCCCTAAAACAAGGGACGAGTGTTGGTCTCGTGGTTCCACCCTTCTTCCCACATCCGACAATTGATGAACTGCGAATCTCGTCGTCAGTTCGCTTTTTCGGTACTCACGTAGGGAAAGCCTACGCTCCGTTCCTCAAAGCTTCACTTCCTAGATCTTCTCGTTCCTGAATTGTCGGAAGATAGCATATCAAAATATGCTTGCACTCTTCCTGTGGCTTGAAGTCAGATAACGGTTGTTGCCGTCAACGGTTCTTTCCCGTTGAAGTTTAAAGGTGGTAAGCTACCTTTCGTGTATAGAAAGCTTGCAGCCATGGCTTTCCTCTCTAATATACCGTAAAAATAACTCATGTCCTTATCGTAACTGATTATGATTTAAAATTGCTATGTACGTATTATATCCACATTTATCAAATAAAATCAAGTTACTTTTAATTTGACATCTTTCCATCTATTTGTTTAAAAGATTGCAAAGGTTGTAGCACAACTCGTTCTAAAAAAATGTTTTGGATCGTTTGAACTAGCCCGTGATCCATTAGGTCCGTATACAAATAAATGGTTCTAGGTGCAATTGAAATTAACGGGGCAATTACCAAAGAATCCGTATCAATATCCTCAATTTTAATCAACTGTTCATCAATTAAATATTTTAATTCTTCCTGACTAATTTCATTTAAGTTTCTGTCAAAAAAGTAAAATTCCCCTTCATAAACTAAGTGAATCGTCTCCATTAAGGCATCTTTCGTATATACGTACCGGCGCAGGTTTTCTACAAAGTTTTGATATTCCTGCTCCAGTTTATATTCATCAATGGCTGCTTCAATATATTGAACTAGACGAAATCGATACTCCTTTAAGCGAAATTGTAAAAAAGATTCAAAGGAAAAGGAAACACTAGCAGTTAAAAAATCCTGTAATGCATGTTCGATCATTTTTTCCCTAGGTAGATGTTCATTCATTTTAGAAATCATCGGAACCTCATGTTTTTCACCGTCAATGATTGATCTTGCAACAGACATGATTTGACGCTGTTCCTCCTCATCGGAAAAATAAAACATATTTCGGATCATTTCCTTCATCCAGCGTACTTCAACGATTTTCAGTATGTATTTCAATAATACCGGAATAATGACAGTGGAAATGATCGTTTCAAAGGATTCTTTAAAATTTATTTTCACGAGCACCCGAGGCTCATAAATAATATTTGAATGAACATGCTCGGTATTAGGATGGTTATGTTCTTTTATTAGTTGAAAAAGTAAAGCTGCGTCCTTCTTTTCACGAAATTGTATTGTAATCATTTATATATGGTCCCCCTTTTGCTGTTTACACAGCAAATACCTGTTACATGTATATGGGGACAACTTGAAAAAAATGATTACAAATACAAACAGAACAAAAAAACCTATCTTCTTAGATAGGCAGAATCATAGATTAATTCCATACTTCGATATTTACATCTTTTTTCCGATAGTCGATGCCGTCAAGTTTAAGGATAAACGTATTTTTTAATATCCTTGATGTATTTCTTTTGCCAAAAACCTCTGTAAATTGATCATGTTTTAAATTCGTTGTAAAAATAGTCGGTTTTCCGAGTCTTGAGTCTAATAGTTCAAATATCTTTTGAATATCATGATTGGACCCTGCTTCGGCTCCCATATCATCAATGACTAACAGATCAATATCTTTCATTTTATTTAAAATATCAACAGCTGTTAGTCCGCTATCATCATATTTGGAATAGGTGTTTTTAATTAATGTTAATAACAGCGGCAGGCTTATAAATAATCCGCTATATTCCTTTTCCATGACTACCTTTAAAATCGAAATCGATAAATGTGATTTACCTATCCCGGTTTCTCCAAAAATCAACAGATTTTTAGGCTGCTGTCCATTTTTCAAGTTAAAATTGCGGGCGTATGCCATGCATAAACTTTTAACTTTTTCTTGAAGACTTGTTGTAGGTTGATAGCTTTCGAATGTTGCAGATTTAAGATCCTCATTCATTAATGAGTTCCGGTTAAAATAGCGGAAAAATCTGTCCTTCTTCAGCATTTCTACATTTTTCTCTATCTCCATTGCTAAAGCTTTGTCTGGACATTTACAGCCAATTTTAAACTCCTGCAGCTGCCCTTTATCAGGTCCGCCTAAAACGGGCAGCAGCTGCACTTTAACATGGCTTTGACACCCTTCACAAAAATATTCATTAATTATCCTAGGTTGTTTAAATCCATTTCCGAAAAGGTCAGCTAATACATTCCCCACTGTTCTCAAGCTTATTCTCCCTTTCCTTCTAATTGTTCAAACATTTTTTGCATGCTCTTTGTTATATCATCTTCTGTTAATTCTGACGTTGTTTGCTTTGAATTATTTTCATTTCCATCAAGCCCAAGCATGAGTAGGCGCCTATTAGCTTCTGGGTCTTTACTGCTTTTAAACGTTCGTCGGCTCGCTTGGGTTTCTTTTTTCTTATTTTCCCCGGACCTTTCCTTGCTTTTCCGTTCCTCTTCTTTTGCTAAATCCATCGCTTCCCTAACGGTCTTCACCTGAAGTCGAGCCCAATGGCCAGCAATTGTGTAAATAAAATTTTTGTTCAGCTTCTTGTCTGATTTAAGCATGACATAGTAAAGTAAGACGTTCACGACACCTGGATTAAGCTTTTGATTAATCATGATATTTTCAATGATTTGAAGATCGGTTGTTGTTGGTTCAACCCCTTCAGACAAGGATTTTAAAAATTCATATGGTGATAGTCTATCAAGCTTCTTTATTAAGCGATCTTCTTCACTTTGTGGCTCCCTGCCCATTAATGACAAGTCTTGCAATGGCTGAGTTTTATAAGCTAGTCTAGGAAGTTTCGCACCATGATGCAGTTGGTAATAATTGCGAGCTTCTTCCCGAAGCAATTTTACATTAATTTGATTCTCTTCATTCAATGTCCACATGACTATTTTCGCCATATCAATTGGATTGATTGAATATAAAAAGGCGAGCTTTGCAATGATTTCCTTCATCTCTTCGGTAAATATATCCTTTCGGATTAACGATTTTGAAATTCCGGCAAAGAATAAATCAAAATCAAATACATTTTCAGGTATAAAAATACCGGAAGGATTCACTCTTTCAACCATTTGTTCCCCATTTTGAGAAAGGGCATTCTTCATTTCATCATTCGACACATCCAACTCCGATGGTTTTAGGAATGAGAATACATCAACGAATGATCTTGTCACTTCTTTATAAGTATTTTCTTCAATTTTAACATCATTAAAGAAGTTTTTTACCTTTTGAAAACTTGCTTTTCCAAGGCGGTTATACAGAAATACGATAAAAACATCATGATTGAAAAACTCTTTAGGAGATAGTGGAGGCTGCAATTCATATATAAACGTTCGGTTAGATTCATCTTCTTTTACGTAGGTCTTTAATAAGCCAATGCCTTCTAGCTTTTTCCGTTCTTCGAAGATTTGCTGTAAATTTAATGCCGTCATTTTAATTAAATGACTATGTGTATTTTTTGTTCCCCACAGTCGATTTACCTCTACTTCACTCCAAAGTGTCATATATAAACTAAAGCCTATTGGGCCGATTAATGGTTGATATAGTAATGTAAGCGCCTTGCGGTCAAAATCTTGAAGAATACCATTCGTTCGGACTATATACTCATCTACCGGGAGCAATTCTTTCCAATGATATGTCAAGTATAACAACCCCCTCATTTAAAAGGAAAAAGAGCTTTCTTATCGAGAAGCCCTTTTCTAATCCTTTTTTATTAATTCCTTTAGTTCATCAATAAACACATTAATATCTTTAAATTGTCTATATACAGAAGCAAAGCGTACGTAAGCTACCTCATCTACCTTTGCTAATTGATCCATGACCATTTCACCAATTGCTTCACTTTTAAATTCTGAGATTCCTTGATTACGTAATTCCTTTTCTATATCACTGACAATGTCCTCTAGAGTTTGCAGGGGAACAGGCCTTTTTTCGCATGCCTTAATGAGGCCTCTCAGCATCTTCTCTCTACTGAATTCCTCTCGTGTTCCACCCTTTTTCACAACAACTAATGGGGTCTCCTCAACCTTTTCAAATGTTGTAAATCTGTATTGGCATTTTTCACATTCTCTTCTTCTGCGAATGGATCGTCCGTCTTCTACTGGGCGTGAATCGAGAACTCTTGTCCCATTATATTGGCAATGTGGACATCTCATAAAATCAACTCCGTCAATTGGCGATAAACTTTTCTTACTTATATGATATATAAAATTTGTTATGTTCACAAGTTTTTTTATTGGTAAATTAGAAAAGCGGAAGCGACCGTTCAGCGACGAACAAACTGGAGCACTTCGCAATGAGATAAAGGAAACACAGCGAGGTACGAGCTGATGTTGACTTATCGTAGTGAAGAAGTGTGAAGTTTGCTAGTCGCTGGGAGCTGGAGCTAGACAAAAAAAGAGAGACACGCCTATGCCTCTCATTGTAATTTTCATCATTATAAAGCTTTTCCAACATTTTGATTAATTTGTACTGGACCCATTCCACGTGGTACTTCTATATTCTCACGTGTAATCGCTTCAAGTTCATCGGCAATATAATCCGCCGCTACATTGGGATCAATTCGATCACCACAAGTATATACATCTATACTTGCATAACCATGCTCTGGAAAGCTATGAATGGTTAAATGTGACTCAGAGATGATTACTACACCACTTACACCTTGTGGAGCAAACTTATGAAAAGCTACCTCTCTAATCTCAGCACCAGCCTTAAGGGCTGCGTCAACAAACGTCTGTTCAATCAAGTTGATGTCGTTCAGCTTTTCAACATTACAACCCCAAAGCTCCGAAATAACATGACGACCGATCGTATCCATAGTACGTCCCCCTCTTCTAATAGAATTTTGGAAAGTCTACCGAAGCGTTATGCTGACTACAACGGGGGAAAGTTAGTCCTCAGAGGTCCTAACCCTTTAAGTAGCCACATTTTTTTCTTCGTTATATTATCAAATGCGCCTTGGTGTATTGGCGCCCAGAGTTTTTCGAGCAAGCTCGAAAAACTACCGATGAATAAAGTTTACACGATTCATAGTATACGTTCTTTATTATGCTTTTGCAACTATTTACCAAACATTTATCTTTATAATGTATACAATATATAAAAAAACAGATGATCAAATGACCATCTGTCTATTTTGTGCTTTAAGAAACAGTTACTGTCGCTGCTTTTTCGATTTCTTTAGCTACTAATCTTGCTAGGTCTACTACACGGCTGGAGTAACCCCACTCATTGTCATACCATACTAATACTTTTAATTTTTTGCCACCGATAACCATTGTTGAAAGTGCATCAACAATACCTGAACGATCATCCGTTGTAAAATCGATGGATACTAACGGTTCATCAGTAATTCCTAAAATGCCCTTCATTGGTCCCTCGGCAGCAGCTTTACGGAAAGCATTATTTACTTCTTCAGCAGTCACTTCACGTTTTAAGTCTACTACTAAGTCTACTAAAGAAACGTTTGGTGTAGGTACACGTAAAGCCATACCATGTAGTTTTCCAGCCATTTCAGGCATTACTGTGGCGATTGCTTTAGCAGCACCCGTTGATGTCGGGATAATCGATTGTGCACATGCACGGGCACGACGAAGATCTTTCTTATGTGGATTATCAACATTCTTTTGGTCATTTGTATAGGCATGAACAGTTGTCATTAATCCATTTTCAATACCAAATTGCTCATTTAAAACCTTAACTACTGGTGCTAAACAGTTAGTTGTACAAGATGCATTTGAAATTACATGATGTGTTTCATGATCATAAATTTCATCATTTACACCCATTACGATTGTAACATCTTCTCCTTTAGCTGGAGCTGTAATGATAACTTTTTTCGCACCTGCTTCTATATGTGCAATTGCCTTATCTTTTGAGTTAAACTTCCCTGTTGCTTCAATAACGATATCTATATTTAATTCCTTCCAAGGGAGAAGCTTAGGGTCACGTTGATCTAATAATTGAACACGTTTGCCATTAACAATGATTGCATTTTCTTCAACTTCAACTTTACCTTGGAATTTTCCATGGACGCTATCATATTTTAACATATGTGCTAAATTTTCAGCTGGGTAGCTTGCATTAATCGCTACAATTTCAAATGTGTCATCTAGAATTGCACTCCTAAAAAACATTCTACCTATACGCCCAAAACTATTTATCGCTACTCTTGCCTTCACCTTATTGTCTCCTTCCGGATTGTGTTATACTTTTTTTATCTTTTCAGTACAAATAGTATAACATAAATATAACTCCAATTGTTAGGCTAATACATATTTTTATAAAAATATTTATGAAATAATAATTTTATTTTGAATATGCTATATTAATTCCCACTGTTTTAAGACTGCCAATAATTGTTCCTTTGTTTCTTCAATTGAACCATTATTATTGATAACGGCATCCGCTAATGGAATTTTTTCGGTTAATGGCATTTGTGAGTTAATTCTTGCTTCTGCTTCTTCAACTGATAAACCATTTCTCTGCATCAATCGTTTTACCTGAACGTCACGGTCAACATATACAAGTATAACTTTCTCAACTAAATGGGTTTGTTTGCTTTCAAAAAGCAGGGGAATGTCCAAAACAATTATTTTTTCCCCTTTTTCAATAAACTCCCTTTTTAACCGACTCATTTTTTCACGAACAGCTGGATGAACGATGCTATTCAAAACTTTTCTCTTTTGTTCATTATTAAAGATGACCTCGCCGAGTTTCTGACGATTTATAGTTCGGTCATCATGAAGAATGGTTCTTCCGAATGCCCCTATAATTTTAAAGTAAGCATCTTCCCCAACTTCAACTACCTCTCGGGCGATAACATCTGCATCAATTATTACAATCCCGAGATCTCTTAGCATAGTCGCTACCGTGCTTTTACCGCTGGCAATTCCTCCGGTTAATCCTAAGACTGTTGTCATTCTTTCTCCTCCTTTCACCTAACATTTGTATAGCTCCAGCGACCAGCGACTCGTAAACTTCGCTGAACGGTCGCTTACACTTTTCGTTTCTGGCACTTCGGACAATAATGTGTTCCTCTGCCACCTACTGTTGTTTTTTCGATCGGTGTTCCGCAGTTTTGGCATGGTTCCCCTTTTTTGCTATAAACAAATAGCTCCAGCTGGAACAGTCCGATTTCACCTTGGCTATTTACATAAGAACGAATTGTACTTCCGCCCTTTTCTACTGCCTCATGTAATGTATCGATTATTTCTTGATGCAGGAGCTTCATTTCCTTATGTGTCAGCGAGTTCGCTGATCGCTCCGGATGTATGCCCGCTCTAAATAGGGCCTCATCGACATAGATGTTGCCAAGTCCAACGACTATTTTTTGATCTAAAAGTGCCACCTTTATTTTACGGTCAGTTTTCTTTAACCGCTCTCTTAAATATTCAACTGTAAATTCTTCGGAAAAAGGCTCAACCCCGAGCTGATTTAAAGGCAATTCCTTTTCTTCATTGCCCTTTGGAAAAAGATGCATCGTGCCAAACTTCCGTACATCACGATAGCGAAGTTCAGTACCATCTGTAAATGTAAACAGTACATGTGTATGTTTATCATACGGTTCCTCTTGTTTGTACAGGCCGTAGCGGCCTTCCATCCGAAGGTGGGAAACTAAAGTGTAGTCATCGAGAATAAACTTTAGAAATTTCCCTCTCCTTCCTATATCTACGATGGATTGCCCTTTCAACAGGAACTGGAACTGACTTACATCAGCTGGTTCTTTTATTATTTTCGGCCAAAGGACCTCGACATGGTCAATTTTTTTGCCTTTGACTAGCTTTACTAATGTTCTGCGAACTGTTTCAACCTCAGGCAGTTCAGGCATCACTACAACTCCTTCATCATTTGGCATCAAACCAGGTTGGGCCAAAGCAATAATCGACTTTTAATGGAACATCAAGTTTAACGGCATTTTCCATCACTTCAGGAACGATTTGTTTTAGTTTTTCAATTTCATTTTCTGGTGCTTCAAAAATTAATTCATCATGGACCTGCAGTAAAAGTCTTGTTTGCAGTTGTTCCTTTTTCAAACGCTCCGCCATATCAATCATAGCTTTTTTGATGATATCGGCTGCACTACCCTGAATCGGTGTATTCATAGCGGTACGCTCAGCAAAGCTTCTAATATTGAAGTTTCTGCTCGTTATATCAGGCAAATAACGGCGTCGATTTAGAATTGTTGTTACATAGCCATTTGCTCTCGCTGTAAGAATAATGTCATCCATATACTTCTTTACACCTGGAAAACTCTTTAAGTATTGATCAATAAATTTACCAGCTTCTTTTCTCGTAATTCCCAGGTTTTGAGATAAACCAAAATCACTAATGCCGTAGATAATACCAAAGTTTACTGCCTTAGCTTGGCGGCGCATATTGGAAGTTACTTCTTCTTCGTTCACATGGAATACATCCATTGCTGTTTTTGTATGAATATCTTTGCCTTCTCTGAAAGCTGCCATTAATTTTTCGTCTTGTGAAATATGAGCCATTACCCGCAATTCAATTTGAGAATAGTCCGCTGCAAAAATAACCCAGCCCTGTTCGGATGGAATAAAGGCTTGCCTGATTTTTCGTCCTTCCTCCATGCGGATCGGAATATTTTGCAGATTTGGTTCAGTCGAACTTAATCTTCCCGTCTGTGTTAAAGCTTGATTAAAGCGGGTATGGATTTTACTTGTATCCTTGTGAACAACCTTCAGAAGCCCATCAATATAGGTTGATTTTAACTTTCCTAATTGTCTGAAATTCAATAAAAGCGGAATCATCTCATGGGCATCGACCAATTTTTCAAGCACATCCGCAGATGTTGAATAGCCTGTCTTTGTTTTTTTCACAGGAGGCAAATTCAACTTTTCAAACAAAATGACTCCTAGCTGTTTAGGTGAATTAATATTGAATGGTTCACCTGCAAGTTCATGAATTTTTTCTTCCATTTGCTTTAATTGAGTATCAAGTTCAACACCCATTTTTTCTAGACGATCTGTATCTACGACAACACCGGTCGTTTCCATTTCACTTAAAATAAATGATAATGGCAGTTCAAGATTTCTAAATAAATCATATTGATTATTATTTTCTAAATCCTTAATTGCCTTATCCTTTACGGCAAATATGGCGTCTGCTTTTCGAACAAGATGATCGGCTAATTCTCCAACTGACGGAACCTTGCGTTTTGCACCTTTACCATACACAGCCTCATCGACATTGATATTCATGTAACCATTTCGTTTAGCGAAATCTGTAATTTCATGATTTGTTTCTGCTGGATTTAATAGGTAGGAAGCAATTAAAAGGTCAAATTCGATTCCTTTTAGATCTATTCCTCTCCATTTAAGTGAGACGATTGATTGTTTGGCATCAAAAACAAATTTTTTCGCATTCTCATCCTCTAGCCAATTTTTGAAGTTTTCAGATGCTAAAGCATGATCCGTTGAAATAAAAAACTTTCCTTTCCTATTTGCCAACGAAAAACCAACAATTTCGGCTTCATGATAATTTTCCTCGATCACTTCAACAACTAAAGCAGATTCATTTATTAGCATATCTGCTGTTAGTTCCGTTACGATTTCATAAGTGATTTCTTCGATTTCTTGAAGCTCTGACGATGAATCGCTGTCACCGATCTTTTCCAGCAGCGAATTAAAGCCAAGCTCTTTAAAAATTTTGATGACATTTTCCTTATTTATTTCCTGACGTGCAATATCATTGATTGTGATTTCAATAGGAGCCTCACAATTAATCGTAGCTAATTTCTTCGACATCAAGGCTTGATCTATATTTTCCGCTAACTTTTCCTGAAGTTTTTTTCCGCTTACTTCCGCAATCGATTCGAGCGTTTTCTCTAAAGTACCAAATTGGGTCAACAGCTTAATCGCTGTTTTCTCACCAACCCCCGGAACACCTGGAATGTTGTCCGATGAATCTCCCATCAACCCTTTCATATCAATAATCTGATCCGGCGTTAAATTGTATCTTTCTTTAATTTGATCTACATCATATGTATCTACATCTGTGATGCCTTTTTTTGTATGGAGAACTGTCACATAATCAGAAACTAGCTGCAATAAATCTTTATCACCGGAAATAACCTTCACTTCGATTTGTTCCTTCTCCGCCTTTTTCGCTAAGGTCCCAATAATATCATCCGCTTCATAAAGTTCCAGTTCATATCTCGGTATATTAAACGCGTCTAACACTTCTCTAATAAATGGAAATTGTTCAGAAAGCTCATGCGGTGTTTTCTCACGACCACCTTTATATTCGGAAAATGTTTGATGGCGAAATGTCGTTTTTCCGGCATCAAAGGCAACTAAAATATGCGATGGGTTTTCATCTTCCAAAACCTTCATTAAAATCATCGTGAAGCCATAAACGGCATTCGTATAGATCCCTTTGTCATTATTTAGAAGCGGCAATGCAAAAAAAGCCCTGTAAGCGATACTGTTGCCATCGATTAATACAATTTTTTGTTTAGTCATCCATAAACCTCCCTAAAGTAAAACACGCAAACATCAATTCTACACTATATTTTACCATGTTCAATTAAAATTAGAAAAACACGTAATTTGCCCATAATGGCAAATTACGATGTCTTTTCTTATACTATAATCCATAAAATTTTTCTACTTATAGTAGAAAAAAACAATCGGCATTAATCCGATTGCTTTTCCATTGTCTAGCTCCAGCACCCAGCGACTAGCAAACTTCACACTCCTCCACTACGATAAGTCAACATCAGCTCGTACCTCGCTGTGTTTCCTTTATCTCATTGCGAAGTGCTCCAGTTTGTTCGTCGCTAAACGGGTGCTTCCGCTTTTCTATTTATTCAGTATACCCCATCAACAGCTTAGCATATGGAGAATTAGCAGGAAGTATAATGACTGTTTCCCCATCAATAGTCCGTTTATAAGACTCTAAAGTACGAAAAAGATTATAAAAGCTTGGATCTTTACTAAAGGCATCATTATATGTTTGGGCCGCTTTTTGTTCACCTTCAGCTCTAATCTTTTCAGCATCTGCTTGGGCTTTTGCTAATAATTCTTTCACTTCCCGATCCGTATTGGCGATGATTCTATTTTTTTCCGCATCCCCCATTGACAAATATTCCTGAGCCTTTGTTTCACGTTCTGATATCATCCGTTTATACACAGATTCCTCGTTTTCAGCCGGTAAATCAATTCTTTTCATCCGGATATCAGTCACGATAATTCCGTAATTATCTCTTTGCAGCAGGTCATTTACCTCGGCCGTCACCGTTTCATTAAAACTTCCCCGACTCGAATTTTCCTCATCAATAATTTCATCATAATTTAATTGACCAAGCTGCGTCCTGACAACTGAAAAAATAAATTCACTCATTTTAGCTTCGGCATTTTCTACGGTCCGCAAATTTGAAATCATCTTTTTCGGATCCTGAATTCTCCAAACGGCATAATTATCGACAAGCATCCGCTTTTTATCTTTCGTATTAATTTCTGCTTGTTGCACCTCATAAAACTTTTGGTATTTCGGCAAGGTTTGAACAGATTGAATAAATGGAATTTTAAAATTCAATCCCGGTTGATCAATGATGCGGACAACTTCCCCAAACTGGCGGATCACCTTATACTCGCCTTCTTTTACAACAAAGACATTGCTCAGGATAAACCCAATAAGGACAAAAAAGATAATGATACTGATACCAAATCTTGTAATCTTCTTCCACTCAATATTTTTATTTTTCAATTCATCTAAATTCACTATTTTTTTATCACTCATTTTTTGTCACTCCCTCCCTGCTCAGTAGCCTTCGTTTGCGGGGCCGGATTATTTCCTTCTAAAGGACGAATCGGAAGATATTTCAACGTCCCGCCGTCATCATTTAGAATATAGACATCTGCGTTAGGTAATACTTGATCAATGGTTTCAAGCACTAAACGTTTTCTTGTAATTTCAGGCTGCTTTTTGTACTCATTATAGAGGGCATTAAAAACCGCTACATCCCCGATAGATTTTTCGATACGGGCAGTGCGATCACCCTCTGCCATTGAGATGATTGCGTCTTTTTCCCCTTCAGCTTCTTGTTTTCGTTTATTTAAATATTTATTAGCTTCATTAATTTTAGTATTCATTGTTTCCCTAGCATCTGTAACTTGGGTAAACGCCTTACGAACTTCTGCATTTGGTAATTCTACATCCTGAAGTTTAACAGCTAGAATGGAAATACCTATATTATAATCTGTTAAAAGCTCTGTTAACATATCTCTAACCTTCGCTTCTACTTCTGCTTTTCCTGACGTTAAAACATCATCAATTTTCGAACTTCCAATTACTCCCCTTAATGAAGCAGATGTTGCATTATAAAGGATATTTCTAGGGTCTTCTGCATTGTACAGGAATTTACCTGGGTCTGTTATTTTCCATTGGACAACTAGATCGGCCAGTACGATATTCTCATCCCCAGTGATCATCTTTGTATCCTGTGGAAACTCTTCAACAATTTCACCGTTTTCCTCTTTATATCCAAACTGTAAACTAAATGTTTCTTTAGAAAGCTTGCGTACATCCTGGATTGGCCATGGCATCTTAAAGTGCAATCCAGGTTGAGAAATTCCTTCATCAATTTTACCAAATGTCAAAATAACAGCTTGTTCTGATTCATCAACTGTATACCAGCTTGTAAAACCGACGACACCAAGAATCAGGATTATAAGAAACAAACCAAATGTAGTATAAATTCTTTTTAAACTAATCATCCCGTACCTCCCCTTTATTAGTTTGTTAATAAGTAATACGTTGAACTACTCGGAAAGTTTCATTTTTTCTAATTGAATTTTAGGCAATATTACTGAAAAAGTTGTTCCTTTATCGACTTCACTTTTCACATCAATTTTCCCATGATGTGCTTCGACAATATGCTTTACAATTGCTAAGCCTAAGCCTGTTCCACCGGAATGACGGCTTCTCGCCTTATCCACCCTGTAGAACCTTTCAAAAATTCTCGGTATTTGGTCTTGACTAATCCCGACGCCGGTATCCGAAATATTTACTTTGTATCTGTCGCCTAAATCAACACATTCTATTCTTACTTTTCCATGATTCATAGTGTAGGTTAGAGCATTATTTATAAGATTTATAAATATTTGTTTAATTCGATAAAGGTCACCTTCGAGAACTGGATGCTCGATATCAATTGTTGTTTCGATCTCGATATTCTTCTTTTCTGCCTTCCCTTTGATGATAACCATTACTTCTTCAAGAACATTTTTCAAATCAACTTCTGAAATATTCAACTTAAAGCTTTCTTGTTCAATATTTGATAAATCTAAGAGGTCGTTTATTAAACTTTGGAGCCGATCTGTTTCTTTTAAAATAATATTAAGAAAATACTCCCGCATTTCTTTATCATCCATTGCTCCGTCAAGTAGGGTTTCAGAAAAACCCTTGATTGATGTCATCGGTGTTTTTAACTCATGAGAAACGTTGGCAACGAAGTCTTTTCTCGTTTGTTCCAGTTTCTTTAGCTCCGTAATGTCATGAAAGACAAGGACCACACCCTTCCACTCTTCTCTTGTCCCAATAATGGGTGCTCCATATACTTCAAAATGACGTCTTTCTATTTTCAGTGGAAGATGCAGCTGTTTTCTGACAGATTTTTCGGTCATAAATATTTGTTCAACTAAGGAAATAATTTCTTGATGTTCAAATGCTTCATGATATAGCTTAGTAAGAAACTCACCCGGTTCAATATCAAAAATATCTTTAAAATATTTATTTAAAAGATTAATATAACCTCTTCCATCAATTAAAATTAAACCGCTGCCCATACTTTCAATTAGAGTATGCAATCGGTCCTGCTGCATTTCTTGTGCGACTGTCGTTTGTTGAAGATTGCGGGCAAGAATATTAATAGATTGACTTAGACTTCTCGTTTCATCCATTTTGTCTTCGTAAAGACGGGCCTTATAGTTTCCCTTTGAAAGTTCATTTGCAACCATGGTTGCTGATTTAATCGGTATCATATATAATTCGGTAAGCTTGGTTTTAATTAAGATTAAAAGGAAGCCAATTATTCCTAAACATGTAAAAAAGAGTCCCCAAATTTTATGAATAATGATTGTGATTGACTCCATAAAAGGTGAAAAAGCCAACCCAAGGAAAAATCCTAAAAATACTACCATTATTAGCAACAGGATAAATAAAGGAACAATAATTTTAGTTCGATTCTTTCTCATTTCCTTTAGGAGCCTCCATCTTATATCCAAGTCCTCTTACTGTTTTGATATAGATTGGTTTTCTTGTGTTTTTTTCAATTTTTTCACGTAGATGACTTATATGAACATCAACAATTCTTGTATCACCGACAAAATCATAATTCCAAACAGCGCTTAGCAATTGATCCCTCGTTAACACCTTCCCTTTATTTCTGACAAGGTATAATAAAAGTTCGAATTCCTTTGGTGTTAGTTCTAATAATTGACCTTCAAAAAACGCTTCGTACTGTTCAGGTAAAATTAACAAATCGCCATGATTCAATTTTTCTTGCTCAGCCGAATCGATTGGTTCATTCTCTTCGATAATTTGAGTTCTGCGCAGTATCGCCTTAACGCGGGCTACTACTTCCCTGGGGCTGAAAGGTTTTGTCATATAATCATCTGCACCTAATTCGAGCCCCAATACTTTATCAAATTCATCACCTTTTGCTGTTAACATTAGGATTGGAACGAACACCTTTTTCTGTCTTAACTCTTTACAAACCTCAATTCCATCGATTTTGGGCAGCATCAAATCCAATATCATAAAATCTGGCTTTTCATCGATCGCAATCCGAAGCCCTTCTTCCCCATTCATAGCCGTTTTCACTTCAAAGCCCGCTTGCACTAAATTGTATTGTAATAGTGTCAGGATTGATTCTTCATCATCCACTACTAAAATTGTTTTTTTCACAATATCTCCTCCATTCCAGATTAATGCCAGTTTATCCTATTGTACCATAAAAAAAAAATGCCCCTATAAAAGGGCATTTTGGTTTTAGCAACTAAGCTAATACTTTCATAACATTTTTCACAGATTCTACTGACTTATCTAATGCTGCTTTTTCTTCAGCAGTTAATTCAAGTTCAATAATTTGTTCGATTCCGTTTCCACCAATAATCGTTGGAACTCCAAGGTAAATTCCTTCATAGCCATATTCACCTTCAAGGTAAGCGATTGTAGGTAATACACGGCGTTGATCTTTAAGAATGGCTTCAGCCATTTCTACTAGTGAAGCGGCAGGAGCGTAATAAGCACTACCGTTTCCTAATAGGTTAACAATTTCACCGCCACCAGTACGAGTGCGCGCGACGATTGCTTCTAAACGGTCGGCTGGGATCAATTTCTCCAATGGAATTCCGCCAGCAAAGGAATAACGTGTTAATGGCACCATATCGTCACCATGTCCACCTAAAACGAAACCAGTAATATCTTTAACTGATAATTTTAATTCTTGTGCAACAAATGTGCGGAAGCGCGCTGTATCTAATACACCTGATTGACCGATTACGCGATTTTTAGGAAATCCTGATTCTTTATAAACAGTGTAGGTCATTGCATCAACAGGGTTCGTTAAAACAATAATATAACAATTTGGAGAGTACTTAACTATTTCTTGTGTTACAGATTTCATAATTTTTGCATTAGTTGAAACTAGGTCATCACGACTCATACCAGGTTTGCGGGCAAGACCTGCGGTAATGATAACGACATCAGAATCAGCTGTATCTTCGTAATTTGATGTACCAATGATATTAGAATCAAATCCTTGAACAGGTGATGCCTCCAACATATCGAGAGCTTTCCCTTTCGTAGGATTTTCCAATTGTGGAATATCAACGATCACTACATCTCCAAGCTCTTTTTGTGCTGCTAAAAACGCTGCAGTAGCACCAGTAAAACCTGCTCCAATTACAGAAATCTTTTTACGCTTAATTGTCATCTCCAGTACCCCCTCAATTTTGTATGTAATTTTGAGACTGACCCATAATTGGATCAGTCTCAAAGATAACACTATTTAAAAGTTCAAGTAGACCAATTACTTAGCCATGTTTTTGATTAATTCATCACCGAATTCAGAACATTTAACTTCAGTTGCACCATCCATTAAACGAGCGAAGTCATAAGTTACAACCTTGCTTTCAATTGTTTTCTCAATTGAGTCAACTACTAATTTAGCTGCTTCTGTCCATCCTAAGTGTTCAAGTAATAAAACACCAGATAAGATAACAGATGAAGGGTTTACTTTATCTAAACCTGCATATTTAGGTGCAGTACCATGTGTTGCTTCGAAGATTGCATGTCCTGTTTCGTAGTTAATGTTAGCCCCTGGAGCAATACCGATACCACCAACTTGTGCAGCTAATGCATCAGAAATAAAGTCTCCGTTTAGGTTCATTGTAGCTACTACACTAAACTCACGTGGACGAGTTAAAATTTGTTGTAAGAAGATATCAGCAATTGTATCTTTTACAATAATTTTTCCAGCTGCTTCTGCATCAGCTTGTGCTTTATTAGCAGCGTCTTTTCCTTCAGCTTCTACGATGCGGTCGTATTGAGCCCAAGTGAATACTTTGTCGCCAAATTCTTCTTCAGCCACTTCGTAACCCCAGTTTTTGAACGCACCTTCAGTAAATTTCATGATATTACCTTTGTGAACTAGAGTCACACTATCACGATTATTATCAATTGCATATTGGATTGCTGCACGAACTAAACGCTTTGTACCTTGTTCTGAAACTGGCTTAATACCGATACCAGATGTTTCAGGGAAGCGAATTTTCTTAACTCCCATTTCGTTTTGTAGGAAATTAATGATTTTTTCAACTTCAGGAGTACCTTTAGCCCATTCGATTCCAGCGTAAATATCTTCAGTATTTTCACGAAAAATTACCATATCCGTATCTTCAGGACGCTTAACTGGTGAAGGTACACCATTGAAATAACGTACTGGACGTAAGCATGTGAATAGGTCTAGCTCTTGACGTAATGCCACGTTTAAAGAACGAATTCCGCCACCGATTGGTGTTGTTAATGGACCTTTAATTGCAATTATGTATTCCTTAATTACATCTAAAGTTTCTTGTGGTAACCATTCACCAGTTTGATTGAATGCTTTTTCACCAGCTAAAACTTCTTTCCATACAAGTTTTTTCTCGCCATTATATGCTTTTTCAACTGCTGCTTGTAATACACGAGATGCAGCTGCCCAAATATCAGGACCAATTCCGTCTCCTTCAATGTACGGGATTACCGGATTATTTGGTACGTTTAATACCCCATTGTCAACTGTAATTTTTTGTCCTTCTGTCACTTTCCCTTACCTCCTAAACATTTTAAGTAGGCCCTCTCTATTTATACGGCCTAGTTAATATTTATTCACACTGAGAAGAGGGAAGTCATATTCCCCTCCCTCGATGTCATTTATAGTATAAAGTTTTTATTAGCGATTTTCAATCGGTGTCCACTTTTGTTTGTCTGGACCAATATAATCTGCACGTGGGCGGATTAATCGATTGTTATCATATTGCTCTAAGATGTGAGCCAACCAACCGGAAACGCGGCTGATCGCAAAAATAGGTGTAAATAAATCATGATCGATACCTAAGCTATGGTAAACAGATGCTGAATAAAAATCCACATTTGGCGGTAAATTTTTCGCTGAAGTCACGATTCCTTCTAACTTTTCAGACATCTCGTACCATTTTGACTCGCCGGTAATCGTTGTTAATTGCTTTGACATTTTCTTCAAATGCTTTGCACGTGGATCGCCTTGACGATATACACGATGGCCAAAGCCCATAATTTTTTGCTTGTTTGCAAACGCATTTTCGGCGTATGCTTCAACATTTTCTACAGAACCGATTTCTGTAAGCATTTTCATAACTGCTTCATTTGCACCACCATGTAATGGACCTTTTAATGCGCCGATGGCAGCTGTAATTCCAGAATAAACGTCAGATAGAGTAGCAACACAAACACGTGCAGTGAATGTAGAAGCGTTTAACTCATGGTCTGCATGTAATACTAATGCCTTATCAATTGCTTCAACAGCAATAGCTTCAGGCTCTTTTCCACTTAACATATATAAGAAGTTTGCTGCGATACTTAAATCCGCGCGTGGTGAAACAGGTTCTTGTCCCTTACGAATTCTAGAGAATGCTGCAACCAATGTAGGAAGTTTTGCTTGAAGACGAACCGCCTTGCGATAGTTCGCTTCTTTATCCATTACATCCGCTTCATCATCGAATAATCCAAGCATTGATACTGCAGTACGTAAAGCAGCCATTGGATGAACTTTATCGATAGGATATGATTTAAAATGTTCAATAATTGCTTGAGGAATACTTGCGTTCTCGGCTAGCTGTTGCTTTAATTCAGCTAATTCCTCCTTAGTTGGAAGTTTATAATGCCATAAAAGATAAACTACCTCTTCAAAGCTTGCATTTTCAGCTAAATCATCAATGCCGTACCCCACATACGTTAATTCATCATCAATAATTGAGCTTACTTTGGATTGCGTGGCTACTACCCCTTCAAGACCACGAGTTACTGTCATACTTATCCCCTCTCCTTTACTAATAAAGTATACTAATAAATACCCCAACCCACTAGATTCTATCTAGTAAAAAGAAATAGTAAAAAGAAAATGCTTTCATTTCCTTTTTTGCAAAAAATGTCGGAAGGATAGACATAAGGTTATTATAAACAATAATCAGACTTTTGTGAATCAAAAGTGCATAAGAAATTGTTTAAAAATATTAAATGCCTATAACTGCAAACAATTTCATGAGTAAATATGCAATCCCGGCCGCTATTAATGGTCCTACAGCTATACCCTTAAATAATACAACTGCTAATATGGTACCAATAACGAGGGCAGCCGTAATATGAGGGTCATCCTTTAGTAAATCAAGACCGTATTTTGCAATGATTGCAACAAATATACCTGAACATAGTGCAATCCACGCATAAGTTGATTTAAAAGCTTCCATAAGCTGTTTAAAACCTATATCGCCAGTAGCGATTGGAACTAATACAGCAATTGTGATCACAATTACCCCTAGATTAATTCCTTTTGCTTGCAGGTACGGGAAAACTTTCCCGTCAAGTCCAATCACTTTTATTCCAATAAGTACTGAAATCGCTATTACTAATGATTGATTTTTAGCAATAATACCTATAATTAGTAATAACATTAAAAATAACATTGGTTGTGAAATCATGAAGTCATCCTTCCCTTTGGTTCACTTCCAAATTTATCGTATCATATTGGACAAAAATTCGCCACATTTTCATTTCAGTATGATTTACTTTTTTTCTTTCTTTCAAACCTTATACATTGTAAAATATTACTAAAATAACAAATGGAAGGGCGGTATCATTGAATTTACAGTATATTTATGCAACTCTGAGGTTCTTATTGGTTCTGGTCATTATCATCGTTACACCCATCATTATATATTTTATTTCATCTGTAACATATCCGTTTATCATAGCTTTTATTCTAGCTTTTATGATGAACCCTTTAGTCAACTTTTTAGAATATAAAACGAAAATGCCTAGAACTTTAGCTGTTCTCATCGTGTTGCTTTTAATTATTGGGGTAGTTGCCGGCTTATTAACATTGCTCATTGCGGAGATTATATCTGGGTCAAATTATCTTGCACGGGTAGTCCCGACACAATTTGAAAACTTAGTAACCTATGTTGAAGATTATATTGCTAATCAAATTATTCCATTTTACAACCAAATTTTAATCTTTTTCAATGATTTAGATGCAGGCCAACAGGATTCCATTATCCAAAATATACAAGATGTCGGATCTGCGATTGCCTCCAAAGTCAGTGCGTGGATTGAGGCATTTCTTCGGGCAATTCCAGCTTTCCTTGGTGTATTGCCGAATGTTGCAACAGTCTTGATCTTTTCATTGCTGGCCACATTTTTTATTAGCAAAGACTGGTATCGTCTTAAAGCCTATTGCAGCAAATTTTTACCGAAGAAATTTCAAACAAGTGGAAGAACGGTATATGATGATTTAAAGAAGGCTTTAGTAGGTTTTATTAAAGCGCAAGCCACTTTAATCTCGATTACTGCAATCATTGTTTTAGCAGGCCTTCTTTTCTTTAAAGTTCAATATGCTATTACAATTGCTTTAATCATTGGTATTGTGGATGTAATGCCGTATTTAGGAACAGGTGCCATCTTTGTTCCATGGATTGCCTACTTAGTGTTTACAAATGATCTAGGCCTCGCAATTAAGCTAGGGATTCTTTATTTAATTGTCCTGATTGTTAGACAAGTAATGGAGCCAAGGGTTTTGTCTTCAAGTATCGGACTTGACCCATTAGCAACATTAATTGCGTTATTTGTAGGATTTAAACTATTTGGTTTCCTTGGTTTAATTATTGGACCTGTAACTTTAGTACTTTTTAATACGTTAAATCATTCTAATGTTTTCAGGGATATTTGGACCTTTATTATAGGCAAAAAAGAAGCGTAGAAAGCAGTTGCTTTCTACGCTTTTCGATTTACCTTCTAATAATATAAAATTGGCCGTTTCGCAGCTTCTTCTCCAGCCATTTTTTTATGCTGTTTTTAAAAAATACACGTGTTGCCGGCAATAATAAAACAATCCCAAAAAGATCTGATATAAAACCTGGAGTTAATAGTAATAAACCTCCAATAAGAATGCAAATACCGTCCAGGATCGATTCTCCTGGTAATTGTCCGTAGGACATTTGGGTTTGGGCATCACGGAACGCTTTTAACCCTTGGGTTTTAGCGAGCCAAGCGCCAATAAAGCCAGTGGCTACCATGAGAACAATGGTCGGAAGGAAGCCGATTGTATTGCCCGAAAGAACTAACACGCTAATTTCAAGTGCCGGAACTAAAATTAATAATAATATTAATAGACGCAAAATTGTCTAACTCCTTTGAGCTTAATTTTATAAAGTATAAATCCAAACAAAAAGAGAGAAGGATTGTCCCCTCTCTCTATATATTACACAGAAATATTATTAACTGTACAGTTATATGACGCTGGCTAGTCCATTGTAGACGTCGCCGCGGGCAGCATCGACTGTAATTTCCTGCCCATCCTTAAATAATGTTGTCGCATTTAGTATGCCAACAATGACCGGTATGCCGAGGCTAAGTCCGATTACAGCAGCATGACTTGTTAATCCGCCTTCTTCGGTAATTATGGCCGCTGCGTTTTCTAAAAACGGCATCATGTCACGGTCAGTCCCTATTGTTACAACAATGGCTCCATCCTTCATCCTACTTTCAGCCTCTTTGGCATTGTTTATGATGATCACTTCACCTGTTGCTGTTTTACGACCGATACCTTGTCCTTTAGCGATGACATCGCCAATAATATGGACCTTCATTAAATTGGTAGTGCCTGGTGTTCCAACTGGTACTCCTGCGGTTAATACGACTAGGTCGCCGTGTGAGACGAGCCCTGTTTCCAAAGCTTCTTGAACAGCTGTATCAAGCATTTCATCTGTTGTTTCCGCGGGCTTACCAACTTTAGTGAAAACCCCCCATACAAGAGCAAGTTTTCTTGAAATTGCATCATTTGGTGTAACAGCAATAATCGGTGCTTTGGGACGATATTTAGAAATACTTTGAGCAGTCGATCCACTTTCTGTTGGTGTAATGATCGCTGTTACATTTAAGTTTAAGGCAGTATGGGCCACAGATTGGCTAATAGCATCTGTTATTGTTACTTCACTTTCTTTTCTTCTAACGGTTAGCAATTCCTGATAAGATAAAGCAGTTTCCGCTTTCGAAGCAATGCGGTCCATCGTCTGAACAGCCTCTTTAGGGTAGGAACCTGCAGCCGTTTCACCAGATAGCATAATCGCATCTGTTCCATCAAAAATGGCATTCGCAACATCACTTGCTTCGGCCCTTGTCGGTCTTGGATTTCTTTGCATCGAATCAAGCATTTGTGTTGCGGTAATAACCGGTTTTCCGGCTGTATTGCATTTTTTTATTAGCATTTTTTGTACAAGCGGCACTTCTTCCGCTGGAATTTCAACACCTAAATCTCCACGGGCGACCATTAATCCATCGGAAACTTCGAGGATTTCATCAATGTTATCGACGCCTTGTTGGTTTTCAATTTTTGGTATGATTCTGATTGAGGCCCCGTTGTTTTTTTCCAAAAGTTCTCGGATTGCAAGAACATCTTGTGCCTTTCTTACAAATGAAGCAGCGATAAAATCAACCTTTTGTTCGATCCCAAACAAAATATCCTGAGCATCTTTTTCAGTCATAGCTGGGAGATTTATAACTACATTTGGGACATTAACACCCTTTTTATTTTTTAAAACACCGCTGTTTATTATTTTGGTCCGGATTTCATCATTCTGTTTATCCAACACTTCTAATTCAATTAACCCATCATCAAGTAAAATTTTCGAGCCTTTATCAACATCATGAATTAAACCTGGATATGTTATTGAAAATTTTTCTGCAGTTCCTGTAACTTCTGTCATCGAGATCACTATTTCATTTCCCGCTTGAAGATGGATCTCACCGTTTTCCATATTATGTGTACGGATTTCCGGACCTTTCGTATCCAAAAGAATCGCTACGGTTTTTCCTAATGTACTTGCCGCTTCTCTTATACTACGAATTCGTTCCCCATGCTCTTCATAGTTTCCATGTGAAAAATTTAACCGTGCAACATTCATTCCAGCTTCCATTAAATCCATTAATGTTTCTACTGATTCACTAGCAGGACCTATAGTACATACTATTTTTGTTTTTCTCATTTATTTTTAAAGCCTCCTATATAGATCAAATGCGCCTTGGCGTATTTGTGCCCAGATTTTTAGGCCCACAGGAAGTGGGTCACAAAGACGTTGCCACAGGATGTGGCGTTTTTAGTCTTTGATCTTATGCTCGAAAAACTACCGCTGAAAATCTGAGGCATAAATTTAACTTTATTCAGTTCTACTGGATAAAGTTAAATTGATAACTCCTGTGAAAGTTTGTACATGTCTTCGTCAATTTTATGTACTTTAGACAGAATTTCTAAGATGTCGTGATCAATGATTTGGTTATGTTCAATTCCAACCATTCTGCCCGCTTTCCCTTCAAGAAGCAGTTCAACGGCTCTTGCCCCAAAACGACTAGCCAACATCCGGTCAATCGCAGTAGGTTTTCCGCCCCGTTGAATATAGCCTAACACTGTAGCCCTTGTTTCTAATTTTGTGGCCTCTTGAATCTTCTTACTAAAGTCTATTCCACTGCCAACACCTTCGGCAACAATGATTATACTATGCTTTTTTCCACGTTCATGACCACGTAAAATCCGCGCTACAATTTCGTCCATATTATAATCAACTTCAGGGATAATAATGGACTCAGCTCCACCCGCAAGGCCTGCCCATAAAGCAATATCCCCCGCATTTCTTCCCATTGTTTCAATAACATAAGTTCTTTCATGGGAAGTGGCTGTATCACGAATTTTGTCAATGGCATCTATAACAGTATTTAGTGCCGTATTAAACCCGATTGTAAAATCTGTTCCAGGTATATCGTTATCAATCGTACCAGGTATGCCTATACACGGAAAACCTTTTTCAGTTAGCTTGGCTGCCCCGCGAAAAGACCCGTCTCCACCGATAACAATAAGCCCTTCAATCCCATATCGGTTTAATTCGTCAATTGCCTTTTGTCTGCCTTCTTCCGTTTTAAATTCGTCACAGCGTGCTGTATAAAGCATTGTGCCCCCGCGATGAATAATATCACCAACAGACCCAAGTTCTAATTTCCTCATGTCTCCTGTTATTAGACCGGTATAGCCGTAATTAATCCCGTAGACTTCCAGACCATGATAAATAGCTTTTCTAACAACCGCGCGAATGGCGGCATTCATACCCGGTGAATCGCCGCCGCTCGTTAGAACTCCAATTTTTTTCATATAGGTCACCTCTTATTCTTTCTTATCATTCCATTTTTGATGTAATTTTAATTCAAGTGTAAACAAATTATTAAATACGCCTTGGCGTATTTGCGCCCAGATTTTTTAGGTCCACATGATGTGGGTCACAAAGACGTTGCCACAGGACGTGGCGTTCTTAGTCTTTGATCTTAGCACGAAAAACTACCTCTGAAAATCTGAGGCATCCACCGGAGGCTATAATTTTGATTCAGTAGAGGTTTGAACCCCACTTATGGAAGTGTGAAATTTCAGCTGAATAAAGTTAACCTTATTTGATTATATAGGAAAACGTGCTTCCAGAACATTGAAAGCACGTTAACTTTATTCAAAAATTTAATTTACCCCGATATATTCATCACTAAAAGAGATTTTACCAATATTTTTATATTTTAGGTACCTATTCTGAACAAGCGCTTCTTCATCAAGGTTGTTAAGTTCATTCAGCGATTTCTCTATTACCTTATCAATTTCTTTTGCCTGCATCACAACATCGCGATGAGCTCCACCCTTAATCTCCGGAATAATTTCATCAATGACTCCAAGCTCTTTTAAATCCGGAGCTGTAATTCGCATTGATTCGGCAGCTCTTTTCGCTTGACTAGCATTTCTCCAAAGAATCGAGGCTGCACCTTCTGGTGAAATAACGGAGTACGTCGAATTTTCGAGCATATGGATATGGTTTCCAACGCCAATTCCAAGTGCACCGCCACTACCGCCTTCACCAATGACAATGCTAATCACCGGTACAGTTAGTCCGGCCATTTCGAATAAATTTTTAGCAATAGCCTCACTTTGACCTCTTTCCTCCGCTGCTTTCCCTGGGTAAGCACCTTTCGTGTCAATGAACGTAATGATAGGTCTATTAAATTTCTCAGCCTGCTTCATTAAACGAAGAGCTTTACGGTAGCCTTCCGGGTGGGGCATACCAAAATTACGGCGGATATTTTCCTTCGTGTCTTTTCCACGTTGATGACCAATCACCGTAACAGGAATACCATGATACTTCGCAATACCGCCTACAATTGCCTCGTCATCTCCATAATATCGGTCCCCGTGCAATTCTATAAAATCAGAAAAAAGGTGTCCAATATAGTCAAGAGATGAAGGTCTATTCGGATGGCGAGCAATTTGCACACGATCCCAAGGCTTTAGATTGCCATAGACATCATTTTCTAGCTTTTCTAATCTTGTTTCTAATTTTACTATTTCATCAGAAAGGTCAATTTCCTTTTCTTCAGTAAACTTTTTTAACTCTGCTATTTTTTTTCGCAGTTCTATAACCGGACGTTCAAATTCCATTTCTCCTGCCAATGAAAGAACACCTCCTCCTAATTTTTTTGACCGATAGTATGAATATCGAGAACAGTAGTTAATGTTTCTTTTAATTCATTTCTTTTTACAATTTTATCTAATTGGCCGTGCTTCAATAGAAACTCAGCTGTTTGGAAGTCTTCTGGTAATTCCTCACGGATTGTTTGCTCAATAATCCTTCTGCCGGCAAAACCAATTAATGCACCAGGTTCTGCAAAATTATAGTCTCCTAATGACGCAAAACTAGCTGATACTCCTCCAGTAGTCGGGTTTGTCATCACGGAGATAATTAATCCGCCCCTATTGCTTAATGCTTTTAGTGCTGCACTTGTTTTAGCCATTTGCATTAAGCTAAGAACACCTTCCTGCATTCTGGCACCACCAGATGCGGTGAAGATAATGAACGGAATGTTACGTTCGATTGCCCTTTCAATCGCACGTGTAATTTTTTCACCGACAACAGAACCCATACTACCCATCCGGAATCCTGAATCCATGACTGCAATAACCGTATCAAAGCCATTTATTTTACCTTCACCGGTAACGATCGCTTCATTTAACCCCGTTTTCTCGCGGTCCTTTTCAAGCTTTTCAAGATAATCGGGAAAATCCAAAGGATTTTCCGATATCATTTCATGATCAAATTCGATGAAAGTCCCATCATCAATTAGGCTTTCAATACGGTCACGTGAATCCATTTGAAAATGGTGACCACATCCTGGGCAAACCATCAAATTTTTCTTTAACTCTTTTGAGTACATTATTTTCTTACAATCTGGACATTTCGTCATTAAGCCTTCTGGTACATCCTGTTTAGCCTGTTCCGAAGGTAGTGAGGCATATCTCTTTTTCTTTTTCCCAAATAAATCCTTAAGCAACCAAAAAACCTCCTAACCCAGCCGCCACCTACAAAATACATACAATAATCAAATGCTCTTCGACTTGCAACATTAAAGAAGCAGTGATTAACAATGATAAAGTTAGTTATCTTCTATTACAGCCAGCCTTCTTGTTTTTTCTTTTATTTCCTCTGGATCAACAATTTTCCTTGCTACACCTGTTTCAATTGCAGCTTTTGCAACAGCAGCAGCCACTTCTGGAGCGACTCTTGTATCAAAAGGAGCTGGAATTACGTAATCAGAAGATAGTTCTTCATCTGATACTAACCCTGCAATTGCATTAACAGCTGCAACTTTCATTTCCTCATTAATGTTAGTAGCATGGGTATCTAAAGCTCCTCTAAAAATACCAGGGAATGCTAATACGTTATTGACCTGGTTAGGGAAGTCAGAGCGTCCTGTTCCGACAACCTTAGCCCCACATTCTCTCGCTACTGATGGCATGATTTCAGGATTTGGATTTGCCATTGCAAAAATAATTGAATCCTTATTCATTGATTTTACCATATCTGGTGTCAAAGCACCTTCCACAGATACTCCAATAAATACATCTGCACCTTTAATAACATCCGCTAAAGTGCCTTCCACTTTTTCAAGGTTAGTCATTTTAGCAACTTGCTCCTTGATCTCATTCATGCCATATGTACGGCCTTCAAAAATGGCACCTTTTGTATCACACATAATAGCATTTCTAACACCAAAATGATAGAGAAGTTTAACAATGGCAATGCCTGCTGCCCCTGCACCATTCATCACAACTTTAATATCAGAAATAGATTTTCCAACTAATTTCAAAGCATTTACAAGTCCTGCAACCGTGACGATTGCTGTTCCATGTTGATCATCATGGAAGACCGGAATGTTAGCTTCTTTTTTAAGTCTTTCCTCGATAATAAAGCAATGTGGTGCAGAAATATCTTCTAGGTTTACACCGCCAAATGTTGGCTCTAACAGTTTAACTGTCTCTACAATTTTTTCAACATCAGTTGTATTTAGGCAAATTGGAAATGCATCCACCCCAGCAAAGCTTTTAAACAATACTGCCTTTCCTTCCATAACCGGCATAGCTGCTTCAGGACCAATATTACCTAAACCTAATACGGCAGTACCATCGGATACGACTGCTACCATATTACCCTTCATTGTATATTCATAAACTTTACTTTTATCTTCATAGATATCTTTACACGGCTCAGCGACACCTGGTGAATAAGCTAAACTTAAATCATGTGCATTCTTAACTTGAACCTTTGATTTTATTTCTAACTTCCCTTGATTGACTTGATGAATATGTAGTGCTTCCTCCCGTGTAACGGACATTCCCATTCACTCCTTTTGAAATTGACAAACTCTGCTTGTAAAAAAGTTAAGACCTAGTCTTATAAATTAATACTAAACTCCTTTATTATATCAAAAGTGAATATCCTGTAAAGATACTTCATTTTTATGTCCCTATTTTTATTCCAACAATTACTTTCTTATTACAACATTTTTCGCACCTAGTACCAATTTTAGCTTTTTCAAGCATTCTTTAGATAATTTTGCAGACCATTCTTTCGGAAGCAAAACAGTCTTCTGTTCATCAGCATAATGAATATATACTTCCGTTGTTCCGGGATATTGTTTTAAGATATTTTTAATTTGATGCAATTTCCCTGATTCCTGTTGTGATTTGTCGACTTTTAAGTATAATTTGTCAAAAGCATTTGCTTTTAAATCTTTTATCGACGTGGCTTCATCGATAATTAATTGCAATTTCCCCTCTCTTTCCTCTATTTTCCCCTGAATAAACAAAATTTCACCTTTTTTCAGTAAATTATTCAGTTTTTTGAATGTTAACGGGAATACAACAGCATCAAGTTCACCAGTATCGTCACTTAATGTCAGGAACGCCATTTGATCTCCTTTTTTTGTTTTTATGGTCCTTTGATCTACGATTAGTGCTCCCATATGGACTGGGGCGCCTACTTCCGTTTGTAAATTAGCAACCTTGATGGCCTTCGTTTTCTTTAGGAGGTCATTATACGGTTCAATTGGATGGTTTGACAAATAAAACCCAAGAACTTCTTTTTCCATCTGTAATTTGTCTTGAGTCGAAAGCGGTTCAATATTTACATATTGCGGCTTCGGCACGATGTCATCTGACAAGAAAAAGCCGCTGTCATCCTCATTCACCAATTCGGCATAGTCAATAGCTGCATCAAGACTCGCTAGTAATACGGCCCGGTCTTTTCCGAATTCATCAAAGCTTCCTGAAAGGATCAATGATTCTACTACCCTGCGATTGATGATTCTTAATGATACCCTTGCACAAAAATCAAACAGGTCTTTATAAAATCCTTTTTTCTCACGATGATAAAGAATTTCCTTTAATGCCGTGAATCCCACATTTTTGATCGGTACCAAACTAAATCTAATTTTTCCATCTTCGACCTGGAAATTATAACTGCTTCGATTGATTGAAGGCGGAAGAATGATCATTTGTTTTTGTTTTGCCTCTCCGATATATTGGGCAATTTTATCTTCATTTTGGGCAACACTTGAAAGCAATGCAGCCGTAAAATACAGCGGGAAATTCGCCTTTAAATAGGCAAGCCAATACGCAATCACACTATAGGCGACGGCATGGCTTCTGTTAAAACCATAGTTTGCGAAACGCACGATTAAATCATACACTTGTTCGGCTGTTTCTTCATCGTATCCTTTTTGAAGACAACCATTAACGAAATGTCCTCTTTCTTTCTCCAAAATTTCCCGTTTCTTTTTGCTGACTGCCCTTCTTAACAGATCCGCTTCCCCTAAAGTAAAGCCAGCCATTTTCGACGCAATTTGCATAATTTGTTCTTGATAAACGATAACACCATAGGTTGGTTCTAATATTTCCTTTAAATCCCGATGTGGAAATGTAATTTTTTTGTGACCATGTTTTCTTTCAATAAAGATCGGGATATTTTCCATTGGACCTGGACGGTACAACGCATTAACAGCAACAATATCCTCTAAATTTGTTGGCTTTAAACGTCGTAGTACCTTCCTCATTCCTGCAGATTCCAGCTGGAATACCCCTGTTGTGTCTCCCTCTCCAAGCAATGTGAATGTTTTTTCATCATCCAACGGTATTTCGTGAAGGTTGACAGGTTGTCCCACTTCTTTCTTAATGAATTGTTGGATGTTCTCGATTAATGAAAGGTTTCGAAGCCCTAGAAAATCCATTTTTAATAAACCCAGCTCTTCAAGAATGTCCATCGGATATTGAGTCAGCATGACACCGTCATGTCCTTCCTGCAATGGAACTAAATCTGAAAGCGGGGAGTCGCTGATCACTACACCAGCCGCATGTGTCGACGTATGTCTTGGCAGTCCCTCTATCTTCAAGGCAATTGTAAACACTTTACGGGCTTCATTGTTTTCTTGCAGTTCTTTTTGTAAAGGGATAGATTGCTTTAATGCTTGCTCCAATGAAATTCCCGGACGCGATGGTATGATCTTTGCCAAGCGGTCAATCTCAGTGGATTGTACTCCGAGAACACGGCCAACATCCCGAATCGATACCCGAGCCCCTAAAGTACCAAACGTTACGATCTGGGCAACATGCTCTTTTCCATACTTGCTGGAAACGTATTGAATCATCTCATCACGGCGATGATCCGGGAAATCGATATCAATATCCGGCATAGAAATCCGTTCTGGGTTTAAAAATCGCTCAAACAGCAAATTATATTTAAGTGGATCAATATTCGTAATCCCTAGAACATAGGCAACCAATGAACCGGCAGCAGAACCCCTGCCAGGCCCGGTTAGAATTTTATGTTTATGGGCGTAGCTCATAAAATCCCATACTATTAAAAAATAATCACTAAAATGCATTTTTTGAATCACTGTTAATTCATACTCCAACCGTTCATACGCACCACTTGGCAGATTGGACTTATACCGTTTTTCTAATCCTCTTTTACATAGACCTTTTAAATACTGATCCGCAGTAATCCCCTGGGGCAATGGAAATTTAGGTAATACCATGTTCCCAAGGTCGATTGTTATGTTACATTGACTTGCTATTTTCACTGTGTTTTGAATGGCCTCAGGCAAATGCTGAAACTCTTTAACCATCGTTTCTTCATCTTTTAAAAAATATTGTTTTCCTTCAAAACTTTTATCTGTTTCCGTCAATCTAGTTCCATTTTTAATACATTGCAAACATTCATGAATAATAGCATCTTCTTTTTGTAAATAATGGATAGGGTTCGCAATAACAGATTGAATACTTTTTTCCCGGCAAAATTGAATGACTAAACTATTCAGCAATTGCTCATGCTTTGAGAAACTAGGCTCAATTGCCATATAAAAATTATGTCTAAATAGCGCAGTATATTTTTCAAGCAGCTTTAATACCGTCTCAAAGTTTTCATGAAGAAGTTGTTGGTTGATTTCTCCTAAAGAAGGTGAAATCGCAACTAGATCCTTGGAATACGAGTTTAAGACCGCAAATGGAACCCCATTTTTATACTCTGTTTGCACAAGCGTTGAAAGCTTAAGCAAATGGCGATAGCCCATATTCGTTTGCGCCAAAAGAATCAGCGGATAGCTGGCTCTTTTGCCTTCCGCATCTGCCTCCGATTCAACTAATAACGATAAACCTATAATCGGTTTTATATTGTGTCTCTTGCAGGCTTTGTAAAAAGCCACAGCCCCATACATCACATTGTCATCAGTAATGGCCAACGCTGTATGTCCTTGCATAGCAGCAGCCTTCACTAGATCCTCTATATGTAACGTACTATTTAGCAAACTATAGGAACTGTGTACATGAAGATGTACGAATTTCAATTTCCTCACACCTTTTATGAATCTCTCTAATATAAAACAAACATACTAGTCCGCTTTTGTCCATATGTATATACTATTAGGTTTAGTTCTTACGGGGAGTTGGCAATATGGAAGAAGAGCGTTTTATGGCAACGATGATCAATTGTTATTTTATAGCTCTAGGCGTATTGTTAGGAGGCTCTTTAATTGGCGGTCTTGCTGCCTTTCTAATTGGTGAGCCGCCTATGACCATGATTGGCAGAATCGCTAAAAGCCTGAAAATCTGGGCCATTGTTGCGGCCATCGGCGGGACATTTGATGCGATAACAAATTTCCAGCGTGGGATATTTGACGGTGTCCCGATTGATATTTTTAAACAAGTATTATTAATTGTAGCCGCAATGGGAGGAACACAAACAGCCGCAAAAATAATCAGCTGGCTCATACAGGAAAATGTTGCCCCATGAGAATCCCGCCTCTCTACCAACTCAGGTCTTGGCAACGCTTCTTAGCGGGTGTTGCAGTGGGAAGCATTTTAGGCTGGCTCGTGTTCCTTTATATGTATGGCCATGTGCACGATAAACAGATTAATTTATTAATGGAGCAGAAACTAAAAATTCGGGATTTGGAAAATGAGAAAGCCATTTGGCAAAAGGATTATGAAAAATTTAATGAAGAGACGAAAAAGAAATTGATCATTGAAGAGATCAAGATTCATTTTACTAATGAAAAAAAATTAATGTTAAATGAGTTTACAAAATTCAATTTAAGAGAAGCGATCAAGAAGGATATCAATTCCTTAATAAAATTGGATGTAGAAACGGTATCCAAAAACAACCAATTAATCATCAAAACAATTGAAAACAAAGTCATCACAATTGAAGGACAAAAATATCAAATGAAAGTAGAACAGCTTCACTTATTTACAAGACTGGATCTTTACTTGAAAGTTGAATTATTGAATTAAAGGAAGCAAAGGAAGATCCTTCGCTTCCATTATTGTTTTTTATATTGCAGACAAGCATCCTCCAAGTCTTTAATAATAGCCTCTGTTTCATCCCAATTATAAATCGTTGCCCCAGATGCCAACGGGTGGCCGCCGCCATTATATTTCCCGGCGATTGTATTAATAATCGGTCCTCGTGAACGTAAACGGACACGAATTTCATTTTTCTCCTCCACAAAAAAGACCCATGCCAGTACATTTTCAATATTGCCAAGCAAGCTTACCAACTGTGAAGCATCAGTTGGTGTAACATTAAATTTTTCCAGCATTTCTTTCGTTATTGAAATATAGGCTACTCCTGATGGATCGTGTTTAAAGTTTTGAAGAATATAACCCTGAAGGTGTACGACTTCGGCTGTAGTATTGTACAGCTGATCATATAGAGAAGTAGGATCAAACTTATATTCTAATAGGTCTGCCGCATATCTGAACGTTTTTATATTCGTACTTGGAAAAAGGAATCTGCCCGTATCTCCGACAATGCCAGCAAACAGTAATCTAGCAGCCTTTTCATTAAGTTTTAAACCTTTATCTTTTCCAAACAAAAACAATTCATACATTAATTCACTCGTAGAACTAGAAGTTGTATCAACCCATAACAGATCACCGTATGGATCATGGTTTGGATGGTGATCAATTTTCACAAGCTTTTCCCCAAGTTTATAGCGGTTATCACTGATTCTTTCTTGATTTGCCGTATCACAAACGATAACCAATGCGCCCTTATAATAGTCATCTGGAATGCTGTCCATTTCATTCAAAAAAAGTAAAGAATCATAGGTTTCGCCCACGACATATACTTCTTTTTCCGGAAAGGAGGCTTTAATCATTTCAGCCAACCCCCCCTGAGAACCGATCGCATCCGGATCGGGACGTACATGACGATGAACAATGATTCTCTCATAACTTTTTATTAACTCTACTATTTCAGCTTTCATGCTTTTCTCCTTTTACAAACAAAAATTTAACATCTATAATAATGAATCAGATGGGTCCTTTAGACTCTATTTAATGTTACAATAATCTTGGATAAAAGAGAATTAAAATTTGGAGGATATTTACATATGCCTATTTTTGGTGTACTTTCAGTTCTTTGTTTAATTGCCTATGTGTTTTTTAGAGTTCGATATTTCAGAGTTAAACAGCCATATCATAGACAATGGATTTCAAGCAAAGCAACAATTGCTCTTGGCTCCTTTATGTTTTTCTTCGGTATCGACCAACTCATTGTTTGGCAGGACAAAGTAGCTATCATTGTCGGCAGCGTTTTTGCAATCGTTGGTTTTGTATATGCAATACAAGGCTTTAGAACTTATAAATTTTATCAGCCAAAAGCTGCTGAAGAAGCTAGGCAGCAGTATAAAGGCTAAAAAGCAAAGGCTGACTCATTGTCAGCCTTTTTTGCGTTCACTTAACGGGCGCTTCCGCTTTTCTATCTTATCGGTCAATTAATTGCGCCATTAATAACGCTTTTCCTACATTTTTTCCTTCATTGTAGACATCTACATCAACCTTACCAAATTTCCGGCCGACTTCCAAAACATTAGGATGCACTTCTAAGGTTGTATCAATTTGAACCGGCTTCATAAAGTATATTGTCAAGTTTTCAATGACAAGATCACCTTTTTTATAGTTCCTTAGAGCACGGCTTCCCGCTTCCGTGACAATTGTTGTAAAGACACCATAGGAAATCGTACCAAGGTGGTTTGTCATTTGCGGAGTTACTTTACATTGGAAAACATTCTGGCCCGCATCGCTATCTTCCACGAATTGGCTTGTAACGATATCATCGATTGTATCTCCGACTTGTGGCTGTCTTTGAATAACCTGTAGAGCTTTTAAAACATCCTGACGGCTGACAATTCCAAGCAAACGATGATGATCATCAATAACCGGCAATAGTTCAATTCCTTCCCAAACCATAAGATGGGCGGAGTTGGCAACAGAAGTACGTGCATTTACGGTGATTGGATTTTTGGTCATGACTTTTTCAATCATTGTTTTTCGATCAACCCCCATTACGTCCTTCGAGGTGACCATCCCTTGTACTTTCATATTATCGTCAACAACCGGAAATCTACTATGCTTCGTTTCATCGTTTAATTCAAACCACTTATCAACCTCATCCGTTGTTTTCATGAAGAATGTGCGGTCAACTGAAGTTAAAATATCATCGACAACAACGATTTCTTTTTTAATTAACTGGTCATAAATGGCCCGGTTAATCATCGTAGCAACGGTAAATGTATCATAGCTCGTTGAAATGATCGGCAGCTTTTTCTCATCCGCTAATTGTTTAACATTGTCATCTGCATCAAAACCACCTGTGATAAGAACGGCCGATCCAGCTTTAATGGCTTCTTCATGGGCTTTATCACGGTTACCTACAATTAGAAGGTCGCCTGCCCCTACATAACGGAGCATAGCCTCTAATTTCATCGCTCCAATAACAAATTGGTTTAACGTTTTGTGAAGGCCTTCTCTTCCACCCAACACTTGTCCATCAACAATATTAACAATTTCAGCATAAGTAAGCTTTTCAATATTTTCTTTTTTCTTCTTTTCAATCCGAATCGTGCCAACCCGTTCAATCGTACTAACTAATCCTTTGTTTTCTGCATCCTTTATTGCTCTGTAGGCTGTCCCTTCACTTACACTTAAATCCTTCGCAACCTGACGAACGGATATTTTATTCCCTACCGTTAAAGATTCAATATGTTGTAGTATTTGTTCATGCTTAGTAGCCAACTCTCTCACCATACCTTTAGTGAAACTTTGCAACCTTATGCAAAATCTGTGTTCATCCTTTTATTATACTTATTGAAAGTGTTGACTTCAATGCATCATTGCGATAAATACTATTATTGTCACATCCTTCATCTTTATAATTCAATAGACTCTCCGGGATTCAACAATTTTCCGTTTTCAAGCTTTGCAACAAACACTGCACCATCCTGCTTGATAACTGGGAATGTATTAAAATGAATTGGAACAACCGTTTTTGCATTAACCCATTTTGCAGCAAGCAGTGCATCCTCTGGTCCCATTGTAAAATTGTCTCCAATCGGCAAGAATGCGACATCAATATGATTTAGTTCACCGATGAGCTTCATATCTGAAAAAAGAGCTGTATCACCGGCATGATAAATTGTTTTTCCTTCATTTGAAAATAAAATTCCAGAAGGCATTCCTGTATAAATAAATTCCTTCTTCTCTTCAATAGCTATAGATGAACCGTGGAAGGCTTGGGTGAATTTAACTTTCCCAAAATCAAATTGATGAGAGCCACCGATATGCATTGGATGGACATTCAAACCTTGCCATCCTAAATAAACCGCCAATTCATTCGGCGCAACTACTAATGCATTATTTCTTTTGGCTAATTCGACTGTATCGCCTACATGATCTGAGTGGCCGTGTGTCAAAAGAACCGCATCTACCTGTAATTCATCTGCATTTAAATCGCATAAACCATTTCCAGTAATGAATGGGTCAATAATAATCTTCTTTCCTGCTGTCTCAATTAAAACAACCGCATGTCCATGAAATGAAACTTTCATTAATGGGTCACTCCTTTTAATATAGTTCTTGTTCTTAGTACATTACTACGACAAAAAGGTTGAATTTCCTTTATTCTCTTTCATTTTATCGTCATTACGTTAGCTTTATAATCGCGAATTTGGCAATTTATCTTTAAAACTTTTTATTTTACTAAGCTTTCCAAAAGAGTCTATCTGGTAACCTCCTTCATTTGGGCATATATTTTACCAACATTGAATAATAATTGGAGTAAATTGTATAGAATGGAGGGTGAAAAATGTTACTTGGTACATCACAAAGAAGGATTAATACCTATGATATTCAACCAGACATAGGAGAACTTCCTGATAAGAAACCAAAAACGAGAAAAGAGTTAACTGGCAAAAGAACAAGGTACTCCACACGATTTGCCAATCCGGATGGGAGTTTTACAGAAGAAATCTATCAACAGGCTCAGTTTTATGAAGATCCTACTGATAAAAAGTGGAAAAGGATAAATAATACACTCAAAAAAAGCACTAAGTTGCGTAATCGCTTTGAGAATACAGGAAATGCATTTAAAACACTATTTTCCGATGTATCAGACTCAAGCAATTTATTCTCAGTCCAAAAAGAGGGCTACAATCTCCATCTATTACTTGTCGGTGCAAAAAATGTAAAGGCAGTTATAAACGAAAATGAAATCAGCTATCCAGACATCCTTCCGCAGGTAGATGCAAGCTATCTTGTAAAGAATGAAAAATAAAAGAATCTCTTATTCTAAAATCTCCTACTGGGCAAAATCAATACTCATTTGAGTTACGTATGCCAGCTAATTTAAGTGCAAAGTTAGAAGCCGATGGCAGCATTTCAATTTTTCCCCTTTCAAAGAGAAACTTTGAATAAACATAAACGATTTGTTTAGTAAAAATGAAAAACCATTTTGTTTAGGTTAAAATTACTATGCAAAATATAATTAAAATATGAATTGAAAGTCGTATACCGTCTAAAGACGGTGGAGTTAGACCACACATTTGGAAATTAAAATTCCATATAAAATAATCTCAAGCCATTGAGTCTGCTTGCTAGCCCTTGATTGGTCAACAACGTGCAGTAAATAAATTAAGCCAGCTGCAAAACTGATTGCTAAAATAGCTTCCCCTAGTGCTGCTGTAGTTACGTGAATATAAAGCTAATGACTTTGTAATGCCGGAATCAACGGTAAAACATCGCGTGAAAACATCGCGGCATAAGCGATTACCAACAGTGCAACCGGCATTGTAAAGGCACCAATTAGAACATTTTTATACATAAAATAAATAAGGATAAACGCGAATACAAGCATCATTCCAAAAAATGTGGTGTATTCGAACAGGTTACTAACTGGTGCATGGCCTGCGGCAATCCACCTTGTTATAAAATAGCAAATTTGTGCGATAAAACCAATAATTGTAACAATAATTCCAAGCTTTGCCCACTTATTTGTATTTGCTATTGAATGTTTATCTCGAATCCCTGCAGCAAAAAAAACTGTGGCGAACAGGTAAAGAATAAAAGAAACATATAGTAAATTACTGCTAATTTCGATCAATTAACTCCCCCCTTGCTTACCTTTTCTTGTTGATCTACTGGAATAGGTAAAATCGTTCCTTCAAACATCGTCACTATTTCCCTTTTTAGTCCATACCAGTTTTTATTCGTATGGGCAGCGACCATTATTTTCCCTTCAGACTTTTGAATCCAAATACGACGATGATTCCAATACATTCCTTGGATGACACCAATCATAAAAATAATTCCACCTGCAATAATAATTCCAATCGTTCTATCAAGTCGAACAGTTAAACCTGTTGCATTCCGGGTATCGAGGTTTTGAAAAGACATTTTATAGTTATTTTCACCAAATGGTTCAACATTTGTTTGAATACCAACAAAGCTTACTTCCCCATCTGGTACGACCGGAGAATACATTTTGAAAATAAATGCCGGATTTTCGGGAAGTCTATTTTTTGTTGCGGGATTTCCTTCTTCATCAAAATAAAAGTTTGGAAAATAACTCATAAGTTCAACTTTATATCCGTTTCCAAGATCATAAATAGATTGTGGATTTTCTAGATTAATAACGACTTCTCCAAATCTCTTATTTGTTTTCTTCTCAACTAGTTGAAAGGTCATTTTATATAACTCATCAAGCCTATAATTAAGTTGGTAAAGCGCATAGCCGTTAAACTTTAAAGGATGATTAACTCGGATTTTCTGTTCTTTAATCTTTTTAAGTTCCGGCTTCTTCCCTGGAACTACCTCATCTACACGTTCATACAAAATAGCATCTGTTTGATAGTTTTTAGCCATTCCCATCCCAACAGTAAAATTATCTTTTTCGTCATAAACTTCTTTGATGAATCGCTTATTTTCTAAATAATATTTTCCATTGGTGCCCGGTATAACTTTTGTTTCCCCATCACGAAGCCATAATGCATCATCAATGTACATTCCGGGAAAAAAGCGCAACATTGCACCTATTAAAAATATTATTAATCCAATATGATTAACGTAAGGACCCCATCGAGAAAAACGACCTTTTTCAGCTAAAATATTACCTTCTTTTACGTGAACTCGATAATGTTTCTTTTTTAGTAAATTAATCAACTGCTCTTCTGATTGAGATGTTTCAATCCTTTTTTCAGCGAACAACCGTTGTCTTTTTAAAAAGTTTGAATTTCTTTTTACTCCTTGCTTTTGGAGCGCTTTATATAAAGGTACAACCCGATCTAGTGAACAAATTACAAGGGAAATGGCAATGAACGCTATCAAAATCATATACCACCATGAGCCGTATAAATCATAAAATCCAAGCTGATAATAAAGCTTTCCTGCAAAACCATATTCCTGTTCGTAAAAATCCTCTGGTGGAATATTCTGCGGTATATAAAGTTCCTGTGGAAACAATGTTCCTAATGAAGAAGCAAGTAAGGTAATAACAATTAACCAAACGCCAACTTTGACAGAGGAAAAAAAGTTCCAAATACTATCTATAAATGTTTTTTTGTACGTTTGTGAACGTCTAGCACTACCCTCATAGCGCATATCTAGTAGTATTTCTTTATCATTCTTGTCAAACGATTTTCCACAAGACTCACAAAATATCGTCCCATGAGGGTTAACATGTCCACATTCACATTTCACTTCCTTCATACTAATAACACCTCTTTAAGATTTATTGCCTATAATGAAATTAATAGAGTTCTCAAACAAAAAGTGTAAACTTATTTATTGTATAATTCAACCATTTAACCCATTATTTCCTAAATGATTATTGATAAGATTTACCAATACAGCAGCCAGTGGCGAGAGTTTCATCCAAAACACATGGATAGATAAAAGAATACGGTCAGCATCCAGAAATTCAGTTTTGCAGTGAATAATCAAAAAAATTCTTTATCCTGAATTATTCACAAAAACTTATTTTAGATGATTTACCAATACAAATCAGGGAATATTTGGTGATACCTTTATTCAACTGGATTAAATATCCCATTTTCAAATGAAGCTGGAGTAAAGACCAAGATGGTCGACCCGCAATTTACTAAACTGTACCAAAAAAAGGCAGACCTGTACCATGGTGAGTAAAATCATTTTAAATTTTACAGTTTATTCTACTATTATCAGCCAAAACGAGGTAGTTTCTGAATATTAATCAATGTTTCCATTAACTCTTTTATACAGACTATGGCTGGATAGTTTAAATGTAAGATAACGACCCGATCGTACGATTTTTCCAGCAATTTTGATGATCTGTAAGCGAACAGTATCAATCAGTTTTGTGTTCATGGCATCCGGTAAACATAATCTTTTAAATCCACTGTGACGGTTATAGGCGATAATGGCGATTTGTAGCTTACAAGCATTTCGTTCAAATTCAGTGCTTGTCATTTTACCAAATGCAAAGCCAAATTTTCCTTCTTTAATGTAGTTTTCCATTGTTCCCCGATTGAAATAAAGCTTCGTGATATTTTTGGGGGATAAGCTCATGTTTGTCACTATAAAGGTGAATTGAACAAGAAGCTCATCTTTTAGTCTTTCCATCTTCACGACAACCCGGCGGGGATGTGTCAAGGAACGCTACGCTTGCCTTTTCCACTGGGTTCTGTGTTAACCCAGATAAAGAACCGTCATAAAACAATTCAGTTTAGGACAATGACGGTCTAATCAGACTGAGATTACCGTCATTCCGGTACAGTCGATTTAGCGAATTTGATAAATTTATAGTATTATCTGTATAATTATTTTATAAAAATAAAAAAAGAAGGTTGGATACGATGGAAAAGCGTATTAACGAACTTACAAAATGGATGAAACAAGAGAATATCCAGTTTGCTTTTATAACGTCAACAGCAAACATTTATTATTTAAGTAAATTTTACACGCACCCACACGAACGGGTTGCCGGTGTTGGCGTATTCCAAAATGAAGAACCATTTATTATCTGTCCAAAAATGGAAATGGCTTCTGCTAAAAATGCTGGCTGGAATTTAGAAATTGTTGGTTACGATGACACGGAAAACCCCTGGGAGTTTATTCAAAGGGCAATTCAAAAAAGAAATGTTTCAGTTTCGGCTATTGCGATCGAAAAAGATCATCTTTCTTTTGAGCGTGGTGAAAAGCTTCAAGGTCTTTTTCCGAATGTTGCTTTTAAGGCTGCTGAGGAAATATTGAATGAACTTCGTTTAATAAAAGATGAATCGGAACTCGCCATTTTACGAGAAGCAGCTAAGCTTGCTGATTTTGGAGTTGAGGTCGGAGTTAGTGCCATTAAAGAAGGGGGTACTGAGTTAGAAGTCGTAGCTAAGATTGAATATGAGCTAAAGAAAAAAGGCGTAAGGGAAATGTCATTTTCGACGATGGTGTTAACGGGGGCGAAGACAGCAGCTCCGCACGGTGTACCTGGTCTTGATAAAATTCAAAAAGGGGATCTCGTGTTGTTTGACCTTGGCGTTATCCTTGACGGGTATTGCTCTGACATTACAAGAACGGTTGCTTATCATTCCATTAATGAGAAACAGCAGGAAATATACGATACTGTATTAAAAGCGCAGTTAGCAGCCATTGAAGCAAGTAAACCTGGTATGGAAATTGGCAAAATTGATAGAACAGCTCGTGACATTATTACAGCTGCAGGGTATGGTGAGTATTTCACACATAGAATCGGCCATGGTTTAGGAATTGATGTTCATGAATTCCCTTCTTTGAATTCAACGAATACAAATCAGTTGAGGACCGGCATGACCTACACGATCGAACCTGGCATCTATGTCCCCGATATTGCCGGAGTTCGAATCGAGGATGATATTTATATTACGGATAGCGGCTGTGAGGTTTTGACGAAATATCCGAAAGAGCTGCAGATTGTGAGATAGGCACAAACTAAAGGTCCAGCGGAAACATTGCCGTTTGGACCTTTTTTTGCAAGTTATTGTTTTAAAAGATTTACAGCATCATGATACTCAAGCCCATGGGCATCTGCAACCGCCTTATAGGTTACAAAACCATTTAGAGTATTAACTCCTCTTAACAATGGTTCATTCTCTAAGCAAGCCTGCTGATAGCCTTTATTTGCAATCTGAAGGGCATAGGGAACCGTAACATTTGTCAGGGCAATCGTTGATGTTCGTGGAACGGCTCCAGGCATATTGGCAACCGCATAATGAACAATGCCGTGCTTTTCAAACGTTGGGTTGGAATGCGTTGTGATTCGGTCAATTGTCTCCACAATTCCACCTTGGTCAACAGCAACATCAACAATCACTGAGCCTTTTGACATCGATTTGACCATGTCCTCTGCTATTAATTGCGGGGCCCTGGCTCCATGTATTAATACTGCTCCAATAACTAGATCAGACTCCTTAACAGCTTCAGCAATATTATACGGATTTGACATTAATGTTTTAATCTGTGTACCAAAGATATCATCCAATTGTCGTAAACGCTCTGGACTCACGTCAATGATGGTTACATCGGCGCCTAATCCAACTGCTATTTTGGCAGCATTCGTTCCTACAACGCCGCCACCGATAATCGTGACCTTTCCCCGTTTCACACCTGGTACACCTCCTAACAAAATCCCCTTACCACCCTTTGGCTTCTCTAAAAATTGAGCGCCTATTTGGGCCGCCATTCTGCCCGCAACCTCACTCATCGGTGTTAACAGCGGGAGTGTGCGGTTTGGCAGTTCAACTGTTTCATAAGCAATAGCAACAACTTTATTTTTTATCAATTCTTTCGTTAATTCTGGTTCCGGAGCAAGATGTAAATAAGTAAACAGAATTAAACCTTCACGGAGGTAACGGTATTCTTCTTTTATCGGCTCTTTCACCTTCATTACCATTTCCATCGACCAAGCTTCGTCAGCGGAATCGACAATTTGGGCTCCTGCTTCACTATATTGCTCGTCTGGAAAACCTGAACCCATTCCTGCACCGCTTTGAACATAAACCTCATGCCCAGATTTCACCAAATGAACAGCCCCAGACGGTGTCATTGCGACACGATTTTCATTGTTCTTAATTTCTGCCGGTATTCCAATTCGCATACTATTTCCTCCCTTAACTAGCCTCAAATTTTTTCACTATTTCTTCATTTTTTATTAATTTATATAAAAAATTGAATGATATAATTAACTTGTAATAGATGGATAATTTGTCAAAATTGGGGGTATTGCAATGAGTTTAGATTATAAAAATATTTTAGTCGCTGTTGACGGCTCAAAGGAATCTGAAAAAGCATTTAAGAAAGCACTGGCTATCGCAAAACTTAATGATGCCAAACTGATAATCACAAATATTATTGATGTTAGAACCATCGGACCTGTTAAGGCCTATGACGGTACTATTGAGGAACGTGCAGAAAGATACGCAAATGAACTTTTAGCGTCCCATAAAAAAGAAGCCGAGGAGGCAGGTTTATCCAATGTAGAATTAATTATTGAATACGGTTCTCCAAAAGTAAAAATCGCTAAAGAAATTGCCCCAAAACATGATGTTGATTTAATTGTATGTGGGGCAACTGGATTAAATGCAGTGGAACGTTTGTTTATTGGAAGTGTTTCCGAGCATATCACCCGCTATGCAAAGTGTAATGTTCTCGTTGTCCGCTCAAATGAAGAAGAATAATCGAAGATCAATAATTTGTCGAAATTGGAGGAATGTAACATGAGTTTGACTTATAAAAACATTTTAATTGCCATTGATGGTTCAAAAGAAGCTGAAAAAGCTTTCAAGAAAGCACTTGCTATCGCAAAAATAAACGATGCTAAACTGTTAATTACCCATGTAATTGATACGAGATCCTACGCTACTGTGGAGGCGTATGACCGTACCATTGCAGAGCGTGCTGAAGAATTCGCTAATGATTTGTTAGAATCACATAAAAAAGAAGCAATTGAGGCCGGTCTTACTAATGTTGAAACAATTCTTGAATATGGTTCTCCAAAAGTAAAAATTGCTAAGGATATTGCTCCTAAGCATAATGTAGATTTAATCGTTTGTGGGGCAACCGGATTAAATGCAGTGGAACGATTCTTCATGGGAAGTGTATCCGAACACATTACCCGCTATGCAAAATGTAATGTCCTCGTCGTCCGCTCAGATGTTGAATAGAAAAGTGGAAGCGCCTTGCTCATCGCCGTACAAACTGGAGGGGCTTCGACTGAGATATAGGAAACTTGAATTGCGTTAGCAATTCTTAGTTGACTTATCGTAGGGAGGAGACCTGAAGTTTGCCAGGCGATAGGCGCTGGAACTAGCCAGTGGAGCTCATACTAAAAAAGCGTTGGGTATTAGTTGCCCAACGCTTCTTTTGCTTTATTTAACGCTATGTTTACTTGTTCAAAGCCAGTTCCGCCTAGACTATTACGTCTAGCGACAACCGTTTTGGGCTGCAGTACCTCATAAATATCTTCCTCAAATAGTTCGGAAGCTTGCTTATACTCGTCAATGGTTAGACCAAGCAAATAAATACCTTTTTGAATGCATGTTAATACTAATTTACCAACAACCTCATGGGCTTCACGGAAAGGCATACCTTTAGTTGCTAAATAGTCGGCTAACTCTGTTGCATTAGAAAAATCCGCTTTTACGGTCTTTTCCAACACTTCCGTTTTCACTTTCAAAGTGTCGATCATTCCAGCAAAAATTTGCAGAGAACCTTTCACAGTTTTCACTACATCAAACATGCCTTCTTTATCCTCTTGGAAATCCTTATTATAGGCTAAAGGAGTACCTTTCATGACAGTTAATAATCCAAATAATGCACCATAAACTCGTCCAGTTTTTCCGCGAATTAACTCCGCCATATCCGGATTTTTCTTTTGCGGCATGATACTGGAGCCTGTCGCAAATGTATCATCAATTTCCACAAAATTAAATTCAGAGCTTGACCATAAAATTAACTCTTCACAGAAACGGGATAAATGCATCATTAAGATCGATGAATTGCTTAAAAACTCAAGAATATAATCTCTGTCACTAACGGCATCTAAACTATTATTATAGACGCTGTCAAAGCCAAGTAGTTCAGCTGTGTATTCACGATCTATCGGGAAAGTAGTACCCGCTAATGCTCCCGCACCAAGTGGAGAAATATTAATTCGTTTATAGGATTCTTGCATTCTTTGGTAATCTCGTTCAAGCATCCAGAAATAAGCTAACAAGTGATGTGCAAACGAAACAGGTTGTGCCCTTTGTAAATGGGTATAGCCAGGAATAATTGTTTCCACATGTTGTTCAGCCTGTTTTACTAATGCTGCTTGCAACGACTTAATTGCATCTAATATTTCGATGACTTGATTTCGCAAATGAAGATGAACATCTGTTGCAACCTGGTCATTGCGGCTGCGGCCAGTATGTAACTTTCCACCAACAGGACCAATTAAATCAATCAGCTGTTTTTCAATATTCAAATGAATATCTTCATATTGAACAGAAAATTCCAGCTCATTCTTCTTTGCTTTTTCAAGCAAAGTTTGTAAACCTGCTTTGATTTGTTCTGTTTCCTCATTCGTTAAGATGCCACATTTACCTAGCATGGTCACATGAGCTAGGCTGCCTTCGATATCTTCTTCAACTAATTGTTTATCAAAGTGGATCGATGCACCAAAGTCATCGACCCACTCCTCAGCTGTTTTCTGGAAACGGCCACCCCAAAGCTTTTTCACGCGTTCACCTTCTTCTTGCCATTCACCATGCTGTTCACTTGCGTTGGAAGACCCCAAAGCTTTGTAAAACCAGCAGCAGCAGTATGGTCAAATGTATCCTCTGCTGTGTAAGTAGCAAGCTTTTCATTATATAAAGAGTAGTCTGATTTACGTCCGTCAACGATCGCATTACCTTTGAACAGTTTAACACGTACTACGCCAGTAACTGTTTTTTGCGTTTCAGTTAAGAATGCTTTTAATGAATCAGTTAATGGTGAGAACCATAAGCCATTGTAGATCACTTCTTCAAGCTTCATTTCAATAATTGGTTTGAAATGAGCTACTTCGCGAGTAAGGGTTAAATCTTCAAGCTCTTTATGTGCTTTAATCAATGTAATTGCAGCAGGAGCTTCGTAAACTTCACGTGACTTAATGCCTACTAAACGGTTTTCAACATGGTCAATACGTCCAACACCGTGCTTACCAGCAATTTTATTTAAAGTAAGAATCAGTTCATCTAATGGATAATGTTTGCCATTAAGAGTAACTGGTTTCCCTTGAATAAATTCAATTTCAACATATTCAGGTGCATCAGGTGTATTTTCAATTGAATTCGTTAATTCATATGCATCTTCAGGTGGTGCTGTCCATGGATCTTCTAGCACTCCACACTCATTAGCGCGTCCCCATAAATTTTGGTCAATTGAATAAGGACTGTCTAAATTGATTGGAATTGGAATACCATGTTTTTTTGCATATTCGATTTCTTCTTCACGTGACCAGCTCCACTCACGTACTGGTGCAATCACCTCTAAGTCTGGGTTTAATGCAGCAAATGACACTTCAAAACGAACTTGGTCATTTCCTTTACCTGTACAACCATGGGCGATTGCATCGGCACCTTCTTGTTCTGCGATTTCAACAAGCTTTTTCGCGATTAAAGGACGTGATAATGCTGATACTAGTGGATATTTATTCTCATACATTGTATTGGCATGAAGCGCTGGCAATACAAAGCTTTCAGCAAATTCATTTTTCGCATCAATGACAACTGATTTAATAGCACCAACCTTTAGTGCTTTTTCTTTGATGAAATCTAAATCTTTTCCTTCACCTACATCAAGGCATACTGCAATAACATCAAAACCTTGTTCTGATATCCATTTAATTGCAACAGAAGTATCAAGTCCTCCAGAATAAGCAAGTACACATTTCTTATTAGCCAATTAAAACTCCTCCTCTAAATCCTTTGTATAAAGATTCTTTTTAATACATAAATATTCATACTAAACAAAAATGAAAAGGGATGTTTGTCCCCTTGAAATTATAAAATCAATATTTGATTTCTTTTAATAAATTATACTCTAACAAGTTTTTAATCAATTTTCAATAGGTAAAAATAAAATTATTTTTAAAAATTGAAATCACAGAATTGGATATGAGTTTTTAATTCCTGTACAATGGAAAAAGGTATAAAGGGGGAGTGTAAAAGTGAACACAAAAGAATTTTTTCAAATGGATGATCGATTAGGTATTCAATTACCGTTTTTAGATAAAGACTGGCATGAATACGGATTAACCGAACAGGAAGGGATTGTCGCAGAATGGGAAATTATTAGAGGACACATCCCCGATCGGATTAAGGAACTAGAAGTATCCATTAATTCAAGACAAGCCCAATTGGATGTTGAAGAAAACTTCGAGAGATCATGCGAATTGAATTCTGAAATCTCAGAATTAGCTTCGATTATTAACGACCTATGGATTTGGTATCGAACAAATCAAAATGTAATCGAAGAAAAAATGCATCATTAAAAGAACAAAAACGGTAGCGCCCGCATAGCGACGTACAAACTGGAGCACTTCGCAATGAGATAAAGGATATCCGGCGACGTGTACGAGTCGATGTTGACTTATCGTAGTGAAGGAGTGTGAAGTTTGCTAGTCGCTGGGCGCTGAAGCTAGACGGATACTATTTTTGAAATTATATTTTATACATCTTTGCGTACTTCGCGAATCACATGGGCCAGTTCAGGAAGAATTAGCTTATTCATTGCGAGTTTGACAGCACCCGATGAACCCGGTGTTGAAAAAATAGCTGTATTCATAGCAACTCCTGCAATAGCTCTTGATAATATTGCCGCAGACCCGATATCCTCTGTATAACTTAACATTCTAAATAATTCTCCAAAGCCAATAATCTCTTTTTCAATGATTTCTTGTACGGTTTCGATTGTAACGTCCCTTTTGGCAATACCGGTTCCGCCATTTAAAAGGATTGCATCTACCTCTGTATCCTCACAGCCTCTTAAAATCGCCTCTTTTATCGGCAGCTGTTCATCCTTTACAATTTCATATCTTACGATTTTATGACCTTTTTCCACAAGTAAATCTTTCATGAGCTTTCCGCTTTTATCACTTTCTTCCGTACGTGTATCGCTTACGGTAATAACCATGCATCTTATTGACTTTGGGGCTTCATTTTTATGTTCTTCAACACTCACAAGAGTCACCTCATTAAATTTCCACGTTATTTTTTTCGTTTAGGTAGCGCATTTGATAAAAATGATTGGCAAATTCGGTCACTTGACGAGAAAGCTTATAATTCATTCCGGCTCCAAAAGCCATACTTACTAACGGCAAGCCTTGAATAACCTTTTTTCTGAACAAAATAATAACCATTGATTTTAAAATTTGAATAAGAGGCTGCTCCAACCACGTCTCATTTGTCAGCTCCTCATCTTTTTCATATAAATAATAAAATTGATCATCAAATTGCTGAACTTCATTAATTAGCTTAGACCAACCTGCTGCTCTCATTCGTTTTGGCAATGTCGCCGCATGAAAAACCCGCAAGGAGGTCATCATTTCATATGGAATATTGACATCATAGCCGTATACATTCGCGAGTGTTTGCACAGCACGTAAATTCAGCATAATCACAGCCGGCACGTCAACACCTAAAAGGGCTCCGCCCGTTCCTGCCAACCCGCCTTGGGCAAATGAATAAATACGGTATTTAGCAATTTGTTGATCAGCTAAATAAACGAGCTGATCGATTGTTAGCTTCTTCAAATCCGTTACCTGGTCAATGTCCTCATCCAGTACTCGTGCGGTTTTAATCAGCCTCTCCTTAGCAATCATTTGCGAATCAGAACCTTGAATAAACGCATGTAGGTGAAATAACATATTATCCAAATTTTTGAAAAATTGTTCTTTTATCTCCGGATCCAGTTTTTCAAAACCAAACTCAATCCATTTATCTAAAGCACGTTCAATATCAGTAGGTATGTATTCAAATAAACCTTGTTCCCAGTCAACAATTTGTTTATAGACTCGCCGTTCACTATCAGACCATTCCATCATGATTGCCTCCAATCTTAACTACCTTTTATCTACATTTTAACGGTTTTAGGATAAAAGTTTCAATGAGAACCCCAGTAAAAGTTGCCAAAAGGACTGCCGAATTCTTATTCGGACAGTCCTTTTAAGTAATTATACTGATTATAACGTCAATCGCTGTGTATCCCTTGCAATCATAACCTCTTCATTCGTTGGAATAACGATAACTTTAACAGGTGATTGCGGTTGGTTAATGAATACTTCCTTACCACGGACCTTGTTTAATTCTTGATCCCAATAAACACCCATGAACTCTAATCCTTGAAGAACGCGGGCACGGACCACATCACTATTTTCACCGATACCGGCAGTGAAAATAATGGCATCTACTCCACCCATTCTTGCAGCATAGGAACCGATATATTTATGAATTCTTGAGGCAAAAACATTCAGAGCAAGCTCAGCCCGCTCATTCCCTTTTTCTGCTTCGATCTCAATATCACGCAAATCGCTGGAGAAGCCGGAAATGGCAAGCATTCCGCTTTGTTTATTTAGAACCTCAAGAACCTCGTCTGCATCTTTTCCTGTTTTTTCCATAATGTATGGAATTAACGCCGGATCAATGTTGCCGGATCTGGTTCCCATTGTTACACCTGCTAGTGGTGTGAATCCCATGGAGGTATCAATTGATTTTCCGCCTTCGATTGCGGCTATACTAGCACCATTACCTAAATGACAAGAGAGTAAACGCAATGTATGAAGAGGACGATTCATTAACTCAGCTGCACGATGGGATACGTATTTATGGGATGTGCCATGAAATCCGTATTTGCGGATCCCGAACTTTGTATAATATTCATATGGCAAGCTGTATAAAAATGATTTTTCCGGCATTGTTTGATGAAAAGCCGTATCGAAAACAGCTACAGCTGGAACATTAGGCAAAATTTCTTTAAAGGCTTTAATACCGACTAAATTTGCTGGATTATGCAAAGGTGCCAGCTCCGATAATTTATCGATCGTTTCAATAACTTCTTCAGTGATTAAAACAGAATCGCTGAATTTTTCCCCACCATGGACAACACGATGACCGATACCGTCAATTTCGTCCAAAGATGATAAAATACCAAGATTAATCAGCTTATCTAAAAGCTGTTTAACAGCAACAGCATGATTAGGGATATCGGAAACCTCTTTATGCTTTTCACCATCTACTGTAATCGTGAAAATAGAGTCCTTTAAGCCGATTCTTTCTACTAATCCTTTAGTTAAAACCTCTTCACTTGGCATTTCAAATAGTTGAAATTTAAAAGATGAACTTCCTGCATTAATTGCCAAAATTTTTGACATTGTATATAACAACTCCTTTAATCAAATGCGCCTTCGCATATGAATAGTCTTAGTATGTAACTTTTTGCACTTTATCATTTAAGCAAATTAAATACTTATCATCAATGTAAAAAATCATATGGCAACGCTTACCCGCAGAAGTTCACCTTTTCAGACTCTTGTAACTATTAAAAAAAGCTTTATTAGAGATTCTCTTTAAACCAATTATCAATATTCTTTATAATCCCACGCATTGCCTCTTTTTTCGAGAAGCTTGGCAGTTCTGCAAGCAAGGCCTGCTTCGGCTCACGAACATCTTCCCCCTTTTTTTGAAGGATAAAAATGCTTTTGGCATGTTTATTGTTTTTGAACATTGATAATGGCAGCTGCAATAGACCGATAATCACCGCATTTTTCTTGATAAATGCATTCAAATTTGCGGCCTCTTCCCCCTCGAACATAAAGTTAGGGATCATCGCCACAAAGAAGCCCCCGTCTTTTAGATGTTTTAAGCTTTTTTCAATGTATAAATAGTGGGCTAAAGAATGCCCTCCGCTTTTCGTAGCTAGCTCATATTCATTTGCAACAACATCATTAGGGTAAAAACCGACTGGAACATCCGCTACAACAATATCAACAGCTTCAACAAAAATAGGCTGCAAAGCATCCTGTCTAAATAATTCTATTTCATGCCTTTGCAGATTTGCCCCAGCAAAAGCCAGCTTCATAAGGATCTCATCGACCTCAACCCCATAGGCTTTCACTGCTTTATTTGTGTTATTTAAAATTGCTGTCACCAAGTTCCCAGTACCATAAGCAGGATCGAGCAAACTAAATTGTTCCTTTTTACTCATCAGTTTTTCAACTAAGTAGCTTATAAAAATGCTAACTGCATCAGGAGTCATTTCATGATTTGGCTGAATCGCTTCCTTCATCCCTTTTAAGATTGCCAATTGAAAGGCTTTACGTATCGTCTCATTTGATGTTTGGGATAAATCGACACCCTCATATTCCTTCTGTAACCTTCTTTCGGTAAAGGAATCCAAATCCTGTAGAATTTCTCCCTCAAATATGTTCGCGCCCGTTTCCGCTAGTGCTTCTAAATACGATATATGCAATTCATTCATAATAATCGTTGTTGAATTATCAAATAGTTGAAATAACTTTTCCATATCTAAAATCGTGGCAGTCATTTTCATTCTCCTCTCAAAATAATTTCCATAAGGAGTATTTTATCATTAGAAAAGGGCTGTCTCAAATTGAAACAGCCCTGTTACGATTATTTGATTATTTAGCATCTTTTGCCGCAGCAATCGCTGCTTCATAATTTGGATGATCCGTTGCCTCTGGAACATACTCTATATATGTAACCGTGTCACTGCTATCAACAACGAAAACTGCACGTGTCAAAAGACGTAATTCTTGAATAGCAACCCCATATGCTTCACCAAATGAAAGATCACGGTGATCGGACAATGTTTGTACATTTTCGATTCCAGCCGCACCACACCAGCGTTTTTGTGCAAATGGTAAGTCAACACTAACTGTTAAAATTTTAACATTTGGTAAACTTGCTGCTTCTTCGTTAAAACGTCTTGTTTGGGCATCACATACACCTGTGTCTAGTGATGGAACGACACTAATTAAGCGTACATTTCCTTTTGTATTGTCCAATGTTACCTCTGATAAGTCGTTAGCTAATACTGTAAAGTTTGGTGCCTTTTCTCCAACCTTTACTTCATTTCCAAGAAGTGTTATTTGATTGCCTTTAAATGTTACATTAGCCATTTAGCTTCCTCCCCAAATCTAATAAATTTGAATTAAATATTTTTAACCCTTATATATATTCCACTATTTTATAGTTTAAAACCTTAAAAAATAAAAAAGTTAGCCTAATGCTAACTTTTTTAAATAGGTGGCTCCTCAAATTGTTTATTATTTTGCTGCTGGTTCTGATGTTGATTTCCATTTGACTGGCCATTTTTATTATTACTCATCATACTTTGGATTTTTTCAACTGCTTGCGGTGCAAGATCTAACAGTCGTTCAAATAGATGTGTACTCTCATCTAAGTGAATCATTTTAACACCTAATGCATTGACAACTAAAAAGGCGATTGGCGTAATCGAGACTCCACCACCGCTACCTCCGCCAAAAGGAAATTGGCTAGAACTACCGTCTTCACTGCTGCCTCCGCCCGCTTGCCCTTGGGCTTGAAACTCGCTTCCACCGGCTGCAAATCCAAAACCTACTTTTGAAACGGTTAGAATAACACTGCCATCCGGGGTTTCTACTGGGTCCCCAATGATTGTGTTGACATCAATCATTTGCTTCAAACTTTCCATAGCTGTTGTCATTAAGCCCTGAATTGGATGTTCTGACATGTTGTTTTCCTCCTTTAGTACTCTTCCAATATTTCACGACTCGTAATCCTCCGAGAATAGCATGCCCGATCCGAAATGAAAAAATACATATCACCTTCGTCCTTACTACATTCTCGAGAAAGTGAGGTGTGATAGCTAATACCGGCTTTGTTTTAAGCCTCATATAATGAGCTAGTATTCCCACAATGCTTCCTTTTAATGACCATAGAACACCAGTAGCCATACCAGTTTGGGCTGCATCCCCAAGCCCAAACGAGCTGTTCCATTCCAATTTATGAATTGTAATACTATTAATAAACCTTTTCATAATTCCACGAAGATTTACAACATGTTCTAAAAATTCCTTTGCCTGCCTTACCTTTTCCATCACATCATGTGGTGTAATTCTCGTCTTTTGTTCAGAAGTCGTTGTTTTTTCAGCACTGCTACCTGCCTCTGTCTCGCTCTTCACGACTAAGGATAGGTTTTCCTCGTCTACTTTTACAAAAGGTACGTTATATGTGTAAGAGATTAAACCAAAAAGGACCATCATTTTGATTTTGATATGGTTATTTTCTTCATTATGTAAAATGTCTACCTTGATTCTTAGTTTCATAAATATGAGAAGTAAAATTAATACGAGTAAACAAATAAGGATTATTAAGACCCATTTCATCCCTTCCACATCCTTTCACACTCATTATCACCCCTCGAAAATACAAATAAACCTGCTGATAATAATGAAATCAGCAGGTTTGGAAAACACCTAAATTGGCACACCTTTACGTTCCTGAATGACGAGTGTATCGCCAAAATAGTCATGCCAGCCTTTTTTCTTACTTGAAAAGCCGATCGTAATAAACCCTAAAAAGAAAGCTGTTTTACTAATAAATTTCCCAATTAACTCTCTAAAGATCACTGTATCCCATGAGAGTTTTTCTTTGTTTTCATCAATGACTTTTAAGCCAAAAACCATTTTGCCTAGTGTTTGACCTAATAATTTTGTCATAATAATAAAATAGGCATACATTACAACTGCCGTTGAAATCGCCACGGTTGATAACATACTCGTTTCGATGATCGAGATATCGAGCCATCTTAAGACTGGGTATACAAATATACGGTGTAAACTCCCCACAACAATCAGGTCTATAACATAGGCCCAAAAACGAATCCAAAATCCTGCATATAGAACAAAGATCGTAGCAGGAGGTTTTGTATTCACTGAAGTTTGTTCTTCAGCAGTTGGGCCTGACGTTTCTTCAAATTCGTGATCCATGTTAACACTCCTTCCATTTAACGAGCATAGAGATACATCAGTCTTGGAGAATTTGGCTGACTCATAAGCTTTGTTAAATTAAGCAACTCAAAATCATCAGAAAAAAGGCGCTGACTAGCCACTTGGAAGAAGGAATTAAATCCAAAAGGGGATTCATATTGAATCACATTTACATCACCTACTCCTTCCAGCTCCTTCATCGCATTGATCGTATCATCAAGAAACCCAAATTCATCGATCAGACCAAGAGCCTTCGCTTGTCTGCCGTCATAGATTCTGCCGTCTGCGATTTGTCTTACTTGATCCTCAGTCATATTCCGTCCTTTCGCGATTACATTCACAAAGCCTTGATAAGAGTTATTGACCATTTCTTGGAGGATTTTTCTTTCCGCCTCTGTTATTTCTCTAGTAGGACTCATGATATCCTTGTATGGACCACTTTTAATTGTTTCAAATTTTACGCCGTATTTTTCAGCCAAACCAGCATAATTAATGCCCTGCATGATCACACCTAACGATCCGGTCATTGTTTCAGGACTTGCGAAAATTTTATCAGCAGGTGTGGAAATATAATATCCGCCTGAAGCTGCCATGCTTCCCATCGAAATATAAACTGGCTTTTTGTAATTTTCTTTTATGTCTACAATTTTATCATGAATTTCTGCACTTTCTAAAACACCGCCCCCTGGTGAATTGACACGAATAATGATGCCTTTTACATCGTCATCCTCACCGGCATGTTCAAGCATTCTTAAAAAGCTTTTATGATTATATCCAGGTGAGGAGAAAATGGATTCCACATCACCAAGATCTTGAATCACGCCATTTACCTCCAACACGACGATACTGCCGTAATCCAAACCTTCCTCAATAACTTTTTCCGTATATTCTTGATTAAGTTCGTCAAAAAAGCTTACTTTCCATTTATCTGTTTTCTCAAATGCTAATGATGATAAAAAATTAACACCTAGTGAAAAGAAAAATAAAACTGCTGCAATTCCTAATGCTAACCAGCGTTTTCCAGTCATTCATAAACCTCCTATGATATTTTTTCCAGCCTACATGTTTTACGTTTTGACATGTAAAAAGTTTCCTACTAATCTTATTTAGTGTACCAAAAAAGTTTGAAATTAGAACATAGGATTAGTATAGTATTTATTAGTATTTAAGTATAATGAATAAGCTTACTATTTAGGGAGGTCCATATATGCCACATCGAACGAATCTGTTTTTTTCTTATAAACATAGTGAAAAAATGCAACAGCAGGTTGAGAAATTAGCAAATCATGCAGAAAAACATGGTTTTACTGTTGTAAGTGATAGTAAGAAAGCAAATATCATTGCAAGTATTGGTGGAGATGGAACGTTTTTGCAGGCAGTTAGAAAGACCGGCTTTCGTGAGGATTGTTTGTACATAGGAATTAATGAAACAGATACACCTGTCTTATATGCTGATTTTTATATCAATGAACCTGATAAAATTGTAGATGCGATGACAAATGAGAAAATGGAGGTACGTCGATACCCAACGATTAAGGCAACAATTGATGGTCATACTTCTTTTTATTGTTTAAATGAATGCACGGTTCGTTCTTCTATTATAAAAACATTTGTTATGGATGTATCTATAGATGACTTGCTCTTTGAAAGATTTCGTGGCGATGGAATGATTATTTCTACACCTACAGGAAGCACAGGTTACTCCAAATCATTAAATGGGGCTATCATTGACCCGTTACTTCCTTGTATCCAAGTAAGCGAGGCAGCTTCTTTGAATAATAATTCTTACCGAACTTTAGGTTCGTCTTTTATTCTTAGCGGCGATAGAAAGCTTACGCTTGACATTGTTCATGAAGGAAATGATTATCCTGTTATCGGGATGGATAATGAGGCATTAAGTATTCAACATATAGATAAAATTGAGATTACATTAGGCGATAAAAAAATAAAAACGGTAAAACTGAAGGACAATTCCTTCTGGCATAAAGTTCATCGCAAGTTCTTGTAACTCTATTAAAAATGGGCAGAAGTAAGCTTCTGCCCATTTTGTTATGCATTCTGTTGTAATTCTTTTTGGCGAAGTTCGATACGACGGATTTTTCCTGAAGTTGTCTTAGGCAACTCCTCAATAAATTCTATCTTTCGTGGATATTTATATGGTGCCGTTAAATTCTTTACATGCTCCTGCAATTCTTTCACAAGTTCATCTTGAGGGATATGATCGACACCTTCCCTTAATACGACAAACGCCTTAACGATTGTTCCACGGACCTCATCTGGGCTTCCGACTACTGCACATTCTTTAACTGCTGGATGCTTTACTAGCGCATCTTCTACCTCAAATGGTCCGATCGTATAGCCGGAACTGATAATAATATCGTCACTTCGTCCCTCAAACCAGAAATAGCCATCTTCATCCTTCCTGGCCCTGTCACCTGTGACATACCACTCCCCACGGAATTGCATTGCTGTCCGTTCAGAGTCTTTATAATAATTTTTAAACAAGGCTGGTGTCTCGCGGTGAACAGCGATATCACCTACTTCTCCAACTCCGCATGGTTCTCCATCTTCATTAATAATATCAACCCGGTTTCCAGGAGTAGGTTTCCCCATTGAACCTGGTCTTACTTCCATCCCTTCTAATATACCGACCAACAAGGTATTTTCAGTTTGTCCATACCCATCGCGAACAGTTACATTAAAATACTGTTTAAAAGTATCGATCACTTCTCTGTTTAAAGGTTCTCCGGCAGAGACTGCACTACGTAGCGCAGGAAGCTTATAGTCACCGATATTTCGAACTTTTGCGATTACACGATATTCAGTTGGCGTACAGCAAAGGACATTGACTTCATTGTCTTGAAGCAATTGTAAATATTTATTTGCATCAAATTTGCCATGGTAAACAAAACCTGTTGCACCTGAGCCCAAAACTGATACAAATGGACTCCAAATCCACTTCTGCCAGCCTGGTGCTGCTGTAGCCCATACAGTATCTCCTTCTTGAATACCTAACCAACCGCTGGCAGCTGTTCTTAAATGAGCGAACCCCCACCCATGGGTATGAACAACACCTTTCGGATTTCCAGTTGTACCTGATGTATAAGATAAAAATGCCATATCATCGGCTTTTGTATCAGCCATTTTAAGAATATCGCTCGCTTCAGCTTCAAGTGCATGTAAATCCTGCCAACCTTCGACAGACTTTCCGATTACGAATTTTTCGAATTCGATATCATGAATTCGATTAAACTCATTTACAAGAGAGTCTACACTGATTACAGCCTTCATTTCACCATGAGTTAAACGGTAACGAATATCCTTTTCTCGCAACATTTCAGAACCAGGGCTGACTGTAATCCCGACTTTTAAACAACCTAAATAGATTGCATAGGCGTCTATTAATCGCGGTACCATTATGATTGCTTTATCCCCTTTTTTCAAGCCGGCACCTAGTAAAGCGTTTCCAATTTTGTTAACCCTTGTTACTAAGTTTTCGTATGTAATTTCTGCCTTATTTCCTTGCTCGTCTTCCCATTTAATTGCTACCTTTTCTGGATCTTTTGCGAAACGCTCAACCTCTTCAACAAGGTTGTACATTTCTGGAGCTAGTAAATCCTCTCTTTTCATCCATATCCCCCCCATTATCATAATCAAATCCACCGGAGGCTTTAATTTTATTCAGCCATGTGCTGAATAAAATTATTACCTTTATTTATCATTGTACTAAAATATTTTAATTTTTAGAATATTATTTTGCGTTTTTTATAAAAAATTATGAAAGGGCAAGTCCGAAGACTTGCCCTTAAGCCATTACTATATTTAATTATCGTTTATTGACCATGGAACCCGGCCATTTGTTGTTGAGCCATTGAAACTAGGCGCTTTGTAATTTCTCCTCCAACAGATCCGTTAGCACGAGAAGTTGTGTCAGCACCAAGGTTCACACCAAACTCCTGTGCGATTTCAACCTTCATTTGATCAAGAGCTTGTTGTACGCCAGGAACTAATAATTGGTTACTGTTATTGCTTCTTGAACTTGGCATTTGCTTTTCACCTCCTTGGTTGGTGTGTTAATAGAGTGTGAAAAAGCAAATGCTCTCATACATTTATTTTATTGGTAATTAATTGAAACTAAAATAGATCTTCAAACTGTTTTTCAATTTCATGTTTTCTAGTATTCCGTTCAATATCAATCGTTTCTACATTCGTAACCGCAGCTTCGATTAGTTCATCGATATTTCCTAATTTTGTTTCATAATAATTGATTCGATCTTTCTTAGGTTTTGTCTTTGGATCAGACGGCAAAAATATCGTACAACAATCTTCATAAGGTCGTATGGATATATCATAAGTATCGATTGCATGAGCAATATCAATAATTTCAAGCTTATCCATTGCGATTAACGGTCTAATGATTGGATAATTAGTAACTTCATTAATTGTATTCATACTTTCAATTGTTTGACTGGCAACCTGTCCTAAGCTTTCACCGGTTGCGATCGCTAAAGCATTATTCTTTACAGCTATTTGTTCAGCAATACGAAGCATCATTCTCCGCATCGCAGTCATCGTATAACTAGACGGAATGGCTTTATGAATTTCCTGTTGAATTTCTGTGAATGGGACAATATGGACTCGGATTCGGCCTCCATATTTCGTGAGTTTACCAGCAAGGTCTAATACCTTTTGCTTTGCGCGCTCATTTGTGAAGGGCGGGCTATGAAAATGAACTGCTTCAATTTTTACGCCTCGTTTCATTGTCATGTAGCCAGCAACAGGGCTGTCTATACCTCCAGATAGCATAAGCATCACTTTGCCATTGGAGCCAACTGGGAATCCTCCGGCCCCTTTTACTGTTTTACAAGTAATAAAAGTCATCGATGTTCTAACTTCCACCCGTACGTTTACATCAGGGTTATGAACATCGACCGTTAGTCCCTCTGTATTTTTTAAAATATATCCGCCAATTAAATGGTTTAATTCCTGTGAACGAATGGGGAAGCTTTTATCTGGACGCTTCGCTGTCACTTTAAATGTTTTCGCATGCGGGTTCGCTTCTTGGAGAGCTGAAAGTGCCCCTTTTTGAATTTCTTCAAGTTCACTTGTTACCTTCATGGCTAAACTAAAGCTTTGGATGCCAAATACATCCTTTAGGATTTCACTTATTTTTTCATGGTCATCCCCATTAAGATCAATAAACATCCGATCTTTCGTTCGATTCACGATCGCCTTCGTGCATCCATTTAATTTTAATAAAACCTTTATATTATTTTTTAAGATTTGTGAGAATTTTGAACGATTTTTCCCTTTTAGTGACATTTCACCATAACGAATTAATATATGATCGTATTCCATTTTCTTACCTCATTGCTTCCTGTAATTTTGGAACTATATTTGTTAAAACATTTAAAAATGTCTTAACTTCCTCAACTGTGTTATCAAGTGAAAAACTTACACGGATGGCAGTTTTAGCCCGCTCTTCGCCAAGGCCTGCTGCTGTTAACACCCTGCTTGCCTGCGCGAGCTTAGAGGAGCAGGCAGATTGGGTTGAAACATAGATATCGTATTTACTCAAGCTATGAATTAACACTTCCGGTTTAACGTTTTGTACTGAAAAATTAATTATATGTGGTGCTGAATCTTGATCCGGTGTGTTAACAATAATGCCGTCCATTTGTCTTACCCCTGAAAGAAGTGCTTTCTTTAATTGTAATAGATGGTCAGCGCCGCCTTGATTTATTTTTTCAAGAGTAATCCGGAGTGCCTTTGTCATTGAAACGATTCCTGCCACATTTTCCGTACCCGAGCGGATCCCCATTTCCTGACCGCCACCGCTCATGAGAGAGGCAATTTTCAAACCGTCACGAATATATAAAATTCCCGTTCCTCTTAATGCATGAAACTTATGTCCTGAAATTGTACATAAATCAATTCCGGAATCTTTTAATTGGAGCGGGACTTTTCCAATTCCTTGAACATGGTCGACATGAAATAATATTTTCGGATAATTTTTTAAAATTTTACCTACTTCTTCAACCGGTTGAATCGTTCCCAACTCGTTATTTACATGAATGATGGAAACTAAAATTGTATCGTCTCGCAATGTATTTTTAAGTTGTTCTATATTAATTCTGCCCTTTTGATCCACTTCTAAATATGACACAAAAAATCCTAAAGCTTCTAATTGTTTATAAGCTTCAAGTACAGATGGATGTTCAATTGATGTCGTTATAATATGTTTCCCACGGTTTTGGTATTGGAATGCAACACCTTTAATGGCCAAATTATTTCCTTCTGTTCCACTCGAGGTAAACACAATCTCTGTTGGTTTAACCTCTAATAAAGATGCAGTTAAAACTCTGGATTGGGTCATCAGCTTTTCCACTTCACTTCCCAAGAAATGGATCGAAGAAGGATTTGCAAAATATTGCTCTGCTACCTTCATATAGGCCTCTATAACTTCGGGATAGGGCTTTGTAGTTGCACTATTGTCAAAGTAAATCATTAAATCACCTTGGTCTCGGATAAAATTTGCATTTACATATATTATCACAGATGTAGGCAAATTAAAATTAGAAAAAGAGATTTTTCAATTATAATAAATATTTTTATGTGGTAATTTGTCGAAATTTGCGGTATGATGAATAACGTTGTGAAAATTTTTACTAAATAGATTTTTCTCACTGAACCAGGAGGTTTTAACTTGAACTTCAAAAATACATTATCGATCGGCTTAATGCTTTTTGCTTTATTTTTTGGTGCCGGCAATATGATTTTCCCACCATTACTTGGCCAGGCAGCAGGAACTAACCTTTGGCCGGCTATTATTGGATTTTTAATTACGGGCGTTGGGTTGCCGCTATTAGGTGTAACTGCAGCCGCTTTAAACGGTGGAGATTTTGAAAAAATCAGCGCACGTGTCCATCCAATGTTCGGAATTATTTTTACACTCGTTTTATATTTATCGATTGGACCTGTTTTCGCAATTCCAAGAACAGGTACGGTTGCATTCGAAATTAGTGTTATTCCATTTTTAAATAAGGAATTAGCAAGCAATAATGCAAGCTTATTTTTATATACAATTGTTTTCTTCGGTGTCACCTATTGGTTATCAAGAAATCCATCTAAACTTGTAGACCGAATTGGCAAAGTATTAACCCCTGCGTTATTGATAACAATTGCAGTGCTCGTAGCTAAAGCAATTTTTAGCCCGATGGGGTCCATTCCAGAACCAAGTGAGGCTTATTCAGCGTCTCCATTTTTTAAAGGTTTTATTGAAGGTTATCTTACATTAGATGCATTAGCAGCATTAGTTTTTGCCATAGTTGTTTTTACTGCTATTAAAAATTTTGGAATAACGAACCCTAAAACAATTGCAATAACCACTATCAAATCAGGTATTATTGCTGTAATTGCTCTAATGCTTGTTTATTTATCGTTAGCCTATTTAGGGGCAACCAGTGCTTCCGTTGTTGGTGAAGTAGAAAATGGTGGTCAAATTCTCGCCATTTCTGCAAACCATTATTATGGAATATTCGGCACAATCATGTTGGGTCTAGCGATCACACTTGCTTGTTTGACAACATCCATTGGTTTAGTAACGTCTTGTGCAGAGTACTTTAATAAACTTTGGCCGAAAATCTCATATCAAAAATTCGTCTTGATCACATCAGTCTTTAGTATGCTTGTGGCAAACGTCGGCTTAACTCAATTAATTAATATTTCGTTACCTGTTTTAATGATGATTTATCCTATTGCTATTACACTTATCATATTGTCGTTCCTAGATCGTTATTTTGGCAGTGCTAGATCTGTCTATATCGGTGGTGTTTTGGGAACAGGGATTGTAAGCATCTTGGACGGATTTGTATTTGCAGGATTTGCTGGTGAAAATGTAAAACAAATTTTAAGCTCTACTTTACCGTTATATAGTAATGGTGTTGGTTGGGTTGTCCCTGCATTAATCGGAGTTGTAATCGGATATGTCTTTTCATTGCGTCAAAAACAAAATGATGAATTAGCTAGAAAAGCTTCGTAAACAGAAAAGCGGAAGCGCCCGTCGAGCGGCGTATGGACTGGAGCACATCGACTGAGATATAGGACATCCGGCGATAAGCGTAAGCGATCCTTTACTGTTGACTTATCGTAGGGAGATGTGTGAAGTCCACTAGACGCTGGGCGCCGGAGCTAGACAATGTAAAGTGACAGAAAAGGCTGCCCCACCGTTTGGGACAGCCTTTCATTTTAACCAACTTTAGTTAGCGGTTATTGATTAACTCCTCAATCTTTTTTAAAGCGCCTGGTTCAATAGCTTCGATAGCCGATGCCGCCTGTTCCAATGCCAAATCATAATCATACATGCGGAATACTTGCTCTGCTTCAGATAATTTAGCCGAAAGAACCGCATACTTACTTCGATAACGATTTCCATATTGGATTATATGTTCTACCAATACCGCTTTTTCGACAATCTCTTCTGTTTGTTCAAACACTTTACTAACAGCATTTTGTGCTTCTTCCAAAATATTATTTACAGCATACATATCAAGAGGTGTTTCCTCTAGTTTATACGATACTGCCTTTAAGTTTGATTCTGCTGTGTCAAACGTTTTTAAAATATTATTTGGAAGTCCCGGTAAATGATTTTTTCTGATTAAACTCCTAGCTTCTACTAATGTCTTTTTCATTTGAGTGATTCGTTCTTTTGCCTCACGCTCATCTTTTCTGAGAGTATGCATCATTTCAGTAAAATTATTATACAGTTCAGTAATCATTTGAATATTTGTTTTTATTTCTTCTAAGTCTTCACGTAGTTTTGTCGCCGGTTCATCATTGGCATCAAGTCTATTCAACAGTTCATCGTACTTGTTTGTAGTCTGTGCTACTTTTTTCTCAATTTTCCGTTGGTCTTCAAGGTCTTTATCTTTTAGATGATAAATCTGTTGAACACTTTCAGTTTCATTTTTGGCTGCAACTGCTTTTTTTTGCAATTCAATAATATGTGGCTCAAGGGGAGGCGTTTCTTTTATAATCACGTGTTTGGCGATTACTTCTTTTTCCAAACAGTCATAGATTTGCTCGATTCGGTCCTGCACATCCGTAATTCCTTCCTTCGCCTCATTGATCTCTGTTTCTTCTATTTTTCTTAAATAGGATTCAATTTCTCCCTCAATTTTATCTAATTCTTTATTAATTTCTAAATGCTCTACAATGTATCCAGATTGGATCATTTCTTCTTGACCTTTTCGAAGTTCATTGATTTGCGCAGGTAATTGATTATGGCAATAAGTTAAAAGTGGTGGTATTTCTTCAATTTTTGTCGCTAAATTATTTAAGTCATTTCGAATCATCAGTACAATTTCACGTGCCTCTAAATAATTCCCCCCATTCGTAGCCGCATCAAATTCACTAAATTTATTAACGACTTCATCAAGCTCCTTTTCAAGCTGGATAATCGCACTTCCGAAAGAGTGTCTTGATGCAAGTAAAATTTTACGATGATTTTTCAATATGCCTTTTAGCTCTTCTACTTCTATTTTATTCTTTTCTTCACTGCCAATAAGCTCTTGCAGATCCTCTAATATAGCAGCTATTTTCTGGTCGACCTCTTCTAATACATTACGGGTACTACGTGTAATATTAGTAGCTTTTTTAAAACGGTAGTGATCAGCTGCTTCCTCTGCTTCAAACAGAAAATCATCTACTTTTGGCAGTTCATTGGTTACAATCTCATCCCAAGTAACGCGCCAAGCTTCAAACTTTTCCTCAGTCTGCCCTGTCATATTCAATTGCTTTACCTTCGCAATTTCATCTGTTACCGGCCTATTCATTATGCTTATTTTCCAGCTTTCCAGCTTATCTACTTCCGAATAAATCTTTTTTCTTTTTATAAATCCATATATGATAATTGCTAATAAAACAATAATAAATATTAACAAGTACTCCATAGCTGCCTTACCCCTTTTTCGATTTCAAAAAAACTTTTGTAATTTATATATAGAAAGGCTTTAAATTTCAAATTTTTATTTTATGCATTTTCATAACTTTTATGATAACATGTAAACAATAATTTTGCCCAAATTTTTTCTAAAAATTGTAGAAACTTGGAGGAAAGTAATGAAAACTGACGGCCATATTCACTCTCCCTATTGTCCTCATGGATCCGACGATTCATTTGATCAATATATAGATGCTGCAATTTCCTTAGGCTATCAAGAAATTTCGTTCACTGAACATGCGCCTTTACCAGCAAACTTTATCGATCCAACACCTGATAAAGATAGTGGAATGAATCCGAACTTTTTAGATCCTTACATCTCAGATTTGCAAAAATTAAAAGTAAAATATAAAGATAAAATAAAAATAAATATTGGTTTAGAAGTCGATTATATCATTCACTTTGAAAGCGAAACTACCAAATTTCTAAATAAATATGGACAATTTCTTGATGATAGTATTTTATCAGTCCATTTTTTGCAGCATGAAGGAAATTATTATTGTCTGGATTTCAGTACTCAGGAATTTGCGAGAATTATTTCTATTTTTGGAGATATTGATAAGGTATATACAAGTTATTTCGAAACTATCAAACAATCAATCCTAAGTGATCTAGGGCCCTATAAACCTAAACGAATTGGGCATATGACGCTCGTACATAAATTCCAAAAGAAATATCCTTGTACAGCAGATTTCTCTACTGATATTAAACAAATCTTAGATCTGATCTCTGATAAAAATATGACATTGGACTATAATGGTGCCGGCATAAATAAGCAATTTTGTTTAGAACCTTATCCGTCAGAGTGGATTGTAAAAGAGGCGGCCAAACGAAAAATCCCTCTCATCTATGGGTCAGACGCCCACATTTCAAGGGATTTAAACCAAGGTTATTCCGAATTAGTTCCAACTATAACACTATCCGCACCGACTTCTCTTAAATAAAGTTCAACTCCCACCTGCCAGGGTTGAAGCATTTAGAGTATTTACACTGTTAAGCCCTGAATAGTTAATGACTGATAAAGTTGGCCTTTCAGCTTGTATAGAAAGGCCTTCCTCTATCCAATGACTAATTTCTTTATAATATTTTGTAACGAAATAAGGTTCAACAGGATTCACATGTAAAACCTCTACCATATACTGCAGATTTAAATAAGGCATTGTTAACATGCCTTTTAATTGCATGATCGTGTTCATGACCGGAAGCTTTCTAAATTCCTTTTTTTGAATACCTCTTTCAAGGATCGTTTGCAAATAATATTTTTCCTTAGTTAAATACGTGGACATAATTTCTCTTACAAGCATAGTATCTAGAGTTATCTCACGATGAACAAGTCGTGCCAACTGATGATTTTCACTTTCAAATCTTAATAAGTTCTTTACTATTTCACATAAAACTTCTTTACAGGACATACTATCCTTTTTCTCAAAGGATTTTTCCAATATGATAATATATTGCTCAAAATAATTAGTTAAGAGCTGCTCTAACAAGCCTTTTTTTCCACTAAAATAATAGGAAATAAGAGCTATATTTACATTCGCTTTTTGAGCAATTTCTTTTACTGAACTGCCATTATAGCCTTTTGAGTTAAATATTGAGATTGCCGCATCAAAAACCTTTTTCTTCGTACTAGACATCTCTTTCATCGTTTTTTCACCCCGGTTCTACTTGAATATTTTCAACGCTCGAACCGGAATTCCTTTAAGATTTTCTCGACAATAACCGTACGCTATTTACGCAAAAAGCCGAAATTTACAGTATCTTGTCAAAAAAAATAAAGCACTTTTAAGTGCTTTTAATTAAGTATAATTGTCATAGATAATGACGCGGTTTTTACCTGTTTGTTTAGCTTTATATAACGCCTCATCAGCGCGGTTAAACAGCTTTTTAACAGAATCCTTATTTTCTTTATGCCAAACAGTAATACCGCATGAAATTGTAATTTTGGGATTCGTTTCAATTTCCACTCTTTCAACCAATCGTTTAGCAACCATCAAGCCAGTCTTTAAATCTGCTTTTGGCAAATAAACTGCTAATTCCTCGCCGCCCCATCTGGCCCCCACATCATGCTCACGAATACTCTTTCTAATGATATTGGCTACTTGAATGATGACTTCATCGCCCACCTGATGTCCGAATGTATCGTTAATACTTTTAAAATCATCAATATCGATTAGCAGAAACGCCCCTAATGCGTCAGTATTCATCGACAACTGGATTCTTTCATCAAGGTAATTTCTAGAATGAAGCTTTGTTAAATTATCAGTAATCACCATTCTTTCCAATTCTTCTCTTAACATTGAATTCGTAAATGCCAACGTAGAATGGTGAATGAGCGATTGTAATAATTTAAATTTATCAAACGAAAAATGATAAGGGAGTTCATTCAGTACATAAACAGCACCTATAAGCGCATTGCTTTGGATCATTGGAATAACCATAAGAGATCGAAATTTTTTCTCACCAATATTTTCATCTAAGGAAAGATCTCCAATAAATACGGCATCCTTTTCCTGTTTGATTTTATTATTTATAAAATGCACTAATGGAACGGATTCATCTTGAAAAAAATAATCGGAGCTACCGGTTAAAACTTCAAACTGATCCTTTCCATTGAACATCAAAAAGCCAATTACTTGTGCATCAAAGGAAGCCCTAATCTGTTCTGACATAAAGTTGATTGTATCCGATAATCGCAGATTTGAATTCAAGCGATGCGTTGTTTTATTGATTAGCTGTAAATCTGATATAAGCTTTCTTGATTGTTGGTACAATTGTGCATTTTCCAAAGCACCTCCAGCTGTATTGGCCAATAGCTCAATGAAGCCAACCTCTTCTTTAGGAAAAATGGGAGTATCAGGAGCGGTGACTTGAAGAACCCCGTATATACCTTGTTTTCCTTTTAACGGTGCGTAAAGTACAGACTTATCATTAATTAACGAATCTTCAATTTGAACATTGCCTGTTAAATAAGCTTGCGCCGCCGCCTGATTAATGGAATCAGAACCATACTCCAAGTCATGGATAGGAAGTTCCGGATCCGTCGACGTATCGTGTGATAACAATAATACACAATCGAAGGTTTCATAAACTTCCTTTAGCGTATGAATGATTTCCTTTAATACTTCAGCCATATCCATCGAAGAGTGAAATTTCGCTGTAACCCGATATAGCTGTTCATACCTTTTTAATTTAATAATATCTATTTCTGTTGGACAGATTTCTCTGGGCATTTAAATTCACCTTCAAAATAAAAAAATGGGTATATCCGACGAACAATATATTATATTCCTATTATAAGCTTAATAGTCTTATTTTCCTATATCAATTTTCGGAAAATTGTAAACTACTTCCTTTTATTTATATATCGGTTATATTCAAGAAATTTTTCATCATAATTTTACTAAATCCAAATTATGATTTTATCTTTTAAATTATGAGAAGACAAGAATTAACCTTGACTTTATGCATAAAAAAAAATATAATAATTTTTGTGTGTAAAATAAAAGCGGCCTGAGTGTGCTTGCTTTTGTTTCATTTTGTTCCTCTTTTTTTAAAAGCCGAGGTGTATCGAGTAACTCTATGCTGCTGGGGCGAGGGTACATGAAGACAAAATGGGCAATCGATAGAGTGCATGTGTCTGTGTTTTGTTTTTATTTTACAAAATAAAAACATTGAAGGAGGAGCTAAATTATGGCTCGTTATACTGGACCATCTTGGAAATTATCACGTCGTTTAGGTATCTCTCTAAGCGGAACTGGAAAGGAATTAGAAAAGCGTCCTTACGCACCTGGTCAACATGGACCTAATCAACGTAAAAAGCTTTCTGAATACGGATTACAATTACAGGAGAAGCAAAAGCTTCGCCATATGTTTGGTATGAATGAGCGCCAATTCCGCAACACATTTGCTGCTGCTGGTAAAATGAAAGGTATTCATGGTGAAAACTTCATGATTCTTTTAGAATCTCGTTTGGACAGCCTTGTTTATCGTTTAGGACTTGCTCGTACTCGTCGTCAAGCTCGTCAGCTTGTGAACCATGGACATATTCTTGTTGATGGCGGACGTGTAGACATTCCTTCTTACCGTGTTAAGCCAGGTCAAACAATTTCTGTTCGTGAAAAATCACGCAACTTAGAAATTATTAAAGAAGCTGTTGAAATCAACAACTTCGTACCTGATTTCTTAACTTTTGATGCTGAGAAGCTTGAAGGTACTTACACTCGCTTCCCTGAGCGTTCTGAAATGCCTGCTGAAGTTAACGAAGCATTCATCGTTGAGTTCTACTCTCGTTAATGATAACGGACTGCAAATTATAACATCGAAAGCCCTAGAAACCTTTATATACAAGGTTTACAGGGCTTTTTAATTTGTATTGACCACACAAATAGAGGAATAAAATCGAAAACCGTCCTATTATATTTCGGGTGTTATGCCTTCCAGCATTTCCTCCAAAGTTTCTACTTCTTTACCTTCTAAAAAATTTACCGCCTGACACAAGGATTTTGGCAAACGAACAGCTAATCTTTTACCCCATTTTTGAACTTGCATATCATGAACCACCTTTCATTCTGTTAATATCAGTACATACACAGTTTTAACAAAATAGATGATATATTCTAGAAGAATTATGACCAACAAGGGGGAATTTGAGCATTTTTATTATTTTATCATCCTAGAAGGATAACTTAATCATTTGCACTAAGGCTATAAGCCTTAATTACCGGCCAGCGTCTAAAGGCGCTGGCTTTCATATATATTCAAGCCTCTATTGCCTTTGCCACTTTTGCCATCCCTAAAGGGCTGTTTTTATTACTTGGCTACCCTTTGAAAGGGTTTGTATACTCTTTTACACTCAATTTATCTAATGCAATATCATGTTTTTCTTGATCTTGAATGTATTTTTTAATCGTAGCTTCGTTAAGACCCACTGTACTTACATAGTATCCTTCAGCCCAAAAATGCCTGTTTCCAAATTTATATTTTAAATTTGCATGTTTATCAAACATCATGAGCGCACTCTTCCCTTTTAAATATCCCATAAAACTTGAAACTGATAATTTGGGTGGAATACTCACTAACATATGCACATGATCTGGCATAAGATGGCCTTCTATTATTTCAACTCCTTTGTATTTACATAGTGTTCTTAATATCTCCCCTACGCTCTTCCTATATTGATTGTAGATTATTTTTCGTCTATACTTTGGAGTAAAGACGATATGGTATTTACACATCCATTTGGTATGTGCTAAACTATATTCTTTATTTGCCAATGATGCTCACTTTCCTTTCTTTATTATAGAGGCTTGAACAATCTCTATTATAGAACTGAAAGTGAGTATTTTTGTATAACAATTTGTTGCCCACCCGCATAGCGGGTGGTTTTATGTTTCGCCTTATTCAGGCTCAACAGACTACAGTCCATAATAAAACCATCCTAACTAATCAAGTCAGGATGGTTTATTTATTTATTTATTTATTTATTGGCTTTGTTAAACAGCAATGTTGTATTCATTTTGCCGGACATTAGTTCCGTTATTTTCAATAAATTCTTCGTTTTTATCGTGGTTCCGGACATATAATCCGTTAATTTGCATAAATGATTGAAAAATAGGCTTCATTAGCCAAAATAACGGAATAGATGTCCGCTCAAACTCGTAAAGAAAAAACAACTTAATTTTAACAGAGCCTATTCTTAATACTTAATTAAATAATACTTCTTCTTCCCCCTACGAATAATCGTAAATTGCCCTTCAATACGATCCTCGGCAGCAACAACCCGGTCAACCTCAGTTGTTCTTTCTCCATTAATATAGATTGCCCCATTGCTAATATCTTCTCTAGCTTGGCGTTTTGATGGGCAAATTTTGCTTTCAACTAATAAATCTAATAGGCTGATTTCATCCTGCTTGCATTCGTGGGATGGTACATCCTTGAATCCTTGCTTTATTTCTGCTGCTGATAGGTTTTGAATGTCCCCGCTAAATAATGCTTCAGAAATGCGAATCGCTTGCTGTAAAGCTTCTTCACCATGAACAAGCTTTGTAACTTCTTCTGCCAATCTCTTTTGTGCTGTCCGTTTTTCCGGTGCTTCTTCAACTTCAGCTGCTAATGCTTCGATTTCTTCCGGCGATAAGAATGTAAAATATTTCAGGAATTTCACAACGTCTTTATCATCTGTATTAATTAAGAATTGGTAGAATTCATATGGTGATGTTTTTTCAGCATCAAGCCAAATTGCACCGCCTTCGCTCTTGCCAAACTTTGTGCCATCAGCTTTTGTTACAAGTGGAATTGTGAATCCGTAAGCTTTAGCTTCTTCATCTGTAGATTTTCTAATTAATTCAAGACCTGCCGTAATATTGCCCCATTGGTCACTACCGCCGATCTGCAAACGGCAATTTTCGTTTTTATAAAGATTTAAGAAGTCATTGGATTGTAAAATCATATAACTGAATTCTGTGAATGAAATACCTGATTGGATGCGGGATTCAACGGAATCCTTAGCAAGCATGTAGTTGACGCCAAAGTTTTTGCCTACATCTCTCAGGAACGTAATGACATCTAAATTTCCTGTCCAATCATAATTGTTTACAACTTTTGCTTTATTTTCACCTTCAAAGTCAAGGAATTGTGAAAGCTGTCGTTTGATGCTGTTGCTCCATTCCACCACTATTTCTGTTTCATTTAATGTTCTTTCTGCTTTTTTTCCACTTGGGTCACCGATTAAGCCGGTAGCTCCCCCAACAAGTGCAATTGGGTTATTTCCTGCTAATTGAAAACGGCGTAATGTTAATACTGTTAATAGATGGCCAATATGCAGGCTGTCTGCTGTTGGGTCGAAGCCACAATATAATGTAATGGGCCCTTTTTCAAGTTCTTTTTGCAATCCTTCTAAATCTGTTACTTGGTTGATTAAACCACGAAACTCTAAATCCTTTAATAAATCCACAATTCTTCCTCCTTAAAATAAAAAAATAAAAAACGCCCCTCAAATAGGGACGAATTGCTTCGCGGTACCACCCTATTTGAAGAACGTTACATGTCTCTTCCACTTCATTGGATAACGGCCCATACCGTTTGCTTATACTAAGAACAAGCGAAAACCTATCCAAAATAGGCTAGATGCTTTTCGTTTCCAAGCAAATGCTCAAGGATGTAATTCATGATATCTTTGTACTGACTTGCACCAGCCGTCAGTTCTCTAAAAACAGGGAGATATTCACTACTTATTCCTATCAATGCAAAATTAATTAAATGTAATACAATAAAAGCTAACATATTTAAAGCTAATAAGTCAAATAAAATTTGCCATTATCGAACTATTATATCAATGAATGTCGCTTTATGCTATAATATTGCTGATTTAGGGGGAGATATTAGGATGAATTTAAATAAAGACAAGCTTTTTAAATTTACTAGGATTTTCACAAAAGTCTCGTGGAATTTAGCGATTATATTCATAGCTTCCTGTTTAATTGGACTCTCCTTTGCCGGGGGCGTCGGGGCCGGCTATTTTGCCTCACTTGTTAAAGATGAACCAATCAGAAGCTATGATAGTATGAAAAAAGATATCTATAATTACGAGGAAACCTCTGAGCTTTATTTTAGCGATAATCAGTATCTTGGCAAATTGCGTTCTGACCTTGATCGCGAAGAAACAAAAATATCCAATGTTTCTCAACATGTTATTGATGCGGTTATTGCCACTGAGGATGAGAATTTTTTTGAGCATCCCGGTATTGTTCCAAAATCAATTTTACGGGCCATCTTCCAAGAATTCACTAACTCTTCTGTTAAAACCGGTGGTAGTACACTTACCCAGCAGTTAATCAAAAACCAAATTTTGACAAACGAAGTATCTTTCGAACGTAAAGCGAAGGAGATTATGATAGCCCTAAGACTGGAGCAATTTTTTGAAAAAGAAGAAATACTGGAAGCCTATTTAAATGTAGTACCATTTGGCAGAAATTCTTCAGGTCGAAATATCGCTGGTATCCAGACAGCGGCACAGGGCATTTTTGGTGTAGATGCAAAAGACTTAAATTTACCTCAAGCAGCATACATAGCAGGATTGCCACAAAGCCCTTTTGGCTATACGCCTTTTACAAGAACTGGAGAGATTAAAGAAGACATCACACCAAGCTTAAATAGGATGAAAACCGTGTTGAGCCGGATGCTAACAGAAGGCTATATTACCGAGAAAGAATATAAAGAAGCATTAACCTATGATATAAAAAGCAACTTCATACCACCAAAACAAAATATCGTAGAAAAGTATCCATATCTCACGTTTGAAATTGAAGACCGTGCAAAGAAAATTTTGTTAGAAATATTAGCCGAGAAAGATGGTTATTCATCAGAAGATCTTAAAAAAGATAATAATTTATATAACGAATATTATAGTAAAGCAGACAAAAATCTACGTCAAAATGGATATCGAATCTATTCAACCATTGATAAAGAAATTTACGATAAAATGCAGGTAATAAAAGACAGTTATCAATATTATGGAAATGATAAACAGGAAAAGGTGAAGGACCCGGATACCGGTGAAATCATTAAAGTAATGGAGCCGGTCGAGGTTGGAGCAATCTTGATCGACAATGATACTGGTGCCATTATCAGCTTTGTCGGAGGACGTGACCATAATCGCAAACAATTAAACCACGCAACTAAAGGAATACGTTCAAACGGGTCAACAATGAAACCAATATTAGTCTATGGCCCAGCCATTGATATGGGGCTTTTTCATCCGGGTTCAGTTATACCTGATGTCCCGTTAAAGATTCAAACCGTACAGGGACCGTGGGAACCAAAAAACTATGGAGAAGGATATCATGGATTGACAACTGCGAGAGTTGCACTAGCCAAATCTTATAATATCCCTACTGCTAAAATATATGCATCCATTATTAACAAAGACCCTACCAGCTATTTAGAGAAAATGGGGTTTAGCACATTAACGAATGGAGACAGATCCCACCTGTCCATGGCTCTTGGCGCGATGGATAAGGGAGTAACGATCGAAGAAAACGTAAATGCTTATTCAACCTTTGCAAATGGCGGAAAATTTGTTGATGCTTATATGATTGAAAAAATTGAAACAAAAGATGGCGAGGTCATTTATCAGCACACGCCTAATCCCGTGGATGTTTTTTCACCACAAGCGGCTTATTTAACAATTGATATGATGAGAGATGTATTAACAAAAGGTACAGCTGCCGGTGTGCCTAGTAAGTTAAAGTTTAAGGCAGACTGGGCCGGAAAAACAGGCACTTCTCAGGACTATAAGGATTCATGGTTTGTAGCCACAAATCCAAAAGTAACATTCGGCTTATGGATGGGCTATGATACACCAAAATCTCTCGAAAAAAGCTATAAAGGATATTCCTATTCTCAACGCAATCAAAAGTTGTGGGCTGAATTAATGAATGGTGTCTATGATGTGAAACCTGAAATTGTAGCAACTTCCGAGAAATTCAATATGCCTAGTGGGATTGTTCGAAAATCTTATTGTACGGTCAGTGGAAAACTACCATCAAATCTATGTGAGAAAGCGGGTCTAGTTGCCAGCGACCTATTTATTTCCAAATATGCACCGACTGAAGTAGACAATAGTTTAATCGAAGGCTCTTATATGGTCATAGGCGACAAGTATTATAAGGCACCGGAAGGCTTTCCAGAGGAGTTTTCGACAAAAGGCGTTATGTTAAATCCGGAATTCTTAAAAAGTAAGGACTTAGCTGAGGTACAAGATATCAGTTATCTTATATCTAATAGTTCAATATGGAAAAATATTATTGTTCCTGAAAAAGAGGCAGTTACTGATGATGGAAAGGTCCCTAGTTCGGTTAAAAATATCCATCTAAATGGAAAGGTACTAACTTGGGAAAATGTTCAGGATTCTGATATAGTCGGCTACCGTATATATAAAGCAAATAGCCCAACAGATCCATTTAGTAAGATTGCAAGTATTCCAAAAACATCCGAACTATCTTTCCAAGTATCAAACGCAAATGCAATTTTTTATGTAACAGCAATTGATGTAGCTGGAAATGAATCAACTCCATCAAAGGAAGTATCTTCAGGTAATCAAAATGATAGTGATTCAAGTGATAATGAAAATCCTAGTGATGGTAAAATTCCTGACCCAATGGATCATATTAATTAGTTAATAAAAACATAGCCAGCGTCTCAAGGCGCTGGCTTTCATATATTCAAGCTGATCTTGTTTGTAATAATCTAAAATGCTTTATTTAAAATTGGTATATTGGATTATCCTTATGCACCACTATATAATGACTATTCACCATTTGATCTCCTTTATATATTGGTCAATCCAGCCTCATTCACTTTATATGTTCTCTTTTTCTGTAAAGAATATAGCTTCTGTTAAAATAAGTTAATGGCACACTCCAGACATGGACAAGGCGAGTGAATGGCCAAATTCCTAATAAGGCAAAAGAAAGTAACACATGAAGTTGAAATCCAAGCGGTACACCAGCCATTAAGGCCGAATCAGGATTGAAGCTAATTAATCCACGGAACCACGGACTAATCGTTTCTCGATAATCAAACGCGTGATTGAGCTGATTTCCAATGATTGTGTTATAAACTCCAACTCCGACAATCAGTAGAATCAAAACGACAGTTAAAAAATCGCCAAAATCACTTGTATTTCTGACTCTCTCGTTCGTAAAGCGACGATTAAGCAGGAGCAAGATGCCCACAAAGGTTAAAATACCAACCATCCCTCCACCGTAGACAGCACCAGCATGATAGAGTGTTTCACTTACTCCGAAATGCGCCATCACATCCTTCGGAATTAAAAGACCGACGAGATGTCCTGCAAAAACCATGAGGATGCCAATATGAAACATCATGCTGCCCCATCTTAATAGCCTTTTCTCTAGAAATTCACTCGATTTTGCCGTCCATGCTAGTTGTCCGGTATTGTATCTATAGAAGTGTCCCACGACAAAAATAGTAATCATTAAATAAGGGAATATCACCCATAGAAATTGTTGCATTTCTATTCCCTTCCCCCCTTCAAATTAATATCTTCCATTGCCTCTTTTCCACATAGAGCAGCAAGTATTAAATACTCATATGGACTATTTTGTTGTTTTAATTCATTGCTTAACTTTTCGATTGGTTCCTCCAAGCTTTTTAATAAATTAACTGCGATTTGCAAGGGTGCGACTGATGCAAACTCCAGGACAACCGGCAAATAGTCGGAAAGCTCTGCATCTGTCATTTCATACCCATATTGTTTGTACAACGCTTTTAATTCAACTAATATTTGTCCTCTCTCACGCTGTTCTCCGGCCTTTAAGTAGCTCAATGAAAGGGAGCATTCGGGATTAAAATCAAATAGATTGACATAATGTTGTTCTAAATCATCTAAAGAATAATCCCCGATTCTTTCAAGAAAATTCTCTAGAAAAGCTTGTAAATCTTTATTTAAAAATTCTACTAATTCCTCAACCAACTCTCCCCATTGCAACCATCTTTTATCTGGATATTGGAGAAGATAGGAAATCATTCGAAATGATTTCCTGACCTCTTCTTCCATATTAATATTTAAGGATGTGGAATGAATCGTTTGTTCCATCATATCCACCTCCATTTACTTTGCATGTGCTGCAATCATAGCTATAGCCCGTTGTACCCTGATGCTCGTAAAGGTCTGAAAATTGCTCCTTATGGGCAGTAGGAATCACAAAGCGGTCTTCATACTTGGCAATTGATAACAAGCGATACATTTCCTCGACCACTTCTGGTGTCATGCCGATTTTTTTTAGAAGATCTAGGTTTACCTCTTTACCCAATGTCTTTTCTCTCATATGTTTACGCATAACAACCATTTTCTGCAATACATTTTTAATCACATCTACATCTCCTGCGCTAAGCAGATTGGCCAAGTATTCCAATGGAATTCTCATTTTGCTCACTATAGGGAACATCTCTTCAAGTGTTCCATTCGTATCTTTTCCTTCAAAAATTGCCGTAAATGGGCTAAGTGGCGACACATACCAGACCATTGGCAATGTACGATATTCCGGATGTAGCGGCAAAGCGATTTTATATTTTACAGCCATTTTGTAAATTGGCGATTTTCGCGCAGCCTCCAACCAATCCTCTGTAATCCCATCCCTTTTTGCTTGTTCAATCACTTCTAGATCATTCGGATCGAGAAATATACCTAATTGCGCTTCGTAAAGATCTCTTTCATTCGGCGTTGAAGCCACTTCCTTCACTTTGTCGGCATCATATAAAAGAATCCCGATATAGCGCAGGCGACCTGTACAGGTTTCTGAACAAACGGTTGGCATCCCTGCTTCAATTCGTGGGAAACAGAACGTACATTTCTCCGCTTTTTGTGTTTCCCAGTTAAAATAGACCTTTTTATACGGACAGCTAGTCATACAATGTCTCCAACCACGGCACTGCTCCTGGTCTACAAGAACGATTCCATCCTCATCGCGCTTGTAGATGGCGCCTGATGGACAGGAGGCCACACAGCCCGGATTTAAACAATGCTCACAAATACGCGGCAAATACATCATAAAGGCCTGTTCATATTCAAGCTTCACTGATTCTTGTAGCTGCCTCATGTTTGGATCGTTCAACCCTGTCATATGGGAACCAGCTAAATCATCCTCCCAGTTTGGTCCCCACTTCAGATCCATCGTTTGCCCAGTTAACACCGACTTAGGACGAGCAACAGGCTGATGCTTTCCCTGTGGACTGTTTGTCAGTTTTTCATAGTCATACGTCCATGGCTCATAATATTCATCAATCGTTGGAAGGTCAGGATTATGGAATATTTTACCCAATGCTAATTTATTCAGTTTACTGCCGGACTTTAATTCAAGCTGGCCGTTTTTTAAAGTCCAGCCACCCTTATGCTTTTCTTGGTTCTCCCATTCAATCGGATAACCTATCCCTGGCTTTGTTTCAACGTTGTTAAACCACATATATTCTGCTCCTGGACGGTTCGTCCATGTATTTTTACAGGTAACGCTGCATGTATGACAGCCAATGCATTTATCTAAATTCATTACCATCGCTACTTGTGCTTTAATCTTCAAGCCAAGGCACCTCCTTCATCTTCCGTACAGATACATAAATATCACGTTGATTGCCGATTGGACCATAGTAGTTAAATCCATAGCTAAGCTGGGCATAGCCGCCGATAATTTGCGTTGGTTTCACATGAATTTTAGTCGGACTATTATGTGTGCCACCTCGGTCACCCGTAATATTGGTACCAGGCGTATTGATATGCTTGTCCTGTGCATGATACATATATAGTGTGCCCTCCGGCATTTTATGGCTCGTAACCGCTCTTGCAGCCACAACACCGTTTCTGTTATATACTTCAACCCAGTCATTATCCCCAATTCCCGCTTTTTCCGCATCCTTTTCACTCATCCATACATGTGGACCACCGCGGAAAAGGGTAAGCATCATTAAATTATCTTGATATGTGCTATGAATGTTCCACTTTCCATGCGGTGTTAAGTAACGAAGGGTGATTTCCTTTTCCTCTTTACTTGGCGCTAGGTCTCGGTCCGCAAACACCATCTCTGGCAATGTCGGCTTGTAAATCGGTAAATTTTCACCGTACTCCGTGATAATTTCATGATCCAGATAGAAATGCTGACGTCCAGTCAACGTTCTAAATGGTACATATCTTTCAATATTGGTTGTAAATGGCGAGTAGCGTCGATTCCCTTTATTCGAGCCCGTAAAAATAGGGGTTGGGATGACTTCACGTGGCTGTACGGTAATATCATGGAATGTCTGATGAACACCGGCTTTATCTTCAGCAATATCCTTGAGGGAAAGACCCGTTTTCGCTTCTTCTGCTTCCCATGCCTTCATCGCAACCTTACCATTTGTAGCGCTTGATAAAGTCATCATCGCTTCTGCTGCTTGGCGCGTATTTTCAATACTCGGCATCCCTTTTGAAATGCCTTCTTGTTGAATTGTTCCATTCATACCCTTTAATTGCTCATACTGTTCGGCTACGGAAAAGGAAATGCCATGAGCACCGACCGGATTCTTCTCTGCTAATGGTCCTAGCCCTATAAATTTTTCATATAGCTTTGTATAGTCCCGCTCAACAAAGGTCAACCGCGGCATTGTCCGTCCTGGTACCGGATCTGTTTCTCCCCTTTTCCAATCCACAACTTTACCAAACGGCTGCGCGATTTCATCCTGTGAATCATGCTGAAGCGGCATCATGACGAGGTCCTTGACAACTTGTGGTAAATGCTTTTCCGCCAGCGTGGAAAAGGCCTTGGCAATCCCTTTGAATGTATCCCAATCCGATTGGGCCTCCCAAGGTGGATTAATCGCCGGATTAAACGGGTGGACAAATGGATGCATATCAGTGCTGCTGATATCATGCTTTTCATACCAGGTTGCCGCTGGTAGGACAATATCTGAATACAGCGCATTACCCGCCATACGGAAATCAACTGTAACAAGAAGATCCAGTTTCCCTTCGGCTCCTTCTTCTCTCCATTTAACTTCCTCCGGCTTCGTCACTGTATTTTCCTGACCAAGCAGGCCGTTCGATGTACCTAGCAAATGCTTTAAGAAATATTCGTGACCTTTACCAGAGCTTGAGATTAAATTAGAACGCCATACAAACAAATTTCTTGGGAAGTTTACTGGATTATCCGGATCTTCAATCGCAAACTCCATTTTTCCCGTCTTTAATTCATCAACTACATACTTAACAGCATCCTCTGGCGTTTCTGCTCCTGCCTTTTTCGCGTCATTAAACAACTCTATTGAATTTCGATTAAATTGCGGATAAGAAGGAAGCCATCCTAACCGCGCTGCGAGAACATTATAATCGGCCGAATGCTGATATCTTGGTTTTTTTACAAGCGGTGATGCCAGTTCATTCAGCTTTGTTTCTTCATAGCGCCATTGGTCAGTAGCAAAATAATAGTAGGAGGTTGCATTTTGCAGGCGTGGCGGCATTGACCAGTCGCGTCCAAAGGCAATTGTTCCCCAGCCTTCCGGAACGCGGCATTTTTCTTGGCCAACATAATGAGCCCAGCCCCCACCATTTACACCTTGTGAACCTGTTAAAAGCACTAGATTTAAAATGCTGCGGTAAATGACATCGCCATTGAACCAGTGGTTGATACCTGCACCCATAATAATCATCGAGCGTCCCTTACTATCGACAGCATTCTCAGCAAACTCCCTAGCAATCTTAATTACTAGGTTTCTATCTATTCCTGTATACTTTTCCTGCCAAGCTGGTGTATATGGTTGTTCCTCTTCATAAGAAGAAGTTCTTCTGCCAAGCACATCCCGAGTAACCCCATAATGGGCGAGCATTAAATCAAACACAGTCGTCACAACGATTTGTTCTCCCGATGGCTTCGTAACCTTTTTAACCGGTACAGAACGAGAAATGGTATTCGTGCCATCGCAGTCAAAATACGGCAGTTCAATATCAACGATGTCATCCTCATGTCCAAGAACGGTTAATTCCGGATCATAGGATTGGCCTTGTTCATCCTTTTGGAGAAGGTTCCACTGGCCTTTATTTCCCCAACGGTGTCCAATACTGCCATTAGGAATAACAATCTTCTTTGTTTCTTTATCGATAACAGCTGGCTTCCACTCCGCATTCGCAAGCGGCATTCCTAAATCACTGGCATTTAAGAAACGATCAGACACATAAACATCCCCAGCTTGTTTTAAGGTAATCAAGTACGGAAGGTCCGTATATTTCTTGGAATAGTCATAGAAGTATTCTGTTTGTTGATCTACATAAAATTCTTTCAAAATAACATGAGTCATCGCCTGCGCAAGGGCAGCATCCTCACCAGGTTTAACATTCAGCCAATCATCCGCAAATTTCACATTTTCTGCGTAATCAGGGCTGACTGACACAACCTTTGTACCTTTATAACGAACCTCTGTCATAAAATGGGCGTCAGGTGTTCTTGTCATAGGAACGTTGGAGCCCCACATCATAATGTAAGTTGAATTGTACCAATCACTGCTTTCCGGTACATCCGTTTGTTCACCCCAAATTTGCGGGGATGCTGGGGGCAGGTCCGCATACCAATCATAGAAGCTTAACATTGGTGCACCTAGCATCGATAAGAATCGTGCCCCTGCTGCATAGCTAACCATGGACATTGCCGGAATTGGTGTAAAACCGGCTACACGGTCTGGACCGTATTTCTTGATTGTATAAATGAGGGAAGCGGAGATCATCTCGTTCACTTCCTCCCTAGTGGCACGAACGAAGCCACCCTTACCACGAGCAGATTTGTAAACTTTCGCTTTTTCAGGATCCTCAACAATACTTATCCATGCCTTGACAGGATCATTTTCCTGTTTTAGTGCCTGACGATATAATTTAAGGAGTGCACCGCGGACATAAGGAAATTTAACACGAAGCGGGCTGTAGACATACCAAGAAAAACTAGCACCACGTGGGCAACCCCTTGGTTCAAACTCCGGCATGTCCGGCCCGCAGCTCGGATAATCTGTTTGTTGATTTTCCCACGTAATAATTCCGTCCTTCACGAAAACCTTCCAGCTACAGGAGCCCGTACAATTTACTCCATGTGTGGTCCGCACTACCTTATCGTGCTGCCAACGCTGGCGATAAACTTTTTCCCAATCACGATTTCCTTCAGAAAGCTGGCTCCATCCATCGGACAAGGACTCTATCGGTTTAAAATAACGAAGCTTATTAAAGAGCTTTCCAGACTTTGTTTTCATAAAATTCTCCTTTTCTTCATGTTCTTCAGCGGCTGTATTAAAGAGTATTGTTGATTTATTTAGATGGTGTTTTATCATTAAATAGCATTTTCATCAAGAACAGACTCTTCCACTCGATTTTTATTTCTCTTCCATGAGTTTTTTAACCACACAAGCATAGCAAGGGCTACTAGGTAGGTCGTGCCGATCCACCAAAATCCAAACGCATAGGTTCCTGTAATCTCTTTAAATGTGCCTAGAATATTCGGCAAAAAGAACCCACCAAGACCCCCAGCAGCACCAACAAAGCCCGTGACAATTCCAACTTCCTTTGGAAATCTTGTTGGAATGACTTGGAACAGCGCTCCGTTGGCAATTCCAAAAATCATCATCGCAATAATAAACAATGCAAGAGCTATATAAACAGATGGCAGGATACCGATTAAATCGAGCACAACGGCAGCTAGTAAAAATAATTTTATGAGTAGGCTCATACCACCTAAACGGTCTGCGATATAACCTCCGATTGGACGAACAAAGCTTCCTGCAAATACCGTTAAGGTAACAAAGTCTCCCGCCGTTACTTTATTTACCCCATATTGATCCACAAAGAAGATGCCTAGATAGCTTGTTAGTCCCACAAATCCACCAAATGATAAGCTATAGAAGAAGCTAAAAATCCATGTTTCTTTTACTTTTACAATTGCTAAGTACTCAGAAAGCTTTTGCGGCTTCGGAGATGTTGGACTTTCTTTAGCAAAAACAATGAAAAAGATAAAGGCCACTGCTAAGGGAATAAGCGCAAAGCCGAATACAGCATGCCAACCAAAGGCCTCAGCAATTCGCGGTGCAAACAAAGTTGCTAAAACGGTTCCACTGTTCCCAGCTCCTGTAATCCCCATTGCCAATCCCTGATGCTTAGGAGGATACCAGCGACTTGCAAGGGGAAGGGCTACAGCAAAACTAGCCCCGGCTATACCTAGTAAAAAACCGAACGCTTGAACTTCTGTCAACGAATTTCCATAGAGCCAGCCCCAGAAAAGTGGAATCATCGTCAGCAGCATTCCGATAATTCCCATTCGTTTTCCCCCAAAGCGGTCTGCAAGTAATCCCATCGGAATCCGTAGCAACGAACCACCCAAAACAGGAATACCAACCATCAAACCTTTTTCAACAGGAGACAGTCCAAAATCCTGGACAATAAATGTTGAAGTGGCCCCGACGATTACCCAGATCATGAAGCTAATATCAAAATAGAGAAATGACGAGATCAAGGTAGGCAAATGTCCGCTTTTAAAAAAATCTTTTAAATTACTCATTTTTCTCTTCTCCCCAATCCGTTTTCTAACTTATATTTCCAAAGAAAGACCGACATTAGCATTTTACTTCGGCATTTTTGCGAGTATAGTAATACCAGCAAACTACTAGACTGATTCCGTAATAGGCAATAAATAGATATAGTGCTAAGTTGGCCGTGCCGGTAGTTGAAATGGACCAACTAAAAATCTTTGGAATGATAAAGGCACCATAGGCAGCAATTGCGCCTGTAAATCCTAGAACAGGAGATGCTTGCTTTGGTTCAAAAATAATTGGAATCATCCGAAACGTTGAACCATTGGCGATACCTGTTGTGAAGAAAAGAATAATAAACATAACAAGAAAGCCGGTAAAATGATGCTGATTTAAAAAGTAAATAACACCAGTTGTGGCTGCAATCATAATGATAATATCCCAGAACGTTACAATCGCTCCTCCTAACTTATCGGAAATCCAGCCACCAATCGGTCTTACAGATGCACCTACAAGTGGACCAAGAAAGGCTAGTTGAAGTGCATTTACCTCAGGAAACTCAGATTTAATTAATAGCGGAAACGCTGCGGCATAGCCGATAAACGAACCAAAGCACATCGTGTAAAGCCATGACATAATCCATGTATGCTTATTTTTAAAAATAATAGCTTGTTCCTTAACTGATTGTTTTGTATTCGGTAAATTATCCATACCCCAAAGAGCTATAATCGTTACAAGAGCGATTGGTATCACCCAAATATAAGCAGCATTCTGAATCCAAACCTCAGAACCGGACCCTGATACTTGAGAAGATCCGAAAAGTCCAGCAAAAGTTCCCGTTGCAATCACAAGTGGTGTTACAAATTGAACAGCACTTACACCTAGATTTCCAAGTCCAGCATTGATACCATTCGCTGACCCCTTTAATTTTTTAGGGAAAAAGTAAGCGATGTTAGCCATCGAGGATGAAAAGTTACCTCCACCAATACCGCAAAGGGCCGCTAGGATAGCCATTGTTGTAAATGATGTCTCAGGATTTTGAACGGCTATTCCAATACCGACAGCAGGCAAGAGTAGTAAAGCAGTACTAATAACTGTCCAGTTTTTACCCCCAACGATTCCTGGCATAAATGTAAAGAATATTCTAAGCGTTGCTCCCACCAAACCCGGCAATGCTGCAAGGGTAAATAATTGACTCGAAGTGAAGCTAAAGCCTACATCATTCAAATTAACAGCCACGACTGACCAAATTTGCCAAACTACAAACGCTAAAAATAGGGCCGCTACCGATATCCACAAATTTCGATTTGCATGCCGTTTCCCTTCTGAATTCCAGAACTTCTCATCCTCTGGATTCCAACGGGGAATGCGACCCTTTCTTTTAGATTCATAGCGATCACTTTTTATTGGATTTAAATTTTTTGCCCCTTCCATTCTCACCCATCCTTTCTTATCAACAACATAATTGTATTCGCTTTAAAAAGTAGTTCCTATCAGGGGAATACCGTAGAACACTATGGGGAAAACACGTATTTTTTCAAAGATTGTAACAAGTTGTTCACAACTCGTTCATTGAAACTAATATTTCAACCTACTAATAAATAACAAAAATAAAGGCACAACTAGAGTTATCTACTAGTTATGCCTTTACCATACGTTCTAATTAATGATGGGATCTATCCCAAGGATTGCTGCTTAATAACAAGTTTAGAAAAAAATTCATAGTTAGCACTGTTTTTTCGTTGTCACAAGCGACTTCGATGCTTCCTTTTAGCCACCTTACTCTATCAGCCAGACAGGAGAAGGTATCTGGTGGTATCTCTATATTCGTCTGTGTGTCAATTTCTATCGAAAACTGTTGATCAGATTTTCTTTCGATCACTACTTTAACCTTTGAATCAGCTACTGCCCAAGATGCAAAATCAAAAAGGTATTGAAAGATGGAAATAAAACTTTGCTGAATTTCTCCCGGCAGCAATGTGATTCGCTGATCTAATAATATAAATTTAATTTTATCTCCTCTTTTTGTTTTCTCCTCTATAAAATAGCGAGATAACGCTGACTTTTGATTTTCCTTTTTATCTTCTAAAGCCGGCCGTGCCACTTCACGTTCTTGAATATAGGAAGCCAACATTTCTTCAGCGACTTCTTTTATGCGACTAACCTCGTTCGGACCAAACTCTCGATAGGACCTTTGTCCAATCAGAAGAACGCCAATCATTTGATTCTGTAATAGTAAAGGTACAGCTACAGCGGATTTTAGTTCTTCAATAATTAAAATTGGGAATTCAATTGCTTCATCTTGAAGCTCTTCAGGAAATCTTGTAATGATAAATTCCCGTTTTGTTTTTAACGTCCGGCCCGCTATTCCTTTACCACTTCTTACTACAATACTTGTATAACGCTGGTTCAAAGAACCTACAGCAAGCCGCCATCGGAATTCAAGATTAATAGGATCATAGAAGGCGATAGCAGAAAAGTCCGCATTCAGTTCCGTTACAGTGGACTGAAGTTTTTTATTTAGTATTCCTTTTAATCCCAGTTTTTCATTTTTCATGTTTTCACCTAATTTTCTAATAAACCTCGTTTTAATGCAAACTGTACAAGGTCTCGTCTTGTTGTAATTTGAAGTTTTTCCATCATTTTTGATTTATGTGTTTCAACTGTTCTTGGACTAATCTTTAAAAGTTCGGCAATTTCTTTATTTGTATAACCTTTTGCCACCAGACTAAAGATTTCTTTTTCTCGCTCAGAGAGAAGATCAAAGGAATCCTCATAATCTTCTCCCCTATCATGAAGGACATGTTCAATTATTTTTTTCTGCGCACTTGGATAAAGATAAGCTTGACCGGAATACACTTGGCGAATAGCCGTTACAAGTTCCTGACCCAACGAAGATTTTAACAAAAAGCCAGATGCCCCGGCTTTTAATGCTCTAAATAACGAATCTTGATCATCATGCATTGAAAGAATAATAACCTTAATATCTGGATAACTCTGTGTAATCTCACTTGTCGTTGGTAGCCCATCTCTACCATTCGGCATACTTAAATCCATAATGATGATATCCGGCTTCGTTTGGGGAATTTTTAATAAAGCCTCATTTCCCTCTGCGGCTTCGCCAATGACAAACATGTCGGTTTGAGCATTTAATAATAAATGCAGCCCTTCTCGAACTACTGCATGATCATCAACTAAAAAAATCCTAATTTTATTCATCCTCATCACCTTATGTTATTGGAATTTGCACTTGAACTTTTGTTCCTTTACCTACCTCAGACACAATTGAGAACACACCGCCCAGCATGGAGGCCCTCTCTTCCATGCTATAAATTCCAACTCCTTTTCGATTCATCGGATTCATTTCAAATCCTTTTCCAAAGTCCGTAATAGATAAGGAAACAATTTCTGCTTTTATATTAATATCAATAACAATATCAATACGCTCAGCACTAGAATACTTGGCAGCATTAATCAATGCCTCTTGCGCAATTCGATACAATGCCGTTTCAATAGCTGAGGGCAACCGTTCATTCCCTCTTTTAGATGTAAGATTAATTTGCATACCAAATCGGGTGCCTAATTCTCGAATAAATATTTTTAATGTTGAGATCAACCCATGATCATCTAGTGTGGATGGACGTAATTCTGCCGATAAATTCCTTACATCTTCAATCGTTTGTTTAATCATCAGCTGCAGTTTATCTAGATAGATCTCTAGCTCCTTTTTATTTTTAGGAATAGATTTGATGACATCAACTTGTAAAAGCATCCCAAACAAAGATTGACCCACCCCATCATGCAGTTCTCTAGAAATAAGTTTCCTTTCCTTTTCCTGAGCTTGTAAAATGGAATGTGTAATTAACTTTTGAATCTGTTTATGTTCCTCTTTTCGCTTTTCACTAATAGGCTGCAAACCAACAACAATCCCTTTTTCCTTTTCTGGAGTTGTATAATAGGAGGTCGTTGCTTGTACTGGAATCAATACATTATTTGTATTTTTTATATAAAGTTCAACTGGATTTTCCTCATCACTAGTTAAAAAGCACTTTGAAACATCACATATCTTATCTGCTCCAGGATAATTTGAGCAAACTTCGCAAAAATTTTCGATTTCATTATTTCGTAAACCTAAAAGATTCTTACCCGCATCATTTAGGCTGATAATCCTTCTATCTTTATCAAGAACAAAAAGTCCTTGTGCACTATTCTTTATAACTGCCAGCAGCTGCTCTTGTTGGGAGCGACTATTTCTCTCTTGTAAGAAAATAATGGCAAAAAAGACTGTGATAATAATCAGGACGAATAAAAATAAAGGCAATTTTGCTGCATAATCAACTTCTATCTCAAGCATATAAATTAAAGATTGAATAATGACCAGAGAGACTACGATACTGAACATACCGTTTTTCAAATGAAATAATGCAAACGAAGTAAATTTACTACGATTACCTGAAATCATATCTGCCTTCCTTTCAAAATCATTTTTACTCTTTAATTTTCTGCGTGGTATATATAGGATGTTTTTTTATAGTCCCTTTGTGCACTTTATCATTTATTTTCACGGCTATACTAGCATAATACAATGATTTTTTAACGCTTTTTAAGTAGCTTTTTTACTTTTTGGTGAACAAAGTTATTTATTTTTAAATTACAGCAAAAAAAGCACACAAAAAACCCTCCGAGCCCGGAGGGTTTCTTTATTAATCTTCCATAGTTGATAAATCGCCTGTTGGCAAATCTAATTCCCACGCTTTTAGTACACGTCTCATAATTTTACCGCTTCGTGTCTTTGGAAGCTTATCACGGAACTCGATTTCACGTGGAGCTGCGTGTGCCGCTAAACCAGTCTTAACAAATGCACGAATTTCTTCTTTTAATTCATCACTCTGCTCATAGCCATCACGTAAAGCAATAAATGCTTTAATAATTTCCCCACGAACTGGGTCTGGCTTCCCTATAACACCAGCTTCAGCAATAGCAGGATGTTCTACTAGTTTACTTTCTACTTCAAATGGACCAACGCGCTCGCCAGCTGTCATAATAACATCATCAACACGTCCTTGGAACCAGAAGTATCCATCTTCATCCATATAAGCAGAGTCACCAGATACATACCAATCATTTGGTACGAAGTAAGACTCATACTTTTCTGGATTATTCCAGATTTGTCTCATCATTGAAGGCCAACCTTTTTTGATCGCTAAGTTACCCATGCGAAGTGGTGGCAATTCATTACCTTGATCGTCTACAATAGCTGCTACCACACCTGGAATTGGCTTACCCATTGAACCTGGTCTAATTTCCATAGATGGGTAATTTGAGATTAATTGTGCGCCTGTTTCAGTCATCCACCAGTTATCGTGAATCCGTAATCCAAATACCTTATGTCCCCAACGAACAACTTCCGGATTTAGTGGTTCACCAACACTTAGAACATGACGAAGTGCAGATAAGTCATATTGTTTAATTATTTCGTCACCAGCGCCCATCAACATACGGAATGCAGTTGGTGCGCTATACCAGACAGTAACCTTTAAGTCTTCTAATGTTTGATACCAAGTTTCCGGTTTAAAACGTCCACCTACGATAACGTTTGTGACACCGTTTAACCATGGGCCAAATATTCCATAAGATGTTCCTGTTACCCAACCTGGATCTGCTGTGCACCAATAAACATCATCTTCTTTTAAATCTAGTACCCATTTAGCAGTTTGGTATTGTTGGATCATAGCATTGTGTACATGTAGTACACCTTTAGGCTTTCCAGTAGAACCAGATGTATAGTGTAATAAACTGCCATCCTCACGATCTACCCACTCTATTTCCAACTCATTACTAGCTTCAGCTAAACGAGTCTTGAAATCTACGAATTTACCATCTTCAGTAACGTTGTCCCCCACAACAACGACCTTTTCAAGAAGTGGTAATTCACCTACCGGTATGCGGTTTAGTAATTGTGGTGTAGTTACAATCACTTTAGCGCCGCTATCTTCAAGGCGATCACGTACCGCTCCCTCCATGAACGCTTCAAATAATGGTCCAACAATAGCACCTAGTTTCAATGCTCCCAATACAACAAAATATAGCTCTGGAGAACGTGGCATAAATACGAATACACGATCACCTTTTACAACATTAGCTGCATTTTTTAGAACATTACCAGCTTGATTTGTGCGCTCCATCAATTCTTTGAACGTATATTGTTCATTTCTGTCTGCATCACGGTAATGAAGTGCTATCTTGTCCCCTTTTTCACCAAGAGCATGACGGTCAATTGCTTCATAAGCGATATTAACCCGTCCAGTTTCATACCAGGAAAAATTCTTTTCTACTTCTTTCCAATCAAAGTTAGCGTACACCTCGTTGTAATCTTTTAAATTATAGTCCCCTTGAACCGCAGAAAGCGTTTCCACTTTCATTAAATCTCCCCCTTTATTTTTCTGTGGAATGATTCCATTATAATACCAATTTTCAGAACTTTCAATCGTTAAGTTAAATTTTTTTAAAAAAACTTATAATATCATGAACAAAATCCGACAAAATACACCAGTTTTTTATCAACACCCCCTACTTTCATGTATAATAGAGGAAGAACAAAATATTACTTTTTTTCTATTAAAAGGTTTTATCTAAAAGGTTTTATCATTTTTAAGTAGAATAAATAAAATAAGGTGGTGGCTCGATTGGAGCACAACAAAACGTATTATTCAAAACAGATGATGACAGAACACGGTCCTCTTATTATAGAAGGACCAGTGGAACCTCAAATTTTGGAAAATTACGAATTCCACAAAGATTTAGTGGCCTTTAGACAACCAGAGGAGCAGCATAAAGCAATCGTTGAAATTGCTAGTTTACGAGAAGGTAGAATATTAATTGCAAGATGGAATAATATGATAGTAGGCTATGTTACTTTCGTGTACCCTGACCCATTGGAAAGATGGGCTGAAGGGAAAATGGATAACCTAATAGAATTAGGGGCGATTGAAATAATTCCACAATTCCGGGAGAAAGGTGTCGGAAAAAACTTATTAAAAGTTTCCATGATGGATGATGCAATGGAAGATTATATTATCATTACTACCGAATATTACTGGCACTGGGATCTTAAAGGCACCGGTCTAAACGTCTGGGACTATCGAAAAGCAATGGAAAAAATGATGAATGCCGGTGGACTTATTTGGTATGCTACAGACGACCCTGAGATAAGCTCCCATCCTGCCAACTGTTTAATGGCACGAATAGGTTCAAGAGTTTCACAAGAGTCCATTCAAGAGTTTGATCATCTTAGATTCATGAACCGATATTTCTATTAATTTATTAATCTAATTGAGGGAGGCAATTTTCGTGATTATTGAAGAAATTATGAACCCACTTGTTATTTCGTTGAAACCCCATGAAACAATCGGAAGAGCAATTGAACTTATGCATTCCAATCGGATCCGCCACATTCCAATCATTGATGAAAATGAATTTGTTGTTGGAATTGTGACAGACCGTGACATAAGAGATGTAAGCCCATCGATTTTTCATGCTGAAGAACATTTGGAAGATCTTAAGAGGCCAGTCGCTTCGATTATGACTGAAAATGTTATTACAGGTCATCCACTAGACTTCGTTGAGGAAGTATCAGCTATGTTTTATGAGCATAAGATTGGTTGCTTGCCGATTGTAACAGAAGGGAAATTAGTCGGTATTATCACTGAAACTGATATGTTACATACACTTGTTAAACTAATGGGCGCCGATCAACCAAGTTCATTAATAGAAATAAAAGTAAAAAACAAACTTGGACAACTTTCTGAAGCAGCCCAAGTATTTAGTGAAAATAACGTTAATATCATTAGCGTATTAGTATACCCTGATAAAAAAGATAACGGTAGTAAAATATTATTGTTTAGAGTCCAGACTATGAACCCAATGAAAGCTATAGCTGAATTAAATAAACGTGGTTATACAGTATTATGGCCAAATCTACCAGGTGTTACATCATGAGCAAAAGCATTTACTATGTATACTCCAATGATTTCCAAAGCTATAAATTCAATGAAAGCCATCCCTTCAACCAAAGAAGAGTAGAGCTGACAACAGATTTATTAAAAATGTCTGGTGCACTAAATGAATCACATATCATTCCACCAAGAATTGCAACTGATGAAGAAATCGGTCTTATTCATGACCCGAATTATATTGAAGCAGTAAGAAAAGCCGGTTACGGTGAATTGTCTGAAGATGTTGCAAATAATTACGGTCTCGGCACAGAAGACGTTCCGATATTCCCAAATATGCATGAAGCAAGCGCTTTATTAGTTGGTGGAACGCTTACAGCTGTAGACTTAGTAATGGAAGGAGAAGCTGACCATGCCTTAAGTTTAGGCGGCGGATTACATCATGGATTTCGTGGTAAGGCTTCAGGCTTCTGCATCTATAACGATAGTGCGATTGCCATCAAATATATGCAACAAAAATATGGAGTCAAAGTTTTATATATTGATACGGATGCTCATCATGGCGACGGAGTTCAATGGTCATTTTATGATGACCCAAATGTTTGTACCTTTTCTATTCACGAGACCGGACGATATCTTTTCCCGGGCACTGGAAATGTATCTGAAAAAGGACAAGGACAAGGCTATGGAACGTCTTTTAATATTCCGGTCGATGCATTTACAGAGGATGAATCCTTTCTCGAATGTTTTGTAACCGCTATCCGTGAAGTGGCTGAATTTTTCAAACCGGATGTAATCATATCACAAAATGGTGTTGATTCACATGTTTTGGATCCTTTAACTCATTTATCTACTACGATGAAGGTATATAGGGAAATACCAAAACTGGCCCACCAATTAGCACATGAGCATTGCGATGGCCGCTGGATTGCAGTTGGCGGGGGTGGTTATGACCATTGGCGCGTTGTTCCGAGAGCGTGGTCATTAATCTGGTTGGAAATGTTAGAAAAACAAGATGAAATTGCGCGGGGTGCATTGCCGACAGAATGGATTGAGAAATGGCAACCAAAATCGCCGGTGAAATTGATTCCTACTTGGGAGGATCCAAGCAATCTATATCCGCCAATCCCAAGGAAACAAGAGATCACTGAAAAGAACATGCAAACGATGGAAAAGGCTCTGCAGCATATTAGAAGTTCTAGAAAAAAAGCGAATTAAAAATGAAGCTGGGTCACTTGAACCCTTTTGATTTTGGAAGAGAAAACGGCAAATTCACACAAAATAGCGTTGCTAATTGAACAGGAAATAGCGACGCTATTTTTATTGATATAACAATCTTTATAGTGAACTTTTAAGTATTTTTCATAGTGAAAATTAGAGTCATAATGTGCAGCAGGCATTGCTTGAAGAAGACCGAAACTGGGCTTTCCGGCATTGCGGACAGGAGTGTGGGTTCTACCCTTGACATGGCCGCATTTTTCGTTTTTGCGGACAGGGAGTGCAGGTTCCGCCCTTGGCTTGGCCGCATTTTTCCTTTTTGCGGATAAGGACTGTGAGGGCTCTCCTTGGTGTGGCCGCATTTTTTAGGAGAGTAGAAGAAATGATCTTCATTTGTGTTCTATGATTCCCGTTATCCTGGTCTTCCTCTGATTTCGGTAATCATACGCCTTCTATGATTCCCATTTTCCTGGTCTTCCTCAGATCCTGGGAATCATACACCCTCTATGATTCCCGGTTTCCCGATCTTCCTCAGACTCTAGGAATTATCCCCCCTCATTGATTTCCATTTGCTCAATCTTAGACGTCTAAATGGGAAACTAATACGCATTTGACCGATACTACGACATAAAACCCAGTCTATTCTCTGGAACCAGATAGGTCGATAATAGATTTTTCTATGAGAAAAGGATAGCTTTTGCTATCCAAAATACGTTCTATTCAATTATTTTATTTTGTAGATTGGCGGAACTCAATTCTATGTGGCAACACAACAATATGATCTTCCACTTTTTCCTTATTCATATATTTTGTTAATAAACGCATAGCTACAGCACCAATATCATATGTCGGCTGAACAACTGTTGATAACTGTGGTCGCACCATAACAGCAAGTCTTGTATTATCAAAGCCGACTACCTCAAGATCATCAGGAATATGTAAGCCTTCATCTTGGGCACCATGGATAACACCTAAAGCCATCTCATCTGTTGCTGCAAAAATGGCTGTTGGTTTAAAGCCTTTTTCTTTAAACTCCTGAACAGCCTCTAAACCAGCTTCATGTGTATAGTCACCATTAAAAATATAGTCTTCATTAAAGCTTATATTAGCTTCCTCTAACGCTCTTCTATAACCGGCTAATTTCAAATCATTATTAGAAGGTTCTTCAATTGGCCCAGAAACAAAGCCAATTTCCTTATGACCATTTTCAATAAGGAAATGAACAGCCTCATAAGCAGCTTGTTCATAATCAATATTAACAGATGGAATCTCGTGATTTTTTTCAATAGTTGCCGCTAGCACAATCGGAACCGGAGACTTTTTAAATTCCTCGACATGCTCTTCTGTAATCGAACCACCCATAAAGACAATACCGTCCACTTGCTTTCCAAGCATCGTATTTAATAGATGCAACTCTTTTTCTTTATTTTGGTCAGAGTTGCTCAAAATTATATTATAATTGTACATTGTTGCAATATCTTCAATGCCCCTTGCAAGTTCAGCAAAGAATACGCTGGAAATATCCGGGATAATTACACCTACTGTTGTTGTCTTTTTGCTGGCAAGACCGCGGGCAACGGCATTAGGTCGATATCCTAATCGTTCAATCGCTTCTGATACTTTCTTTCTTGTTGATGGTTTAACATTTGGATTTCCGTTTACTACACGGGATACCGTTGCCATTGATACTCCAGCTTCTCGTGCAACATCATATATCGTTATATTATTCAAAGTATATCCTCCTCTATATCCGTACAAAGTGACCAATAATATGATTATTATACGTTAAAACTCACTTTGATTGTAGCTTAAACTGTTGTCAAGTACAAATTATGAGTTGAAAAAATTAATATATTGTACACATTTGTTTAAGAAACCGAAAAAAAACCTGCATCAAATACATGATACAGGTTTTAATACTTTTTTCAATTTTTTTAAATTTTTTTAACTAGACTCTTACCTTTACATTCTTAAATAGTTCTTTAATAAAGTTATCAAAAGTTGGAATATCCATTTGCTGTGCAGAATCTGATAGTGCCACAGCTGGGTCGGGATGCACCTCTGCCATAACGCCATCCGCTCCAATGGCAATGGCTGCTTTAGCAGCTGGTAATAATAAATCTCTTCTGCCGGTAGAGTGTGTAACATCAACCATTACTGGTAAATGTGTTTCCTGCTTAAGAATTGGAACTGCTGTAATGTCTAATGTATTTCTTGTAGCTGTTTCATATGTGCGAATTCCCCGCTCACATAAAATAATATTGCCATTTCCACGGGAATAAATATACTCAGCCGCATTTACGAATTCTGAAATTGTAGCTGATAAGCCCCGCTTTAAAAAGATTGGTTTATCGATTTGCCCTGCCGCTTTTAAAAGTTCGAAATTTTGCATATTACGGGCACCAATTTGGACTACATCCAGATATTCAACAGCTGCTTCTAAATCAGATGGAGTTACGATTTCACTGATGACCGCAAGATCAAATTCATCCGCAATTTGTTTTAAAATTTTTAACCCTTCTAAACCAAGGCCTTGGAAATCATATGGAGATGTTCTAGGCTTATAAGCCCCGCCACGCAACAGCTTTAAACCATGCTTTTTAATAGCCTCAGCCACTGCTTTTGTTTGCTCATAAGATTCAACAGAACAAGGCCCCATCACAAAATGGACGCTGCCATCCCCGATCTTTTCACCTTTTATATCAATGACCGTATCTTCAGCCTTTTTCTTGCGTGACACAAGGAGTGCTTTACGATGGTCATCCTCTTGCATTTCTAAACCAGCTTTGAAAATTTCTTTAAAAATATGCTGGATAGTGGAGTTTTCAAATGGTCCATTATTATTTTCCAAAATTAAGTTCAACATATGACGTTCACGCACAGGGTCAAAACGGTTAACCCCTTGCTTTTCTTTAACTTTACCAATCTCTTGGACAATTTCACCACGTTTATTGATCAATTCTAGAAGTTTTAAGTTCACTTCATCAAGTTGGGCGCGTAGTGTTTCTAATTCTACATTGCTCATTTATGAATCCTCCTTTAAATTGTTTATGTTTATAAGACAATAAAATTATGGTACATTTCTAAATGATTAACGTTTATTATAAACAATATAGAACTAAATGTCACTTTCGGATTTTTTTGAAAGAAAGGTGTTTTTCATGGTCGAACAATCTTCTATTTTTGCCCTGGATATTGGGACGAGATCTGTTGTTGGAATTATTTTAAAAGAACTAGAAAATGGTTATGAAATAATAGATATTGAGTTTAAAGAGCATGGGAACCGGGCTATGCTGGATGGACAAATCCATGATGTTCTTTCAGTTTCGAAGCTTGTAAAAGAAATTAAAGAAATACTAGAGTCAAGACATGGTGTGTTACATAAAGTTTGCGTGGCTGCGGCTGGCCGCGCCCTAAAAACTAAACGGGCAAAAGTCAGCATTGGAATTGCCGGCAAACCCATCATTAATAAACAGGATATCTTACATCTTGAATTAATGACCGTTCAACAAGCACAGAAAGAATTAGCGACGGAAAATACGAATGTTCATAGCGCCCACTATTATTGTGTCGGCTATTCTGTTTTAAGATATTTATTGGATGATGAAGAAATCGGTAGTCTTGTAGACCAACAGGGTGAAGTTGCCTCTGTTGAAGTAATCGCTACTTTTTTACCAAAGGTTGTGGTCGAATCATTAATTGCTGCCCTCCACCGTGCTGATCTTGAAATGGATGCATTAACCCTGGAACCAATTGCCGCCATTAATGTTCTCATTCCACCGTCGATGAGAAGGTTAAATGTTGCCCTAGTGGATATTGGGGCTGGTACGTCAGATATTGCGATTACAGATGAAGGAACCGTTATTGCCTATGGCATGGTCCCAGTTGCCGGTGACGAAATTACTGAAGCGATCAGTGATCAATACTTGCTTGATTTCCCGCTGGCTGAAAAAGCAAAAAGGGATCTGTCTAGCTCAAATGAAATTACAATCACTGATATTTTAGGATTTGAAACAGAGGTTCCAAAAGAAGAAGTGATTCAAAATATTATGGGCAGCTTGGACAAGCTTACTTCTGCCATAAGTGATGAAATTCTAGCCTTAAATAATAATAAGTCACCTAAAGCTGTCATGCTTGTTGGGGGCGGCAGTTTAACACCGGAGTTGCCTCAGCTTTTAGCAAAAAAATTAAATCTGCCTAATAATCGTGTTGCCATTCGAGGAATCGACGCCATACAAGATCTGGAGTTTAGAGAGCATATTAGTAAAGGCCCAGAACTAGTAACTCCAATCGGCATTGCCATTGCTGCCCGGAAAAATCCGATCCAGTATATTACTGTAACTGTAAACGACCGTACGGTTCGCCTTTTTGATATGAAAAAGCTAACAGTCGGGGATTGTCTATTGGCATCTGGAATTGAGTTAAATAAACTTTATGGAAAGCCCGGAATGGCGATGATTATTACACTAAATAATCGTGACATAACAATCCCCGGCATTCATGGAGAGGCGCCTACAATCACAAAAAATGGGCAAAATACAACGCTGGATGATGATACAATTGTTGATGGGGATCATATTGTAGTGGAAAAAGGAATGGACGGACAAGCGGCACGAATTCAAATTAAAGATTTAATCGAGGTAAAACCATCCCTGCAAATATTGCTAAATGATCGCCCTATTCAAATCGAAATGGATATATATAAAAATGGACAAAAAGTTACCATGGAAGAAGCGTTAACTGACCACGACACTGTTGAAACTGTTTATCCAAAGACAATTCAAGAGCTGTTTCAGCGTCTTAATCTTCTGCCATTAACGGAATCTTTCCATATTTATTTAAACCGTACAAAAGTACTGTTACCGAAGTTTACAACGAAGTTTTTCAAAAACGGCCTAGAAACTAAATTATCTTCGCCTATTTACGACAAGGATAAAATTACAATCAAAAAGGAAAATCAGCCTAAGCTTCTAGATTTATTAAATGAAAAAGGTCTTTCATTAAATTATCAAATACCTGTTATTTTTAATGGGGAGCAAATTACACTTCACAAAAATGTGATGGAAGTATACCGAAATGGAGAATTGCTTCAAGAGGAGTCCTTGTTATTTGTAGGCGACGACATCCAAACTGTTGAAAAAAATATTGAACCGTTTATTTTTCAAGACATATTCCGTTACGTAAAAATACAATTACCTTCTGTTCATTCCGGCAATTTTACACTTTTAAGAAATGGGAAGAATGCTACTTTTTATGATAAATTGGCTCCGGGTGATGAACTTTTAATTCAATGGCCAGCGATACAAAAACAGCCCAATTAGGGCTGTTTTTTAGTTTTCAATCGCTTGTTTTAAACTGGATTTTGTAATATCCCAATGTGAGGCATGCCATTTCACTTTGCCATTTTCAAATAATAAAGCTTGTGGTGATTCATGCTTAACTGCAAACGTTTCCGCAATATAATTGGAAAGTGGTCTTGCATCTTGAACATATAAGTAATATGTAGGGTAATCCATTTCTTTAGTAAAATTCTCATATTCTTCAAACGCATTTCCACTAATCGGGCAAGTTAAGCTATGTTTTATTAGTAAAAAGTGATCGTTGGTACTAACAATAGTTTCAAATTCCTCAATCGTTGTTACTTGCGTTTTACTCATTCTCCCACCTCAATTTTTTGTTTTTTATTTTCTTTAATTCGCTTCCATATATCAATTGCAGCAGAACCCCAGCTGACAACCTGTGAGACTGATTCATTTTTATGCTCAGCTTCATTGCTTACTTTATCTGAAACTTTACGGATTGAAGAGTTTAGACGGTGAACGGTCTCACCTATTTCTGAGAAGGATGTCACTAACACATTTAAAGCTTCAGACTTCTTTTGTACATCATCCATTAATTCATTCGTCTTGTGAAGAAGAGTTGTAGTCTCAGAGGTGACGCCTTGCAGCTGTTTTTCAAGTCCATCAAGTGTTTGTGCGACGCTGTCCAATGTGTGTTTAACAGAATTAAGCATTTTGTTCAAGTAAATGACGAGGATTGTAAAGGCAATTGCGATTAATGCTACACTAAAATATAAAATTTCGATCATTGCTAGAATTCCTCCTTTTAATTAGTACATTCCAATTACAATATACCAGACATTTTCGCTAAATGTAGAGCTAATAGACAAAATTCTCTAACTCTTGATAATATTGACTTCGTTTAATATTTAACAACAAATGTGTTCCCACAACTACTGCCTAGAACGACCCGGAAGTGATTTGTCAAATACCGTAGGCGAAATAAGACCAAAATCATGGGCTCATTACGGTAATCTCTATTTTACCAAAATCTTATTCTAAAGTAATCTACCTTCAACCATTCTTTTCATTTATGCAAGATAACTTTTCCTCTTTGCGCCATCTCCCCTATGTAAAACTAGCGCTTGACTTCCCTTGGGAGGACGTTTTCGCTCCCATTGAACAAGAATACACAAAATCTCGATTTGAACGTTATCGGAACAAGAAAAATCAAAAGGATTCTGATACTTGCAAGAAGAATCATTCCCCTTTCTGCCACATAATGAATGTTCAATCAAAAATCATCCAGAGGTAGGAAAGATATCGACTTTTATGCATTGTTTAAGCCATTTATTTTAGCTCACTTTCCATGTGGAAATAATGGTTTCAAGTGTTCATCTTCAAGTGGTTGGATTTCCGCACTATTTGTGGTTTTACACAGATTTCATCCCTTAAAACATTGAGCGATTTGATCAGATTATGATTGAAAAGGGCTTATGGGAAAAAACTCGACAATTAATCTATAAATTCAAGAAAAATAAAAGACCAAAAACTACGTAACTAACCGCATAACGTTACCAGTTATTGTGAATGGATTGTTCTTTTGTGGCATCTAACCCTTTTAATTTTAATCGGTAACCACTTATACAGTGTGGAACACTATGCCGAAGTTGCATCGGCTACCTCTGATACATACTTTAACTTAGATTTGACAGGTATTGATCATGTACTGACTAAATTAGAACTATCAATTATCAAAAAGTATTACCTGTTGAACTACACTGTAACAGAGATAGCATCTATTTATGGAATTAGTAGACAAGCAGTTAATCAGACGAAAAATAGAGCATTAAAAAAATTAAAAAAATGGTTTAAGACCAATCAATAAATATGGCGGTATATTAACATGGATACGTTTATTCAGAATTTAAAGATGATATTAGCCCTGTTAGGAGGATATTTGGGTAGTTTCTTGGGAATCTTTGACTCTCTAATCTATGCATTGGTTGCGTTTGTATCACTTGATTACTTAACGGGAATTCTTTTAGCAATTTATGAAAAGAAACTTTCAAGTAATATCGGATTCAAAAGTATATTTAAAAAAATTTTGATATTTGTTCTTGTTTCTGTTGGAAATATAATTGACCAATATATTATCAGCACCGGTAGCACTATCAGGACTATGATTATTATGTTTTATCTAACAAATGAAGGGATTAGCATACTAGAAAACACCGCTAAAATGGGAGTACCATTTCCACAAAAGCTGAAAGATATTTTGCAACAGATTGGTGATACGTACAAAAAATAAATTATTTTAAAAATTCCTGATGCTCAACAAAGAGATTAACACTAACAACTTATTAGGAGAGGTGTGGTGGATATGCTAGCTTGTTCGGGCAAGCCAGATGTTCATCACTTCAAGTTTTGACCGGGATAGCAGACCGTAGAGGTTCTTGCCAAGTTGCGGTATATACTTCTCTAGATCTATTTTAGTCTACAATATCATACTCTGTTAAAAGGGGTTGCATTGGACAACCCCCTCTTTGTTTTATAACTTAATACTAATATTATTATTCTATGTGTATCCAAGTTTCCGGGTAATCACCTAAACTACGAAATATACTTGCACTTCCCCAATTTTAAAACTATCTGCCTACGATTCATTCCTGACTCCATTTTCATTATCATATTGTGTGCTCATGATATGTTTTACTATTTCACTGGTTTTCGTGGTAATTTGTGATGCATACTGTGAGGTGCGCTTGTTTTATTTCGCGCTTACCTTGAATTTCGCCGTACGACAGTTCAATATACTGGCAGAAAAACTATTATTTTAACTATTATCGGACTTCCATGATCGGCCATCATCAGAACTCGTCATGTAAACTGTTTTAACTTCTCCTTTTTCATTAGTAAGAAGGATTGGCAAGACGATGTTCTCCCCGTCAAAGGCAGGTGAGAGAGGTGTTTGCTTGTATTTCTGATACTCCTCCGGCAATCCAATGTTAACCTTGCTCCATGTTAGACCTCCATCTTGCGTCATATAGATCATTGCCTGGGAATCGGACTCATAGCGGAAACCAACAAAACCTATTTTGTCATTAATAAAGCCAGCACTGCTCAGCATTCTATTGTATACGTCGTTTATATTCCCATCAACAAACGTCCAAGATTTACCTCCATCAGAGGTTGTATAGAGATAGTGCAGTTCTTGCCCCATGCCAACAAAACTACATATAACCATCCAGCCATCATTCTTGGTTGTAAATCCGATATTAATCCATGATACGTTATTATCAAAGTCAATACTCACTTTATCCCAAGATTTGCCACGGTCTACACTTTTGATTACCGTAATGAGGGCGGGAGAATCGGGTTCTCCGTAGGCAATGGCTGTTAATTCATCTGAGATAAAGAATCCGGTGTTTTCGGGGTTCGGTTTCGCATCGCCTACATCCGAGGATAGAACTAACGGAGCTTTGACTGAGTTCATGCCGTCGCCGTAGGAAATCGTTACATTGCCACCTTCATCAAGAGAATAGGAGCCACCTATGTGGCGCCAATTATAAACTGTTCCATCTGCTTTTCTCGAATATGCTGTCCCGTCCGTTATCATGTTTGTTTCGAGTTTAGCACCATTATCTGAATTTTTTACAGCTCCGAATGTTGTTGCACATCCTGCTAAAATAAGCGCTAGTGCTGCTAGTGCGGACATCCATGCGAGTTTCTTGTTGAATTTCATAATTCTGATCAACCTTTCTTTTAACTTTTTCTTGTCCTCGCATAAAGTCGTGGTAAGAATCCCTGTTGGAAATTTTTTGCTTGAGGAAAGACTGAATAATGTGTTTCATAGGTCCATTGTTCTTTTAAAATATATCACGGATAAACATTTCGTCACAAGAAGAATTATGTATTTTACCTGCAAGTTCGTTCATGGTGACCTCTATATAGACATAACCTTCGACTGTCAAGCAAAAAAGTGCATCCTTGTCGATACACCTTCATTAGACAGCTCTTACAATTTCACAAATAAATAAACAATTTTGTATGTGGGGAGTATAGTGCACATCTATGCTTTTTATTTACCATTGCTACTTTTTTATGGTATAAAAAATCCTCTATCATGAATCAGAGCTGGGCAGCTTATCTGCCCAGCTCTGACCAGTTAGAGGCAAGTCACCGGAGAAAAACCGGATTTATTTCCAACCACCAGCCGCACCATTTGAATCGTCCTTGTCAATTGTAATCTGACCAGTTCCACTGCCGATGCTGGTGTTGTTTGCGTACTGTTTAAGCACATATCCGGTGTATGTTTTTGAACCACTCCACCCAGTCGACCCGGCAAGCCAAGGGTAGGTAAATGTATTTTGATAATAAGAAAGCACTGCTCCCGAACCATACAAGCCAAGCTCATAGGGATAATTCTGTGTGGCAAATACAGCTTTGACAGCCTGTAAGTAATTCTTAATCGGGCCGGTAATGTCACTCGTACTTGCATCATAATCTACTGTGAAGTAGATCGGAGTACCAAGAGGTTGCCCAATTGCTTTGGCTGCAGCGATTGCGTCGGTAGCATCAGATGTACCCTTGGCTGCGGTAAAATAGGAAGAGCTAGTGGGCGAACCTTTTTCCCAAATCGAAACAATGAAGAGACCGCCGCCAGTAATAATACTTTTCTCCGAAGCTGTCAAAGCATAGCTTCCCGCTAGGTATCTCCCCACAAAAGTGTAACCTCCGTTTACAAGCGTCTGCAGTCGAGCCGCATTGATAGCTGTCGCGGTATCACAACCTAATGCCATTAATATTCCTTCTTTCATAAGTTATTGTTATTCTTAAACGCGAATTATTTGGACTTAACGAAATGTGCAGGCTTGTCCGGGACCTACCATGCCGATTCGTATTTTTGAATAACTCAACTATTAAAGAGAGAAATTATGGCTAGTTGTAAACCTTAACTTATTTAGAATTTCAGAAAACTAGATAAATACCCAATGGCTCGTTCTTAATTGCGATAGAATAATAGTGTTAGTAAATTATAAATAGTGTTCTACTGCTTTATGTGAAATATAATACTATCGCCTAAAAGTGATTACAGAAATCTGCATAGAGCGGAGACTCATTCTAACGAAGATACCCCTGTTTTTATTGCTTAGGAAACGAAAAAGCAAAAGTGGTGTAATTAAGAATCAGGACAGTTATACCGTGGTTGGATAAAACTAACCACATAACGTTACTATTTATTGTAATTCTGTAGCTGTAAGCGGAATAAGTATGCCCTTTTTTAGAACTACTTACAAAAAAAGTAAAAACTCAAACCTTCGGTTTGAGTAAATAGTTCGCTATCAGCTACAAAATTCTGAAAATTTACGTTTTCATTCAAAATTTAATTTTGTCCTGTTACTCGTATATAGAAAACAGGGCTGCATTAAAGGCAGCCCTGTCTCATCTTAGCATTTTTTTTTCAATTCTTCCTCATAAGCAACCTGGAACTTTTGTATATCGCCAGCACCCATAAAGATTAATACCCCATTGTCGTGCTTTTTTAGTATGGAAGTATTGTCTTCTGTAATCAACTCAGACTTATCGATTTTATCCATCAAATCACCGATTGTTAAGTTGCCATTATTCTCCCTAGCAGAACCGAAAATATCACATAAATATACATAATCGGCACCACTCAAGCTTTCAGCAAATTCATTTAAAAAAGTCTGGGTTCTTGTGAAAGTATGCGGTTGGAAAATCGCCACCACTTCACGATCAGGATATTTTTGGCGTGCCGCCTCAATTGTAGCTCTAATTTCAGTTGGATGATGGGCATAGTCATCAATTAATACTTGATTTCCAACCTTTTTTTCACTAAACCTTCTTTTTACCCCTTGATAGGTTAAAAGCTGACTTTTAATGATATCAACAGGTATTTCTTCATAATGACATAATGCTATAACAGCCAACGCATTAAGTACATTATGGTCACCATAGGTAGGAATGCTAAAAGACGAATAAAAAGTATGTCTAATAAAGACATCAAATGATGTTCCATCTGGTGTTTTATTAACATTTCTAGCCTGGAAGTCATTTTCCTGATTAAATCCATAAAACAATACAGGTACATTTGCATGTATTTTCTGTAATTGTTCGTCATCACCGCAGGCGATGATCCCTTTTTTTACTTGCAATGCCATCTGTTGGAAAGCATCGAAAACATCTTCAATGCCACTGAAATAATCCGGATGGTCAAAATCAATATTCGTCATGATCGCATAATCAGGAAAATATTCTAGAAAATGACGTCTATACTCACATGCCTCAAATGCAAAATACTTTGCGTTTTCCGTACCTTCCCCAGTTCCATCACCAATAAGATAAGATGTTGGTTCTGCTGCTTTCAATACATGTGCTAATAGCCCTGTAGTTGATGTTTTCCCATGTGCGCCACTAACAGCAATACTTATCGATTTTTCAATCAGATCTCCTAAGAAATGATGGTATCGAAACACAGGTAAACCTTGATTTAACGCTTCTTTAATTTCTTCGTGATCATCGGGAAAAGCATTTCCCGCAATGATAATTTGGTCACTTTTTATATTCTCTTTTGAAAAAGGTAAGATTTTTATATTTTTATTTTCCAATGCTTGCTGTGTAAAAAAGCGTTTATCAACGTCAGAACCTTGAACCTCATAATTCATATCATGAAGAATTTGTGCTAATGCACTCATTCCAGTCCCCTTGATTCCAACAAAGTGGTAAACTTTCATAAAAAGAACCTCCACAATCCAAATCGTAGCTATGGTTAAGTATATGTTACATTAAAAATAACGAGCCTGTTTTATTATCAAATGCGCCTTGGCGCTTAGTTAAATATATTTTCCATTATACATATCTTTTGTCATTTGTTGTAGTTTAAATCATGATTGAAAATTATTTTCTACCTGCTCTTTTGAAACGAGAACCTCACGTGGCTTTGAACCTTTTGCTTCAGAGACGATGCCTTGGGCTTCCATCATATCTACTAATCTAGCAGCCCGGTTATAGCCTATCCGAAAACGGCGTTGCAGGCTGGAAGCAGATGCCCCTTCTTGTTCAATAACAAATTGACAAGCTTCCTCAAACAATTCGTCATCCACTCCATAATCTACGGATTGCTTAATAAGCTCCTCTTGAACAAATAGATAGTTAGGTTTCATTTGTTTTCTTACAAAATAGGTCACTCTTTCAATCTCTTCATCTTTAACAAAATTTCCTTGGATACGTACCGGTTTGTTTGAACCATTTTCTAGGAAGAGCATATCTCCTCTACCAAGCAGTTTTTCGGCCCCACTAATATCTATTATAGTTCTTGAATCTACTTGTGAGGAAACAGAAAATGCAATTCTAGTAGGAACATTGGCTTTTATTAATCCCGTGATAACATCGACCGAAGGCCTTTGTGTTGCTAATAGCAAATGGATTCCACATGCACGAGCCTTCTGGGCGATACGACAAATAGCATCTTCAACATCTGCTGGTGAAACCATCATTAAATCTGCCAACTCATCGATAACGATGACTAAGTACGGCATAATTTCCGCTTTAGGGTCCTCTTGTTGAACTTTTTCATTAAAGCGAGAAATATCCCGAACCCCTTCGTGCGCAAATAGTTCATAACGACGCTCCATTTCCTCTACGGCCCATTTCAGGGCAGCTGTCGCCGCTTTTACATCTGTTATAACCGGACTGACTAGATGTGGAATGCCGTTATAGGGTGCAAGCTCAACCATTTTTGGGTCAATTAACATAAGCTTCACTTCATGTGGGGAAGCTTTATATAACAAACTAATAATGATTGAATTAATACAAACACTTTTTCCCGACCCTGTAGCACCAGCTATCAAACCATGGGGCATTTTTTTAAGATCAGTCACAATCGGTTGACCGGAAATGTCTAGACCCAGCGCCACGACAAGCGGTGATTTATCCCTTTGAAAAACAGGGCTACGCAATATCTCACGTATTAATACGGCACGGCTTTTCCGATTAGGAACCTCAATACCAACCGTACTTTTACCTGGAATGGGTGCTTCAATCCGGATATCCTTCGCTGCTAAAGCCAGCTTCAAATCATCTGATAAATTAGTAATTTTATTAACTCGAACTCCCATATCCGGCTGTACCTCAAATTGAGTGACAGCAGGACCCTTAGTTGCTTTCACTACCTTAGCCCCCACATTAAAGCTTACAAATGCATGATCTAAAAGGCGGCTCTGTTCATGAAGCCACTCTTCATCCTCTTCAACCTCAAGTGGCGGAATATCAAGAAGACTTAATGGAGGCTTATTTAGATTACTTTCTTTCAGTGGTTGGATTTCGTTCGTAGGCGGAGTCTTTTTAATTGATTCTCTGTCCTGCTTCAGCATCATCACATTGAACGGAACACCATGCCTTTTGCGACTTTCTTCCTTAGTTTCATTAGTAGTAACAACTATTTCGTCAACAGTCTCGGTAGCTGTTTCATCTGGGGTTACCGTTTCTATTGTTTCGGTACTCGCAGCTGCTTCTGAAGCTTCTTCTTTTTCTTCTTTTTCTTCCTCCTCTTCCTTCACTCCAACCTGTTCAGGAATAATGGGCTCCTCATAGATATCCTCTTCGATTATGGTCGAGCTAAATTCCTCTTGCTTGAAATGATCATCTTGAGATTCCTCTACAATGTCATTTACGTAATCCACCATATTTGGGGCGGTTATTTTTTCTTCAAAAATTTCAACCGTGGCTGAAACCTCTTCGTGATTTAAAATAGGTTCTGGTTCTGGTTTCGGTCTATTAAATCCATAAATTGGTGATGGCACTTCAGTAGGTTTAAATGGGCTTTTTTTAGTCTTACTAGCACTGCTTTGACTAGTATCTTTATTTACGCTTTGTTCTCTTATTTGGCTGCGGTCTCGGTCTCTCGATCGGCTGCGTTCTTTGCTCTGGCTGCGATATTCCTTTCTAGTTATACCTGAAGCATATTGAGAAGCAGCCCGGGTTTCTTTAGGCCATTGTTCCTCTATTCTTCTAGAAGAAATATTGGTGTTGATGTTGGAATTTGCTTTTACTTGATCGTTTTCATCGGGTATTAATGGAAAACGAAAATGACCTTTTGGATAATCATAGACAACCCGAGCCTCTTTATTTGAGCTCTTGTAAAAGCTGCTCTGTTGTTGTCTTTTTATTTCTTGATCAGATATCTCATTCGGTCTATTTTCATCTTCCTCTTGTTCCAAACCAAATAATTTTTTAAACCAATTATTCATTCCTATCACTCTTTCTAAAGCCTTAATGTTACTCTTGTTTATTTTGAGCCAAAACAAAAATAGGCTCAAGCTCTTTATTTTCATATAAGAATGGAAGCGCAGTAATTGGTACACGTCCTTCAGCAAAAAAATGCATTGTCATTTGACCGAGTATATGATAACCTTTATCATTTCTGATATCACCGAAAATTAAAACATCTTGATGTGGAATGGCTACGGTCATCGTTCCTTCTATTAAAGAAGACATCTTTTCTAATAGGGAATCATTTAAGATTCGACTTGCATCATACCCATCATTTGTATTTACAAAATAAAATTGATTGCCTGCGACGATATCTTTTTTATAATTATAATCCAATGACCTTACATTAAAGCGGGCCACCTGTTTAATTTGTTCTTCCTTCCACCCTTCTTGCTCCGCAAAAGATAAATCGATCAAGCGATAAGATGAACCTAAATCAAGTGCATAATAAATTCTTGTTTCAGCAGTGTGTTCTTCAAAAATTAACTTTTTGCCGTCTTTAGTTTCTATCGGAAAAGAAGTCGAACGGATAACAGGAAAAATGTTCTTTTCCTTTCCTGATAAGTTTTGTTTATCAGACATCGCTTTTAATGCTTCTTCAACATAATAGACTATTTCATCAACGGCCCCTTCTTTTCGATCTTCCCACTTAGAAACGACCGTCGGTACTGAAACTGCAACACCTTTTTTCGATTCAGTATCCTCAATTCGAAGCTGTTCATTTTTATGGTCATACTCTATAGTCCAGCTACTCCGCATTAGTCGTTCCATTAAAAGATCTTTCATCTTATTACTTGTCATTTTCATTCTTTTTTTGTTCCCCTTCTTTTGCTTTACCTAAATCCAATTGTTCTTTTGTATTATCTTTATTTTCTACTTTTTCTTCTTTTCCCTCTTGGCCATACTCCACAGAATTAGCAATGATCATCATATTTTTTGCATTTTCTACCATATCATTTGTTGTTGTCATTGTTGTCGTTTTAACACCACCGATACCAACTATTAATTCGTACTTTTTGTCCTCACCAGGGGATATACTTATGTACCCAAATCTGTCCTCGCCTTTAAATGTTTCTATCCCTTTTTCATCCTTCGCACCTTTGATTTCATTAAAAATAACATCGCTATGAAGTGACTCATGCGAATTTACAAATAATATATATTCCTGGTTTCCTTTTGATAGGATAACATTGTTTTCAAATTCATCCTTCACTTTAAATCCCTCTGGCAAATAATAACTAAACCCTTTCGTTGTTTCCGTAGTCTTTTCGGCCGGCCCATTAAATGTTGACTCCGCTACCTGTTTTGCTTGACTGATAGCTTCATCCTTTGAACTACTGCAACCTACTAGCAAACCAAAACTTATAATCATTATTGCTGCTAATTTACTATAAACTTTCATTTCTTTGACCCCTTTAACTTTCCTTTTGTGAAGAATATAAATATTGACCGAACAGTAATTTTACAATATGGGTGAACATCTCTTCTCGCTGGACAAGGCTATTGGTAAAGATTCCAATGGCACCCTCGTTTGAGCGAACATCGTGCTTTGATGTGTATTCATCCATGACATGGGATAGCTCGAAGCCTTTTCTCAAACCCTCAGAAATTTCCTCAGGCAAAAGAATTCTGGCCCCGCCTGCAATTAATTCTGTACCATCCTTTAGCTTAAGAGCTCCCCAATTGCAGAGGAGTAATCCTTTACCGGTCTCCATTACTCCTCCTTCAAGTCCGATCCCGATATCACTATCTGTTTCAACTAAGGCTTGATAGGCCCGATTTTTAGCACCTCTCATTGTCTCTTCGTCGGAAAAAGGCTGAGCCGATACACCAGAAGGAACATCGATTGCAACTATTTGCGGACTTATCGCGGATATAAATACATTTTCAACTGCACGAACTTTGGTTTTATTCTTCGAACCTACTGCTACTTTCATTTACCTATCCATCACCTTAACTATTTTTTAGAATTGTATCTACCGTTGTTTTATCTGTTTTTCGCACAAGATTAATTAATAGTTCTTTAGCCGCAGCATAATCATCTACATGGATAATAGACGCTGATGTATGAATATACCGTGAGCAAATACCTATTACCGCCGATGGAATACCGTTATTAGATGTATGGACACGTCCGGCATCTGTTCCACCCTGTGATACAAAATATTGATAAGGAATATTAGCACTTTCTGCTGTATCTAATACAAATTCCCGAATTCCGCGATGAGTGACCATTGTGCGATCAAGAATTCTTAATAATACTCCTTGACCAAGCTTTCCAAATACATCTTTTTCCCCTGATGCATCATTTGCCGGGCTGGCATCTAACGCATAATAAATATCAGGTTGGATTAAATTTGCAGCCACCTGGGCCCCACGTAAGCCCACTTCTTCCTGCACAGTAGCCCCGGCAAACAGCTTATTGGGCAATTTTTCGTTTTTCGTCTCTTTCAGCAGTTCGATTGCTAATCCGCAGCCATAACGATTATCCCATGCCTTCGCTAATATTTTCTTTTCATTTGCCATCGGTGTAAATGGGCAAATAGGGACAATTTGCTGTCCCGGTTTGATTCCAATCCGAATTGCATCTTCCTTATTATCTGCACCAATGTCGATCAACATATTTTTAATATCCATTGGTTTTTTTCTTGTCTCTTCATCAAGCAAATGAGGAGGAACAGATGAAATAACACCGATAACTTGGGCCTGGTCAGTTTCTATTTGTACTCGCTGTGCAAGCAGCACCTGGCTCCACCAACCACCCAATGATTGAAACCTAAGTAATCCATTCTCCGTTATTTGGGTAACCATAAAGCCTACTTCATCCATATGTCCTGCGACTAAAACCCTTGGTCCTTCGTCGGAGCCCTTTTTCACTCCATAAATTCCACCTAAGCGGTCTTGGATCATTTCGTCAGCATACTTTTCAATTTCAGTTCTCATAAATTTACGCACATTATGTTCGAAGCCAGGGGCACCTTGAAGTTCCGTCAATGTTTTAAAAAGCTGAAGTGTTTCTTGATTCATTCTACAAAACTCCTTCAAATGAAATTGTTTTTTATATTATGTAATATTAATATTGTACACTATCCAAAAAGAACATGGTATTCACTTGAATTTTTTCGTTTCCAACACTTATATTATAAAGTATTAAGAGTATTAGAAGCGGAGGGAATGCATTTGAAGTGGAATAAATTATTAATCGGCTTTAGTACAGGAATCATTGCAGGAGCGTTAATTAGCCAAGCAGCGAAGAAAAAGACAATTTCATCTGATGTTGCGCTAAGCTTAGCAAAGAAGGCATTTAAAGAGAATGGTCCAATTGATGGGTCTTGGATTCATATGAATCCGGAAAATATAAAAAAATATAACCTACCTTATAAAATTTATCGGGGCGGTATTACAAGGACGGTTAATAACGAAGTGGAGCAGTATGAATTTTTGGTTGATGCCATGACAGGTACGATTATTGATGTAAACCCGTTATAAAACGGATTTATGCAAATGCAATTGCGGCCACTGACTAGCTTGATCGTAGGTTCCTTGGCCGCATATAGCATAGCATTTAAATAGTTATGATCTTCCTATTACCTACGTTTACCTAAATTGCGCTTCACAGCGGTATATTCGGTTTCCTTTGCTTGAAAATTTTTGTTCATACTCCGTCATGACATTCCCTTTAATACCACTCTTATGTAGGTCAAGACTTACATTTTTAACAATCATGCCGTATCTTGAAAAACTCTCTAATGAAAATTCAAACAACCCTTGGTTATCAGTTTTCAAATGTACCTCTCCGCCTTTAACAAGCACTGATTCGTACATTGCTAAAAATGATTCATGGGTTAAACGTCTTTTTTCATGACGATTTTTCGGCCATGGGTCAGAGAAATTCAAATAGATTTGTGCCAATTCCCCTTGTTCAAAAATCTCCGGTAAAGTATTTGCATCTATATTTAATAACCTTACATTAGGCAAGGCCTGTTCTAAAGTTAAATCCAATGCACTTACAATCACACTTGTATATTTTTCAATCCCGATAAAATTCACGTCAGGATGTAATTTAGCCATACCATTTACGAAAGTCCCCTTTCCCATTCCGATTTCAATGTGAATTGGATTTTCATTTTTAAATATTTCTTTTTTCCAATTCCCACGGAAATCTGCCGGTGTGGAAATTACTCTGTCGGGATGTCCATTAATTTTATCATGTGCTCCTGGCTTGTTTCGCAATCTCATTAAATTCAATGCCTCCTTTAACTACAAGTTCAAACATACCATCATTTAAGAAAAATGAAAAGAATAAAAAAGCAAAGCAGCCATGAGTTGAAGGCTGCTTTAGGTTTCGAATATTATTTTGTCATTTAGTTCATGATAAGAAAAGAAAGCGAGGAATACTGATGCCATTGAATGAACAACACCAACTAACAATTCTGCAAGATATATTAAAAAACCATCAAGTTGATTGCTGCGGTACAGTATCTGAATGCCAACAACTGGAGCGGCTCATTCAATCTTTGATTGGCAATCAACAAGTAGATGAACAAATGAAAAACACTTTAATGGATGTTTACAACTATAGTCTAAATGCCCAAAACTCCAAAAATATGGATGATCATATTAATCAGCACCAAGACCGTCTATCGATGTGGATTGATGACCTCAACAATTATAATATGACATAAACCTACAATATTTCCTAGGAAATTGAGAAAGCTGACAACATGTTTCCTAATTGATCGATCCATTGTTCGTATTCATGGTTTTCATTGCGGTTCTTGTACCAGACAATTGCTGAAATTGTTTGGTACACTACATACCATTTCATTCTTCGTTCCAAGTTGGCTGTCAGCTCCAAACCGTAATTATGAAGCCAATCACCCCAGCTATTTTGGGGTATATACCAATAAAGCAATGGGCCTAAGTCTAGTGCTGGATCTGCTATCATCGCCCCATCCCAATCAATTAAATATAATTCCTGTTCATCACTCATTAACCAATTATTATGATTTACATCACAATGACATACACCTAAGTATTCATGATTTATATATGGCAAGTTCTGCTCCAAAAATTGAATAGAATTGCAAATTTCTTTTTCAGTAGAAAGTGACTTTTCAAGTATTTGTTTTAAGTCCTCTAACAATTGCAATGGCTGGAGTTGCTTTTTTCCAATTCTTTGCAGCATGTTTAAAAGCTCTTTAGAATTGTGAATTTTACTCAAAAGGATCGCAACAGCCTTATCCGTCATATCTATGGGCTTGAGCTCTCTCCCTTTTAACCAGTGCTGCGCTGTAATTACGTCACCATTTTCCATTCTTTTTGTCCAAATTAATTTCGGAACAATCCCTTCAGCGGACAAAACAGCCAAAAATGGGGAGGAGTTTCTTTTAAGGAAAAGTTTATTTTGGCCTTCATATTGAGCGATGTAGGCTTCGCCAGTGGCACCACCTGCGGGAAAAACCTCCCAACCTTCTCCTAAGTCTAAACTGATTTCCAATGCTGTTCACCTACATTTTCCTTGATTACTTATCTATTAAATCGACAACTTATGCTAAAATTCCCGTCATTATACCATTTTTAGTATAACGTAAATCAATTCGTTAGGAAACCACTAGATTTTTGTTTTAAAAAGGATCATCGTTGACAGCGGCTCTATCATGACCTTTTTTGTTATTTGTTCTATTCCATTCAAATCTGCTTTATCTCCACTAACAGCAATAATCCATTGATCACAATCATCCAACAAGTATTCTTTTGGGAGGACACCATTATTAAACAGGACAATGATATTTTCCCATGTGTCTATTTCATCAAGATCATGTAGTAAAAAACCTATTAGATTCGGCGACGGTGCCAGCCACTTGTAATGCCTTTGAATTTCTTCTGAAGTGGATAAACGAAAGGCCGGATGTGCTTTCCGAATCGCTATTAGAGCTTGGAATAACGGAATATAGTTTTCGTACATATTTTTTCTTGCCCAATCAAGCTGATTAATATTATCAGGCTTGTTATAGCTGTTACTCTCGCCATATTTTGTCCGAAAAAATTCCATCCCGCTATGCAGAAACGGGATGCCTTGAGAAAGCAGCACAATGGCAATGGCTAAATACTGTCGCTTCCTTCTAATTTCCAGCGATTCATCCGCATTGCTAATTTCAAGCTTATCCCATAATGTATGATTATCATGGCATTCTACATAGTTAACGCTTTGCTGTGGTGATTGAAATAAACCATCCATTTCTTTCGTAATTGTGATACTTCCGGCAAAAAGCATCTTAAAATTATCGTTATACCGTATATCTCCAGAAATAAACCCTTGTTCCAAAAGATCAAAAATACTGCCTTTAACTGAATTGCGAAATACATCATTAAAATGAGCTATTCTTGGTAGTTTTTCTGCATTTTTAATGATGGCCTTTTCTTCTTCCGGTAGTGGTGTGTCCAGGTTCCAGCCTTCTCCGAGTATGATAATCGACGGGTCAATCTCATCAATCTTTTGTCGAACAACATTCATTGTTTCGATATCCAAAATACCCATTAAGTCAAAACGAAATCCATCAACATTATATTCTTTAACCCAATATTGAACTGAATCTATAATAAACTTTTTAACCATTAATCGTTCTGATGCAATATCATTGCCAACACCGGTCCCATCAGAAGGCAGTCCAAATTCATTAAAACGGAAATAATAGCCGGGAACTATTTTTCGGAAGGATGAATATTCACGCATATAAACATGGTTATAAACAACATCCATGATGACCCGAATCCCTTTTTGATGTAGGGCTTCGATCATTTCCTTTGTTTCACGAATTCGAACATAAGGGTCATATGGATCTGTAGCATAGCTTCCTTCAGGAACATTGTAATGAACCGGATTATAGCCCCAGTTATATTGATCCTGATTACTTGACTCATCAATTCCTTCAAAATCATTAAAAGGGAGCAGTTCAACATGGGTAATTCCCAAATCTACTAAATAATCAAGACAGGTTTTACATTCATATGGTCCTTTTGTACCTTCTTCACAAAAGGCTACATATTTCCCTTTATTTTTTACACCGCTTTCCGGATGTATCGAAAAATCACGGATATGGGTTTCATAAATAATAGCATCTGTTGAAGATTTAAAGGGCGGTAAATACTGAGAGTATTTAGGGACTGTTGTTTTACTCAAATCAACGACAACCCCATACTCCCCATTTACGGACACCGCTTTGGCATATGGATCAACAGCTTCCCGCCATACTTTATTAACACAAACATTATAGCGGTAAAAATAGCCGTCATAATTCCCGTGTAAAGTAATCGACCAAACTCCTTTTTCTTCCCTTGCCAACGAAAACATTTGGTAGATCGTTCCTCTTTTATTATAAAACAAAAGGGAAGCATCCTCTGCAGATGGAGCCCATACTTTAAAGGTTGTTTCCGTCAATGAATAATTGGCCCCTAAATCGTTTCCGCTATAATAATATAATTGATCAAATTTTTTCGTTCTTATAACTGAGCCGATTAATAGTTCAGTTTGATTTCCAAAAAGGTCCGATACTAAATTAAATTTGCCTATTTCTATGTCAACCGGTGACTTGCATGTAAATTTAGTCTCTGTTACTAATTCTTCTTTTTTAATCACTGTCAATGAGTGTCTTTGAACTCCATCATGCAAGTAAAATTCATGATTGTTTAATGAAGGCGTTTCTTTGGAAAACAAGATTGTAACGATATCCATTTCATCTAAATAGGCTTCAAACCAGTTCATCTCTCACACCCCAACTATTACGTTACGACTTGTTTAACATACTTCTTTTACCTATTATTATATATTATTCTACAAAAAAAGGTGTTGAAAGCCATTGATTTTCAATTAGCTTTCAACACCTTTTACTTGTCTTCATCAAAAAAACCATCAATATTGATTTCATCATTATCCTGTTCCCATTCATACCTGCGGACATAGGTTGATTGGCTATGTTTTAATAAGGCTTGGGCACCCTTTAATTGAACAAATTTTATCGGGGAAGGCAGTCTTCTAAGCTTTGTATACCATTCGCTATAATTTCGTTTATCAATTAACAATGTATTGGATGGTTCGTATTCACCCTCTATATACCCCGTTCGCGACAACACTATTTTTTGAACCGGCATTTCAACCTCATAATGTTTATAATAGCCTTTAATTAAACTCTCAGCTCTGTTTAAAGAGAGCATTGGATTTATTCTTTTAATCTCTTGATCTCGAATTAGCTCAGACCAATAATTGCCTCTATCCGTCTTAAAAACACTCATATCATCGTTTTCAATGATAGTAATACAAAACGTTGTTACAGGGCTGATTAAAATGATTTCCAATTCAATCGGTGCTTTTTTTACAAGTAAAGTCGGCTTATATAATAATAAATAGTTATCGGGGAAATGCTGTAGAAAGTATTTTAATATTTCATCCTCATAAATCCTTTTATCTACATAGGAAAAATCTCTAATTGTCGAGCTGGCCCAGTTTATTTGAAAACGAAATAATTCATTAAGAAATTCCTGTTTTATTTCTTCTTTTGTTTTTTTTCTATCTGCTGATAATTGATCGAACTCCCGAAAAGGTGTTTCGATTTCGCTTACGTCCTCAATGCTGCTTTTCGGCTTTTTTAGCCAACGCTTTAATGTTCCAAACAAGCCTTTTTTCTCAGGTTCAAGCCAGTTTTGATCGAAATCCTCAAAGCCTTCAAAAAATGTTGAGTCACTTAATTTGGGTTGTTGATCGTCTAATGAAGCATTGATTTTTTCCCAGCGTTCTTTTTTCAAACGGATATACTGGCTTGGATATCGGTATATATCTGTTTCATAGCGGGATATAAAATCCTGCAGTTTTATTAACTGTGCCACAATATTTCCTCCAAACTTAGAAAAGCGTAAGCGCCCGTTAAGCGACGTCCACTAGTCGCTGGGCGCTGGAGCTAGACAATGATGTACAAAATTATGCCTTTTATAATAAAAGCTGAACAAGAAGCGGGCTTAATATCGAGGCAAAAATTGTACTTAGTGTCATTGCAATGGAGCTAATTGCTCCTTCCTGTTCACCCATTTCAAGCGCTTTTGACGTTCCTATCCCATGGGCTGCTGTTCCAAACCCAATTCCCCTGGCGATAAAGTGGTTGATCCTCATCCATTTTAACAGATATGGGCCTAAAACGGCACCAAGCACCCCTGCAACCATAACAAAGACCGCTGCTAAAGTCGGATTACCACCAATCACTAGAGCAATATCCATGGCAACTGGTGATGTTACCGATTTAGGCACTAGGGAAAGTAAAGTTAACGGCTCTACATCAAATAAAAGGGCTAAACCTATCCCGCTCACGATTCCGATAAAAGTGCCGACAAATACCCCTGTCACGATTGACACCCCATATTTTTTAATTGTATCAATCTGCTTATATAACGGATAAGCAAGAGCAACAACGGCCGGTCCTAATAAATGGACAATCCACTCACCGCCGCTCATATAGGTTTCATACGGTATATGAAATAACAGCAAAAATAACACGATAAAAACCGTTGATGTTACAATTGGCACCATAAATGGTGTATAAAACTTTACATATACATTTTTCATTAAGTTATAGGTTAAGATGGTACCCGCTATTGCTAATGCGGCATAGAATAGGCTCATATTTCTTTACCCTCCTGTGTACGCATTTTTACTGCATTTACATTTTTTTCAGCAATCCACCCGGCGACGAATGAGGAAGTTATCATCACTAAAATGGTGCTAATGATTACTACAATCACCGAAAGAAACCCACGGCCTTTAAAAAGTTCGAAATAGTCAATAATTCCAACCGTTACCGGAATAAATAATAGCGGTAAATGGGATAGCAAAAAACTGGCCCCTTTATCAATCCATGTTACCTTAAATTTCTTAGTCATTAATAAACAAAATAATAAAAGCATCCCGATAATGCTGCCTGGCATTAATAGTTTAAAGGTTTGTTGAATCCATAAACCAATGTAATAAAAAACGTAAAGTATCCCAATTTGATAAAAAATTCGAATATAGCCCCCCATAAAAACCCCCCAGAATTCTCCTTTTTTTTGCTATTTTGCCAATTCATAAATAGCTTGTGCGTAAATTGCGGTCGCCTTTAATAAATCCTCAATTTCGATGTACTCATCCTTTTGGTGGGCAACATCCAGACGCCCCGGAAATAACGGACCAAAAGCAACACCGGCACGTAATGAACGGGCATAGGTCCCTCCACCAATGGCGATTAACTCTGCTTTTTCACCTGTTTGCTCTTCATAAACCATCTGCAGTACTTTAATTAATGGATGCTGTTGATCAACATGATGTGGCTTTGAATCACTTAATTCTTTACATGTAAAATGATGATTTTCAGAAACCTCTTTTATTTTCTGCTTGGATGGTTCAATATCATGGGTAACCGGATAACGAAGGTTTAATCCGATTTTTCCACCCTTTTCCTTACTATAGGAAAGAGTACCATTATTGATTGTTAATTCCCCCGAGATTTCGTCCGCATAAGCAATACCAAGTGCTTTGCCGCGAGTATCCCCTCCAAAATACTGTTGAACAAAAGAAACGAAGGAACACGCCTTTGGATCGAGCACATCAAGGAGATTATTATATAAAAAGCTATTTAACAACAGACCGGCATTTCTTCCTTTATTAGGTTCCATTCCATGGGCAGATATACCTTCCAAACGAAGTTGCAAGTTGTTTTCTTTTATTATAACAGCACCTGTTAGGGTATTATCTTTTATGTATTGTTCAAAAGAATATTTAATTTGTTCGGCACTATCTTTTGTTCTGCATTGAATGCTTGCCTCTGCCAGATCTGGTACCATATTAAGACGTCTTCCGGCTTGCAGCATTTCTAAAACTGCCGTACCGCTATTCTCATTTTGTTCCAAACCTTTTTGCTCCAGGATAAAATCAAAAATTCCTTTTTCTGCATTTATGATCGGGAAATCGGCATCAGGCGCAAAACCAATCGTAGGCATTTCCTCGTGTTTAAAATAATGATCCACACAGCGCCAGTTGCTTTCCTCATCTGTACCTAAAATCATTCTAACCCTTTTTTGTACAGTAAGTCCTAATTCCTTTACGATTTTCATGGCATAATAGGCTGCCATTGTTGGTCCCTTATCATCGATCGCCCCTCTTGCAAAAATTTTCCCATCTCTTATTTCCGCACTATACGGATCACTTGTCCAACCATCCCCTTCAGGGACAACATCAACATGGCACAGGATTCCTAATAACTCTGTACCTTCCCCATATTCAATATGGCCTGCTAAGCCACCGACATTTTTTACAGAAAAACCATCATTTTGCCCTTTATTAAGCATAAACTTTAAAGCTTGATCAATTCCGTGGCCTAATGGGGCTAGTTCGGTTGCACCATCCTCATCTAAAACACTTTTGATTTGTAAAAATGCTTGAGTATCATGGATGATTTGCTCTTTTCTTTTTAAAACCTCTTCCGTCCAATTTATTTGATTTGACATTCTTAATTGTCCTCCCTTTGAAATAAATAATGTTATTTTTTATCAATATACTACTTTTTATTTAGTTACGCGCGTAAAACCTATCTTAATTTCACGGATAAATAGTCATAATATTCAAATTATATTACATATGTTAGTAGTGAAATGGCACTAAGCGGGGTGATTGTATAAGAAGTGTAAATATTTTGCAAATTCATATGTTATAGTAGAAATTTTTAACAATAACGTGTACAATAATGTTATCAAGTGTTGGTATTGTTACTTGGTTTTAGTTTTGGAGTTTCAAGAGTATGAATTCACCTCTATTTAATTTCTTGTTCAAATGGGTTTGAACATTATATTAAGGAGTGGTTTTTTGAACCCAACTACCCGGATGATAAACCGCATCAAGTCTGTTTACTTATTCATTAATGAAAAAGGCATAGTTTCAACACAAGAACTTGTAGAAGAATTTGGTACAACACCTCGGACTATTCAAAGGGACTTAAATGTGCTGACTTATAATGATTTGGTCTGCAGTCCGAGCCGAGGAGTATGGACAACAACTGAAAAGAAGGTAAAGATATCTTAGGAAATTAAAGGGCTGTCCCAAATTGCAATTGCTAAGCAACTTGGGTACAGCCCTTATGATGTTTGCTTTAATAATTCAACTTCCTCATCATCTAGTTCCCGATATTCCCCCGGTTTTAATGATTCATCGAGTGATAGGGGACCCATTTTAATTCTCATTAAGAAAGTCACCTTTTTATCAACAGCCTCAAACATTCGTTTTACTTGATGAAATTTCCCTTCCATGATCGTCAGTTCGATTTCCGATCTATTTTCCTCTTCATTTGTTGATAGGATAACGAGCTTAGCTGGCTTTGTTATATAGCCATCATCCAGGGTAACCCCCCGCTTAAAGGCCTCGATGTCCTTTTCTGTAACAAGCCCGGCTATTTTGGCATAATACGTTTTCGGTACATGCTTTTTTGGGGATAAAAGCTGATGAGCTAGCTGGCCATCATTCGTTAATAGCAATAAACCGACCGTATCTTTATCAAGCCGCCCAACCGGAAATGGTTCATAAATTTGATCCTCCATCTCAAGAAGATCAATAACGGTCTCCTCACGGTCATCTTCTGTCGCTGAAATGACACCGTCCGGTTTATTCATCATTAAATAGATAAACTCTCTATATACTACTATCTCACCGTGAACCGTAACCTGATCAGTTTCCGGATCAAGATGTGTTTGGGGGTCTTTAACCACGGTATCGTTTATTTGTACCGCACCGGTTTTCAGTAATTTTTTTACTTCTTTCCGACTACCATAGCCTGTATTGGCAAGCAGCTTGTCAATTCTCATGTTAAGTCCTCCATTTTCAAATATTCGAAGCGGGTAAAGAATCCATATAGGCTATAGTTTAGTCCACGATTATCCATATTGCATAGATTATTAACGTAATAAAAGCACATACAAAAAGGAGAGAAGAAGATAATGGACTACTATTATGATTATGAACGTCAATTTGGTTTTCCTGGATTTTCCGGAGGTGGTCCTAGTGGTCCGGGTAGCCCGGGCGGGTTCCCAGGCGGTGGCAGCAATATTGATCGTCGTTTAAACCGCATCGAAAATCAATTGCAGCGCCAAAACGACCGTATTAACCGACTAAACCGCCGCCTCCAGCGTGTTGAACGGCAATTAGGCTTTGCCCTTGAAGCATGGGATTAATGGGACACAGGGTCGGGTTCTCTGTCCCAGTTTAGGAAAAGAGGCGGACTTAACTGTTCGCCTTTTCCCTTCGTTTTTGTTTTTGTAAAAATTTAAATCGATAGCCAAGAATACTTCCCGCTAGATTACTTTGAATACTTAAATATAAATAAACACCGGCACCTGCTGTAATTGAAAGAACCAACACAACAATGGATTGACCACGTCCATCTTCATAAGAAATAACAAAGGAAAGAATCCATTTTACCAATTGAACAACCGCCACCATAATTCCTACAAAAATAGTAATTAGTAAACTGCGGCGAATCGTATAGTTAAAACGGACATTTGCATATTTTTTAATTGCCCAAAAATTAAACATAATTGAAAATAAAAAGCCGATCGCTGTTGCACTAATGGCGCCATAAATTTCAAACTGCTTAATAAGCGGTATGTTCAAAACTAGCTTTAAAAGGAAGCCTCCGAACATACTATAAACAGCAAACCGCTGCTGATTGATTCCTTGCAAAATGGCAGCGGAAACGGTAAAGAGAGCAAAAAATAACGCCACAGGGGAATAATAAAACATAATCCCTTCCCCGATATCAATATGCTCAACACTAAAAAGGGCACCGATTGCCGGCCCGGCCACCACCGCCAGTCCAAACACAGCCGGTAATGTTAAAAACATAACAATTTGTAAAGCTTGTGAGACTTGTTTGTTTAATCGCGGCGTATTCCTCGCGGTAAATGATTCCGTAATCGTTGGTACAAGCGTTAAACCAAATGCTGTTGCAAGTGATACTGGTATCATAATTAATTTATGGCCATACATATTAAAAATCGAAAATAAATTCTCGGCATATTCGCCGCCTTTATTTATACTTTCCATGGCACGACTAAATGTAAATTCATCCACTAATTGATATAATGGAATCGCTAATGAAACGAATACGAACGGTCCGGCATACGAAAGCAGCTCCAACAGCATTTCCTTTGTTGTTAAACTACTTTGGGTTGTGCTCTGTTCAAGAAATTCATCAAGATTTTCTTTTCTTTTTACCCAATACCAGATGAGGACACCCATACCCGCTATTGCACCCACAGTAGCCGCAAAAACAGCTAAACCGACAGCCGTATGCAAATCGCCATTTAATACTTTCATGACAAGAAAACTTCCAGCCAGCAAAAAAATGACTCTCGCAATTTGCTCGATGACCTGTGATATGGCCGTTGGTCCCATTGATTGATAGCCTTGAAAAAATCCCCTGATAATACTCATCATCGGAACGATAATAAGGGCTGTACTCACCATTCTAAGAACATAAACGACTTCTTCATGTTTAATCCCATATTCATTTTGCCCAACAATTTTCGGTGCAAGCCAAGGAGAAATACTATAAAAAATTAAAAAGGTAACGAGACCACTTATAAACATCAACAATAAGCCTGTTTTAAAAAGCCTTCTACCTGTATAATAATCTCCTAATGCATTGTATTTTGAAACAAATTTTGAAACGGCAAGCGGTACCCCCATTGTTGCCATGCTTAAAAGAATCGTGTATGGAATATAAGCATAAGCATAGAGCGTACCCCCTTTTAAACCAACGATAGATTGAAAAGGAAATACATAAATCATTCCCAGAAATTTAGACAGGAAGGTTGCTCCTGTAAGCATTAATGTTCCTTTAAGAAATTTTGAACCGGACATTTCGCCCTCCAATTATGTAAAATAAGACCTTTTCGGTAGCATTTGACAAGCAAACACAACTTCTGTATTTTAACATACAGTATGAGCCTAGGAAAGCGGAACATGGGGACGGTTCTCGTGTTCCATTCCGAAATAATCATTATCCTATAAAAATATGGAACATGAGAACCGTCCCCATGTTCCCAAAGCTGGTGTAATTATGAACAAATATGATGTAATCGTCATTGGCGGCGGCCCATCAGGACTAATGGCGGCCATCGCTGCCGCTGAACAAAAATGCAAGGTACTGTTGTTAGATAAAGGGGACAACCTTGGCAGGAAACTAGCAATCTCCGGCGGTGGGCGCTGCAATGTTACGAACCGTCTACCGGTTGATGAAATCATCAAACATATCCCGGGAAATGGTCGGTTTTTATATAGTGCCTTTTCCGAATTTAATAATCTCGATATTATTTGCTTTTTTGAAAATTTAGGAGTCAAACTTAAAGAAGAAGACCATGGACGGATGTTTCCCGCTTCAAATCAATCGCAAACAGTAATTGACGCCCTTTTGAATCAACTGAAGAAGCTGCATGTGGATATTCGGACGAAGGCAGCAGTTAAAAAGGTTTTATACGAGGGTGACCGTGCCGTTGGTGTGGAGTTGCATAATGGAGAAACCTATCATTCTGGTGCTGTTGTTGTTGCAGTCGGTGGAAAATCAGTCCCCCATACTGGTTCAACAGGTGACGGCTATGCTTGGGCAAAAGCTGCTGGTCATACAATAACGGACCTTTACCCTACTGAAGTTCCTGTGACATCTTCAGAGCCTTTTATTAAAAATAAAGCTTTGCAGGGGCTCTCACTTAGAGATGTTGCTGTTTCTGTTTTGGATCCCAAAAAAGGAAAACCGATCGTTACCCATCAAATGGATATGATTTTCACACATTTCGGTTTGTCTGGTCCAGCCATTTTGCGCTGCAGTCAATTTGTTGTAAAGGCCTTACAAAAGTTTAAAGTAAACGAAATTATTGTTGCCATTGATGTTTTTCCTACTGTGAACGAAGAAGAGCTTTTTCAACAAATCATGAAAAAAATCAAAGCTGATCCTAAAAAAGCAGTCAAAAATGTTTTAAAGGGCTTTGTTCCAGAACGATTGCTATTGTTTTTACTTGAGAAAAATGAAATTGACGAGTCAATCACCTATGCGAATTTGCCCAATGATAAAATCCGCGGGTTTGTTAAAGATTTAAAAAGATTTGAAATCAAGGTCAATGGTACATTGCCTATTGAAAAAGCGTTCGTTACCGGCGGCGGCGTTTCAGTAAAAGAGATTAACCCTAAGGAAATGTCTTCAAAACTAATGAACGGGCTTTATTTTTGCGGTGAAATATTAGATATTCATGGGTACACGGGCGGCTATAATATTACAGCAGCATTAGTAACTGGGCGACTGGCTGGGTTGAATGCGGGGAAGCAAAGCAAGTAGTCACTACCCTTCTTTTATCCTCACCAAATAAGGTCCGGGCTCCGTTTGATTATAGATAACTTGGTTTTATCCTCACCAAATAAGACCCGGGCTCCGTTTGATTATAGATAACTTAGCATATTCAAGCTTTCTACAAAAAAACACGACATTTCCGCCCCAAATGGGAATGTCGTGTTTTTAATGTATTTAGTTAGCAACAATATTAACTAATTTCCCTGGTACTGCAACAACTTTGCGTACTGTTTTGCCTTCAATGCCTTCGATTACTTTTTCATCTTTCATTGCAATCTCTTCCATCACTTCTCTCGTTGCATCCTTTGGAATATTAAGCTTTGTACGTACCTTGCCGTTCAATTGGACAACAATTTCTACTTCATCTTCAACTAATTTTGATTCATCGTAAGTTGGCCATTGTTCAAAGCTGATAGAGCCTTCACCGTGACCAAGTTTTTCCCAAAGTTCTTCTGCCACATGTGGGGCAACTGGAGAGATTAATTTTACAAAGCCTTCCATATACTCATATGGTAGAACTTCAGCTTTGTACGCTTCATTAATAAATACCATCATTTGTGAAATAGCCACATTAAATCGTAGATGCTCGTAATCGTCTGTTACCTTTTTCACTGTTTGGTGATAAACACGTTCTAAAGATTTTAAATTGGTACCTTTTTGAATTCTTTCATTTAATGTGCCAGTATCTGTTACAAATAAGCGCCAGATTCTATCTAGGAAACGACGGGCTCCATCAAGTCCATTTGTTGACCATGCAATCGAAGCATCTAATGGTCCCATAAACATTTCATAAAGGCGAAGCGTATCGGCACCATGGCTTTCAATGATGTCGTCTGGATTTACTACATTTCCTTTTGATTTACTCATTTTTTCGTTATTTTCACCAAGAATCATACCTTGGTTAAATAACTTTTGGAACGGCTCCTTCGTTGGGACAACTCCAATATCATAAAGGAATTTATGCCAGAAACGAGCATATAATAAGTGTAGGACAGCATGTTCGGCTCCACCAATATAAATATCAATTGGCAGCCATTGTTTTAGCTTTTCGGGATCTGCAAGTGCCTCACTGTTGTCTGGGTCGATAAATCGTAAGAAATACCAGCAGCTGCCTGCCCATTGTGGCATTGTATTTGTTTCACGACGACCTTTTTTACCTGTTTCAGGATCTACTACATTTACCCAATCTTCAATAATGGCAAGCGGTGATTCACCTGTTCCAGATGGTTTAATATTATTGGTTTTTGGAAGAATTAAAGGTAATTCAGATTCAGGTACAGTTGTTGTTGTGCCATCTTCCCAATGGATGACTGGAATTGGCTCACCCCAATAACGCTGGCGGCTAAATAACCAGTCACGCAAGCGATATGATACCTTTTTCTTTCCTTTACCTTTGGACTCAAACCACTCTATCGCTGTTTTAATACCTTCTTCTTTATTTAAACCATTTAAGAAGTCAGAGTTTACATGAGCTCCATCACCTGTATAGGCTTCCTTTGAAATATCTCCACCTGCTACAACCTCTTTGATTGGCAATTCAAATTTTACAGCGAACTCATAGTCACGTTCATCATGGGCAGGTACAGCCATAATCGCCCCTGAACCATAGCCCATTAACACGTAGTCTGCAATCCAGATTGGCATTTTCTCCCCGTTAACAGGATTAATGGCATAAGCACCTGTAAACACACCTGTTTTTTCTTTTGCTAGGTCTGTTCTTTCAAGATCACTCTTTGATTGAACTTTTTCAAGATAGGCATCAATTTCTGCTTTTTGCTCAGCTGTTGTAATTTCAGCCACTAATGGATGTTCCGGTGCTAATACCGCATACGTTGCCCCAAAAATGGTATCCGGTCTTGTTGTAAATACTTCAAAGCTTTGATTTGTGCCAGCAATTTCAAATATAATTTCTGCACCCTCTGAACGTCCAATCCAATTGCGCTGCATTTCTTTAATGCTTTCAGGCCAGTCAAGCTCCTCTAAATCTTCAAGAAGACGGTCTGCATATTCAGTAATTTTCAAAATCCACTGTCTCATCGGTTTACGAATAACCGGATGACCACCGCGCTCACTTTTTCCATCGATTACTTCTTCATTGGCAAGAACTGTTCCTAATGCCGGACACCAGTTAACAGGCACCTCATCAACATAAGCTAAGCCTTTTTCATATAGCTTTAGGAAAATCCATTGTGTCCATTTATAATAATTTGGATCCGTTGTATTAATTTCACGATCCCAATCATAAGAAAATCCTAGTGATTTGATTTGTCTCTTAAATGTATTTATGTTTTTAGCTGTAAATTCTGCTGGGTCATTTCCTGTATCTAAAGCATATTGCTCAGCAGGAAGACCGAATGCGTCCCAGCCCATTGGATGAAGTACATTATATCCTTGCATACGCTTCAATCTGGATAAAATATCTGTAGCTGTGTAGCCTTCTGGATGTCCAACGTGCAATCCGGCACCTGAAGGGTAAGGGAACATGTCTAATGCATAAAATTTAGGCTTGTCCTTGTCTTCTGTTGTTTTAAATGTTTTATTTTCTTCCCAATGGTTCTGCCATTTCTTTTCGATAATTTTATGATCAAATGACATAAAAAAACCTCCTGCTTTTATTTTTTATTTCAATGTATGTATGGTAGTTTTCTATTTGAAATACTTTATTAATTGAAGTTACCCACTTTTATGTAAGTTTATAACTTTTACCAATACAAAAACCTCTCGCCCCAGCTGAAAATAACCAGGGACGAGAGGCTATTTGAACTTCCCGCGGTACCACCCACATTAGCAAATCTTTATACACCATTCATATAAAGATTAACCCACTTCTAATTCCTTAACGCGGACAATACGGCAAACATTACTATTTTTCACATTTGCAACTTAAAGGCGAGTTCATGATGATAAGCTATTGACTTGCACCAACCGCCAATTCTCTAGAAGACTCATCAACCATTACTATTCCTCATCATAGTTGTTTATATCATATAGTCTGTATTTTAAGAATTTACCGGTTCATTGTCAAGTCCATTGGCAAATATGAGCTACATTAATAAGTTTTGCTGATCTAAAATCATATCATTTTGGATGCGATTAATTTGTAATTGCATCCGGTATAAACGCTCTTTCTGCTGCTTATTGGAGCTTAACATTAGCTTTTGCAGTTCCATGTAGGACTCATTTAACATCATTTGCGCATCTATATACTCAGTCGTATTGTAATGCTCTTGCTGGTTCGCAACTTCCAATTGTTCTAATGCGTATTTACAAGCTTCTTCAGCTCTGTTGATATGTTGGTCAACTGATGCACGTGTTGCCATTGAAGATTCCTCCTTTATTTAAATGGAGTAGGTGTTGGTTAGGTGCAGCATTATTATTTTGTACAGGTTGCAGGATTGTTATACGGCCCACGGGGTTGGGGTGGGACATAGGGTCGGGAACTCTGGCTCTGGGCCACGGGATTGCTCCGGGACACAGGGTCGGGAACTCTGGCTCTGGGGAACTCCTGAACACAGAACCCGACCCTGCGTCCCAACCTCTTGTCCCAAAAGTGGTTATCATGCTAAAATGACACAGTGTGTTTAATAACACAAAAGTAATTTCAAAAGAAGGAGGGAATACAGATGAAGAATTCATTCCCTTATACAACTGACCAAAAGCGGTACCATACATGGAACTACCATTTACGTGAAACATTTGGACATAAAGTATTTAAGGTGGCACTTGATGGCGGCTTTGACTGCCCGAATCGGGACGGAAAGGTTGCCCATGGCGGGTGTACTTTTTGTAGTGCTGCCGGTTCCGGTGATTTTGCCGGTAATCGTACCGATCATTTAGTTAAACAATTTAATGATATAAGAACGAAAATGCATGAGAAATGGAAAGACGGAAAATATCTAGGCTATTTCCAAGCATTTTCAAATACGTATGCACCTGTTAAAGAGCTTCGAGAAAAATATGAAATTATTTTACAACAGCCCGATGTAGTCGGTTTGTCGATTGCAACAAGACCGGATTGTCTCCCGGATGATGTCGTTGAATATTTGGCAGAACTGAATGAACGGACTTATTTATGGGTCGAGCTTGGCCTTCAGACCGTACATGAATCAACAGCAAATCTAATCAATCGTGCTCATGACTATGACTGTTACAAAGAAGGCGTTACAAAGCTCAGAAAGCATGGTATTAGAGTTTGTTCCCATATTATTGATGGACTTCCGCAAGAAACACCAGAAATGATGTTAGAAACAGCAAAAGAAGTTGCAAAGCTTGATATTCAAGGAATTAAAATTCACCTTCTTCATTTGCTAAAAGGAACCCCGATGGTCAAGCAGTATGAAAAAGGCTTGCTCCAATTTTTATCTTTTGAGGATTATGTAAATTTAGTATGTGACCAATTGGAGATTTTCCCCCCTGAAATTGTGATTCATCGCATCACAGGTGACGGGCCGCCCGATTTAATGATTGGTCCAATGTGGAGTCTAAAGAAATGGGAAGTTTTAAATGCGATTGATGCCGAGCTGAAAAGACGCGATAGTTGGCAGGGTAAATTAGCAGTCAAAGAAGGATGTTCGCAATGATGTTGAAACGAGTTTTGCCGTTTGCCCATTCATTGCTTGAAGCTGCTGTCAAAGAAGGAGATATTGCTATCGACGCGACCGTTGGAAATGGTCATGATACGGTATTATTGGCCAATTTGGTGGGTTCAAGCGGAAAGGTTTACGGTTTTGACATCCAGCAGGATGCGCTGGAAAAGGCACACCTGCGCCTACAAGAATATGAACTCCAGATAAGAGTAGAACTTTTTCTAAAAAGTCATGATCAAATTGAATCTGTTATTCCACCAGAACTTCATAAAAAAATCAAAGCTGCCATTTTCAATTTAGGTTATTTACCGGGTGGAGACAAAACCATTGTTACAACCCCGGACTCTAGCATAAGCGCCGTGAAACAGCTGCTAACAATGATGCCCCCGGGTGGAATCATTGTACTTGTTGTCTACCATGGACATCCCAAGGGTCAAATTGAACGGGATCAGTTGATTCAATATGTTAAAACGATTGATCAAAAACAGGCCCAAGTGCTGCAATATCAATTTTTGAACCAAATTAATCATGCACCATTTGTAATCGCAATAGAAAAAATTAAATAACAAAAAGTGAAAGGTTGTCTCAACAGAAACTTAAGAGGCAACCTTTCTATTTTGTCCTACATTTTTACGATACCAACGTCCATTTATGTAAAAAAATAAGGAAGTAAATCCGCCGCTTTTTAAAATTTTTCGCATAACACGTTGAATTTCGGTTTGTCTCTTTACCTTCGGATCGGAAAGATATAGACCTAAAAGTCCATGATTAATTAAGCGATGGAAAGTTTCATCCGGTAATCCTTTAGTATGTACATTGGCTTGTTCAAAAAAATGAACAAGCCTTATTTTTAATACTTCCGGGCTTGGATAATAAAAGCAGAAGTTCAAATCCCCGCCTATCCTATCTTCTTCTTGATCAATAAAATAATCTAATAAAATATGAAGGCCTTGGACATATGGAAATAAAGCCTGTCTAACCTGCAACATTTCTTTGTCAGTAAAAACTGAATTGAAGCCATAGGCAACTAAGCAAAAAATTCCTAATGTTGAACCTGCACAGGCCGAAAATTCATACCATTCCATTTTCGGCAGCTTTTCCTTATACAATTCAAACCATGCTTCCAATTCAGGTACCCGTTCTTCAGGTTTAATATGCTTGTACACCTGCAAGTCGCAATAATAGGAAGCTAATTCATGTAAATAAGGAGCAATTTTTTCATAGTGCTTTACTCTCATAAGAGTTTTTTGACATGTCTCCACTAATTCACACAAATAGCCCCCATCATCCTGCTCCTTGCGGTAGCAATAATAATTTTTCGTACTTGCACCCGGTGTTAAGGCATGCAGCATCGACTCATGCAGGCACTTGAAATCAACTGGGTCTAAGGAGGTGCTTCTGTCGCATAAATTATCCAAGTAATCACTAATCGTTTGATAAGCGACAATGAATTCAATACAATCGGTTAGTGATTCCCTTGCCAAAATGGCATAGACTCCTCCACCTTCACAATGAAAGGTTTTCGAATTAATACTGGCTAATGCCTGCTTTCTAAGTTCAGGATCAGGAATTTCGCTCGCTTTTTTTTTCCATTTATTTAATTGTTGATGGACATTTGGAAAAACATTTTTATATATTTTTTTCATTAAGTAAAATACGTAGCCTGGTGCTGTCAATCCTTTTTCACTCCAAACAAGATCTATCAAAAAAATTAAAAAGATTTTTGCAATTGCATTTCTATAAAACCTTTGGCATATTTAAATACTTCATCTCTTTCCGGTTCATTGAAAATTTCATGATAAAGCTTTGGCCATTCTTTATAAAGCTTTTCATTTACTTTTATTTTATTAAACCATTCTTTTACAACAACTTTATCGACAATTTTATCCGCCCCTGCTTGCATCAGTAATACCGGAATATCATCAGGTAATTTATCAATATTTCGATTTGCCTGCTCCATTGCCTTCATAAGCTCTTGATACCAGCGGACAGAAACCTTTGTCACATAAAGCGAGTCATTTTCATCGAATTGCATCACTTCTTTATTTCGTGTCGCAATTTTCGGTTCCATATGGGAAGCAAGCCGGAGGGAAGGAACGACTACATTTAAAGCTTTTGCAGCTAATTGTAACCCTTTCGGTGGTGGGGTTGTTAGTCCTAAACACGGAGAAGACAAAACAGCTGCCTTTATAGGTAATTGTTTTTCCTGCAATGTCCGAATGACAGCTAAGCCCCCCATGCTGTGGCCAAGCAAAAAGATCGGTAAATCATACACTCTTGCTTCCTCAATCCATCCGCAAATCGTATCTATATATTCATTAAAAGAATCGATATGCCCTCTTTTTCTTGTAGAAGTACCTTGACCAGGCAAGTCGCCAAGTACTACATTCATTTTGCTTGCTTTCCACATTTCTGTTAACCACTTATAGCGTCCCTGATGTTCAAATGCACCATGAACAACTACAAACACTCCACGAGGGTCTTCAACTTCCCACTTCCACATGAAAAAAGTCTCCTTTACTAATCAAATATGCCTTGGTGTATTGGCGCCCAGATTTTTATCGAGCTTGCTCGATAATTTCCTCTAAAAAATCTGAGGCATCCGCCAGAGGCTTAACTTTATTCAGCAGGGGTTTGAATCCTATTGATACGTAATACAAATTGGAGTCATTTCTCCATTTTATGATTAAAAGAATTTTCCGCTGAATAAAGTTAATTTTACCAATTATCCATGATACAATCATTTTATGGTTTGAGCGGACCTTTATTCAAGACACAAATTTTTTTAAAAAGGAATGATATTGTTATGATTTATGAATTCAAGGGAAAATATCCAAAAATAGCAGAAAGCGCTTTTATTGCAGATTATGTAACTATAACTGGTGACGTTTCGATTGGTGAATTAACTAATATTTGGTTCAATACATCCATCCGTGGCGATGTAGCCCCGACCATTATCGGGGATCGTGTAAGTATCCAGGACAACTCAGTCCTTCACCAAAGTCCTAATAACCCGCTAATAATAGAAGATGACGTAACAGTGGGACATATGGTTATTTTACATAGCTGTACGATTAGAAAAAATGCTTTAATTGGGATGGGCTCAACGATTTTGGATGGTGCTGAGATTGGGGAAGGTGCTTTTATCGGTGCCGGCAGCCTCGTTTCTCAAGGCAAAAAAATTCCGCCAAACACATTAGCATTTGGACGCCCCGCGAAAGTCGTCCGCGAATTGAATGAAGAAGACCTGAAAGACATGGCTAGAATTAGACGGGAATATGTAGAAAAAGGTCAATTTTATAAAGGGTTGCAAAAATAGAAAAGCGGAGGTGCCCGTCTAGCGACGAAAAAACTGGAGCATGTCGACTGAGATAAAGGAAACACGACGAGCATGGTGAGTCGATGTTGACTTATCGTAGGGAGGCCTGTGAAGTTTTTCGAGTCGCTGGGCACTGTAGCTAGACAATTACGAATAAATTAAAATTATATGTAGTTGGAGACTTTAGCTTTGAAGCATAGTCTCCTTGTTATTTTTACTAAACACTTCTCGACAGATATATCTAAAACAACGAAAGCCCTGCCTCTCTTTCATCTTTACGGCTCCTAGGCCGCGCCATGGGAATTAGCTTATAAAAACCAACTTGTTAATCAATTTAAACATTAGATAATTTGAAAAATAAAATAATGTGGGATAAAAAGATGGAATCAACCAAGAGGAGTTTAGTAGATAAAATATATAGGGGGGCTGTCATTGACAACCCCATGCTATATTCTATTACGCTAATTATGCTTTTTGAACATTAGCAGCTTGTGGTCCACGGTTTCCTTCAACAACTTCGAAAGAAACTTTTTGACCTTCTTCTAATGACTTAAAGCCATCGCTTTGAATAGCTGAGAAATGTACGAAAACATCCTCTCCACCTTGAACTTCAATAAATCCAAAACCTTTTTCTGCATTAAACCATTTAACTGTACCAGTTTTCATTTGTATTTCCTCCAATATTTTTATTAATCACCATAAGCTTATTTACTTACATTTAATCAAATATAAAAAAGCCGTAACTACAAATTGTGGAGAAAGTAATCGTCCACATTCCATTTGCAGTCACGACTTACGTATATACATGCAAAATTTTATAAACGAACTTAATAGCGTATGCCTAATAATATACCATATAATTTCCTAAGTCAAATTTTTATTTAAAATTATGTCGGCTGTGATTTTCAACGACCTGCAGCATTTTAGTACTTGGGCTCATTTCGCTATGACATAATGGACAAGCTGGCTCGTCACTACTTTTGAAGTTATCACGAACCCAACAGTTGCAATCATCTGAAGTACACACCCACACCTTAGTCTCCTCTGTAACAACCTCTTCTACTGGTCTTCTTCCAAAAGCCATTACCTACCACACCTTTCGAGAATTATGTTCATAAAAAATCCAAATTAGCCATGATTGCAACAAAAAAACTTATTATAAAAACATAACAAAATAGGATGTGTTATATCTTTATAATAAGCGACTTCAAAATATGAATTTTTAAACCCTTTTTCATAGTATACCCTATAAAACATTTTTATACCAATTTATTTCAAAATTATGGATATGCGCCCATTCCCTCTAAAAAAAAGGGTAGATAAACTTCTAAAGCTTATCTACCCTCTATTATTATTGTAATGCCTCTTTTTGTAGTCTTTCTGCTTTATCTGTTTTTTCCCAAGGTACATCAAGGTCGATTCGACCAAAATGTCCGTAAGCAGCCGTTTCTTTATAGATTGGGCGACGTAAGTCTAACATTTTGATGATTCCAGCAGGACGAAGGTCAAAGTTATTACGGACAACTTCAACTAACTTCTCTTCTGAAACCTTTCCAGTTCCAAACGTATCAACAGCAATCGATACCGGTTGGGCAACACCAATTGCGTAGGCAAGCTGGACTTCACACTTTTCAGCTAACCCAGCTGCAACAATATTTTTGGCTACATATCTTGCTGCATAAGCCGCTGAGCGGTCAACCTTTGTTGGATCTTTCCCAGAGAATGCACCACCGCCATGACGTGCATATCCTCCATAAGTATCAACAATAATTTTTCTGCCTGTTAAGCCAGCATCACCTTGAGGTCCGCCAATTACGAAACGGCCTGTAGGATTAATGAAGTATTTTGTTTTTTCATCAATAAGCTCTTTTGGAACAATTGGGTTAATGACAAATTCCCTAATATCTTTTTGAATTTGTTCTAATGATACTTCCGGATTATGCTGTGTGGATACAACAATAGCATCAATGCGCACCGGTTTATCGTTTTCGTCATACTCAACCGTTACTTGTGTCTTACCATCGGGACGTAAATAGGAAAGGGTTTCATTTTTACGAACCTCTGCCAATCGGCGTGATAGTTTGTGTGCCAATGAAATAGGAAGCGGCATTAATTCAGGTGTTTCATTACAAGCGAATCCAAACATTAATCCTTGGTCTCCTGCTCCAATCGCTTCAATCTCTTCATCTGACATTTTACCTTCACGGGCTTCCAGGGCTTTATCAACACCCATTGCAATATCAGGAGATTGTTCATCAATCGATGTTAAAACAGCACATGTCTCAGCATCAAATCCATATTTTGCACGATTATACCCAATGCCATCAACTGTTTCACGTACAATTTTTGGAATATCCACATAAGTGGATGTGGTAATTTCGCCGGCAACTAGTACCAAGCCTGTTGTTACAGTCGTTTCAGCCGCTACACGAGCGTTTGGATCGTTTTTAAGGATCTCATCCAAAATAGCATCAGAAATTTGATCACATATTTTATCCGGGTGTCCTTCCGTTACTGATTCTGAAGTAAACAAACGACGATTCTTTGTCATTTAAATATGTACCTCCTAAGAATAAATCAATTTTAACGGTACTCATTCCCTTTATACGTTGGCTCATACCTTTTCTATATTTTAAGGTATCCATCTTTGTATAAAAAACTCAAAATAAATCATATAAAGACGCAAAAAAACCTTTCCTACAAATAAATGAGGAAAGGTTGTTTAATCAACTAAGCCTTTCACTCTTATCGCTCAAGACAAAAGCTTGTCTTGCAACAGGTTAAGCACCTTGTCACCATTTTTTATTTTCCAACGAAATAAACCGGATAGTTGCGATAATTTCATGGAAATAATAATAGTGTCGGTTGCCGGGTTTCTTAGGGTCTGTCCCCCCTCCACCAACTCGGGATAAGAGAGTATCCGTTCTGACCTATAGTATCGTAGAAAACCATATTTTGCAATTAAAATTTAAAAATTAGATAAAGATTTTAAATAGTATAGACTATTAATCTAAATATGTTATACTATTTAACATATTATAGATTAGATTATAAAATGATTTAAATTAATGAAAAGGAAGGTTTTGTTCATGAACTCTGTTCGTAACACGATTGAATTAAAGGATGTGATTAGTGGAGCTAATGTCCATCATAATCTGTCTGTTCCACAATTAGTGGAAAAAACACTATCAAGAGAAGAAGCTGTATTATCTTCAACAGGTGCTATCCGTGCTACAACTGGAAAATATACTGGCCGTTCACCAAAGGATAAATACATTGTCGAAGAGGCTTCAACAAAAGATAAAATTGATTGGGGTTCCGTTAACCAACCAATCTCTTCTGAAGTATTCAATTCACTTTATCAAAAAGTGTTAAATTACTTAAGTTCCAAAGATGAAATCTTCCGTTTCCAAGGATTTGCCGGGGCAGATACTAAATATCGTTTACCAATTCAAGTAATCAACGAATATGCATGGCATAATTTATTCGTTCATCAATTATTTATTCGTCCAACTGATGAAGAATTACAGTCACATACTCCGGAATTTACTGTAATAACTGCACCTAATTTCAAAGCTGATCCAGCTGTTGATGGTGTAAAATCAGAAACATTTATTATCATTTCTTTTGAGCAAAAAACAGTATTAATCGGTGGTACTGAGTATGCTGGTGAAATGAAGAAGTCCATTTTCTCTATTATGAACTATTTATTACCTGAAAAGAATGTATTGCCAATGCACTGCTCAGCCAATATCGGTCAAGAAGGTGATGTAGCATTATTCTTCGGATTATCAGGTACTGGTAAAACAACATTATCTGCTGATCCAAATCGTCGTCTAATTGGTGATGATGAGCATGGTTGGTCTAATAATGGCGTATTTAACATTGAGGGTGGCTGCTACGCTAAATGTATTAACCTGTCTCAAGAAAAGGAACCACAAATTTGGGATGCAATCCGTTTCGGTACTGTATTAGAAAACGTAGTTCTTGACGATGCTACTAGAGTGGCAGATTATGATGATTCATCATTAACAGAAAATACTCGTGCGGCTTATCCAATTCACGCAATTGATAATATCGTAACACCAAGTATTGGTGGACATCCAAATACAATTATTTTCTTAACAGCTGATGCTTCTGGCGTTTTACCTCCAGTAAGCCGTTTAACTAAAGAGCAAGCAATGTACCACTTTATCAGTGGCTATACAAGTAAGGTTGCTGGAACTGAGCGTGGCATCACTGAACCACAACCAGCATTCTCAACATGCTTTGGTTCCCCATTCTTACCAAGACCAGCAAGAGTGTATGCTGAAATGCTTGGCGAAAAAATCGACCAATACAATGCACATGTATTCTTAGTTAACACTGGTTGGACTGGCGGTGAATACGGCGTTGGTAAGCGTATGAATCTTTCTTACACTAGAGCAATGGTTCGTGCTGCTCTTGAAGGAGATTTAGACAACGTTGAAACAGTAACAGACCCAATCTTTGGATTACAAATTCCATTACATTGCCCTGGAGTACCTGATGAAGTATTACAACCTAAGAAAACTTGGGCTGACGGTGCTGCATACGAGAAGAAAGCATTAGAATTAGCACAAGCATTCAATGAAAACTTCAAGCAGTTCGGTGATGTATCTGACGAAATCAAAAATGCAGGTCCATTGGTAAAATAATAAAATTCAAAGCACGGTGATGCCCGTTTGATGGGGTTCCGTGCTTTTTTTGTTGGAATGAAAAAGGATGACAGACTTAGTTTGATTTGTTCTCTTGAAGATGATTGTAATCGCTTGTTATCCATAATCAAACCGACCCCTGAGAGCATTTGATGTTGGATTAAATTCTTATAGCGGTACCATCCTCACCTTGTTGCATCCATTGCGCTAGTTTCTGAACAACTTGACGATTAACTTGTGGCGGGAAGTAATGGGTGTATTCCTCGAAAATCCATTTAGAATACCGTTTACCATGCTCTTTTAGCTTATTTTCCAATAAATACGCATGTTCCACTGATACATTTTTGTCCTGTGCTCCATGGATGATTAATACCTGGGCATTGATTTTTTCTACTTGGTCTAACGGGGTTCTCCAGCTGTACTGGTCAGGAACCTTAGCCGGGGTTCCACCGATCACCCGCTTCATCATTCTTCTGAGATCTTCTCTTTCTTCATATGTTAAAGTCATATCGGAGACACCTCCCCATGTCACGATTGATCTCGCATCAGGCTTTTCAATCGCTGTAATTAATGCCATCACACCTCCACGGGAAAAGCCAAATATATGGATATTATTGCGATCCACTAAAGGGTGCTCCTTCAATATTTCAAATGCCTCAAAGGCATCTCTTCGATCTTCCCCAGCAAAATCCTCATAACCTTCCCCACCGCAATTCCCTCTGTAAAATGGTGCAACTACAACAAAGCCTTCCGAGGCAAATTGAATGATTCTTCCAACTCGCACCATTCCTACACCTTTAATTCCACCTCTTAAGTATAAAAAGCCTGGAAACTTCCCATTTCTCCGCTCCGGCTCCCATTTTGGAACGGCTAAAAAAGCCTTAACCCGGTAACGATCGCTTAAATATGTAATGAGAAAGACATCGATCTCAGGGTGCGGTGAAGGATATCGTTGCGAATCAATTATGTTAACATACTTCAACACTAACTTAACTCCCTTCTGCTATATCAACTGCCATGCGGGGACAGGCACCCCCACCGACAATTGGTGCATGGCTCCATTTAAATTTTTACATGGGCATTCACACATTTTATTCTTTCATCATAGTCTATTTTAGATTCAATTCAAGGGGGTTTGTATAATATGAAATTTCGTCAACTAATGGTGGTAACAATATCTTTACTTGTTCTATTTGCATTTACGGCATGTTCACAAGATACACCACAGAAGGTTAGGCTGGCTGAGGTTACTCGCTCGATTTTTTATGCCCCAGAATATGTAGCGCTTGAAAAAGGTTTTTTTGCTGAAGAGGGCCTTGATGTTGAAATGACGACTACTTGGGGCGGAGATAAAACAATGACAGCCTTGTTAACAGGCGGAGCGGATGTTGCTTTAGTAGGCTCTGAGACCTCAATTTACGTGGAAGCCCAAGGTGCAACGGATCCGGTCATCAACTTTGCGCAACTTACTCAAACTGATGGCACGTTTCTTGTTGCTCGTGAAAAAGTTGACAATTTCACATGGGAGCAATTAAAAGGCAGCACCTTCCTAGGACAGCGTAAAGGCGGCATGCCGCAAATGGTTGGAGAATTCGTTCTCAAGAAACATGGTATTGATCCGCATAATGACACGACTTTGATTCAAAACATCGATTTCGCTAATATCCCGAATGCTTTTGCCTCTGGAACAGGCGATTATGTGCAGTTGTTCGAACCGACAGCCAGTATTTTTGAAAATGAAGGAAAAGGATACATTGTAGCATCATTTGGAACGGAGTCCGGTCATGTTCCATATACAACATTTATGGCTCGGGATAGCTACATGAAGGAAAATCCTGAGGTTATTGAAAAATTCACGAAAGCTGTTTATAAAGCACAGATTTGGGTTCAGGAGCATAGTGCGAAAGAAATTGCCGAAGCAATTGCGCCACATTTCCAAGACACGGACCTATCCATTATTGAAACGGTTGTTGACCGCTATAAGAGCCAAGGTTCCTTTGCTACCGATCCAATTTTGGATGAAGAAGAGTGGAACAACTTACAGGACATTATGGATGAAGCCGGTGATCTTCCAAAACGAATTGATTATGAAACACTTGTAAATACAGACATTGCGAAAAAAGTGATGGCTAAATAGGAGGGAGGTTTTTCTCCAATGAGCTTTTTAGAAATCGAAAATGTTTATCACACCTATTTTTCTCCAAAAACAGCAACTACGGCTCTAGAAAATATATCACTTTCAATTGAGGAGGGGGAATTTATCTCCTTCCTCGGCCCTAGCGGCTGTGGGAAAACAACATTACTTTCGATCATTGCGGGACTCTTAGAACCGACGGAAGGTTCTATTAAAATTGATGGCATAAATGTTAGCGACCAGAAGGCGATGATCGGTTATATGCTCCAGCAGGATTATCTTTTCCCGTGGAAAACAATCGAGGAAAATATTACGCTTGGTTTAAAAATAATGAAAATCGATACCCCGGAAAATTATCAAAAGTCTCTTGATCTTCTAAAAGAGATGAAGTTGGAAAACATAGAAAAAAAGTATCCAAGTGAATTATCAGGTGGAATGCGCCAGCGCGTGGCATTAGTTCGAACACTTTCAACATATCCAAAAATTCTCTTGCTTGATGAGCCCTTTTCCGCACTTGATTATCAAACAAAGCTTAAACTTGAAGATTTAGTGTTTCAAATTTTAAAAGAGTATAATAAAACAGCGCTTTTGGTAACCCATGACATCGGCGAAGCCATCGCCATGAGTGACCGTATTTTCCTCCTGAAAGCAAATCCAGGAGAAATCGCACAATCCTTTATTGTCCCAAAAGAGTTACAAGGCCTTACCCCTTTTGCAGCGAGGCAGCATCCGAGTTTTTCAGAGTTATTCCAAATCATATGGGAGGAGTTGAACAATCTTGAGTCAAAAACAACGTAACACAGAGCTTCTGCACAAAGAATATTTACAGACGTTAAAAAAAGAAAAACGCTTGACTCAATTTTGGCAGCTTCTTATTTTTATTACCTTTTTTGGCTTATGGGAAATTTCCAGTAAATATCACTGGATTGATCCACTAATTTTCAGTTCTCCTACGAAAGTGTGGAATTTATTTTTAACAAAAATAAGCGACGGTTCTTTGCTTGTTAATTTACAAGTTACATTGTTTGAGACGATTCTAGGATTTATTTTAGGGACATTGTTAGGTACAATTTTAGCTGCCATCCTATGGTGGTCGCCACGGTTATCGAATATCCTTGACCCCTACCTCGTCATCTTAAACGCGATGCCAAAGGTAGCCTTAGGACCGATCCTTATCGTTGCTTTGGGACCAGGTTATACCTCCATAATTGCCATGGGAACGATTATATCCGTTATCATTACAACAATCGTTGTATACACGTCTTTTCGAGAGGTAGATTCCAATTATATTAAAGTAATGCAAACGTTCGGAGCGACAAGAGTCCAAACATTCCAGCACACGATCCTTCCCGCTTCGTTTCCAACAATCATTTCAACGTTAAAGGTGAATGTAGGCTTATCATGGGTTGGGATTATTGTCGGGGAATTTCTTGTATCCGCTAAGGGGCTCGGATATCTAATTATATACGGCTTCCAGGTCTTCAATTTTACGCTCGTATTAATGAGCCTGTTGCTTATAGCAGTATTTGCAACGATTATGTACAAATTGGTGGAGTGGCTTGAAAAGAAGCTTGTGAAAAATGAAGCATAGCTATCTAGATTCGGGGAGCCAAATTTGCTACTAGTTTAAATATTATTTGTTACTTGTGTCCTGTTAATTGACTTTGTAAAAAGTGCTGTTTTAAGTTTTTCCAATAACGATAAGAGACATCACAAATGGTACCGTTTTTCAGCAACACTTGTCTTTTTTGCATATCAAGTTTTTCTATATAATCAAGATTAATCAAATAGCTGCGGTGACAACGGAAAAAGCGTTCATCTATTTTTTCTTCAATTTCTTTTAAATTCCCGTAAAATTCATAGAAACCATTTATCTCCCTTAGGATAACTTTATGTGCATGGTGTGAGGTCTCAAAGTAATAAATATCTTCAAAGCGTACTTTTTTGATGAACTCCCCGATTTTTAATGCAAAAAATCCTGTTTCTTCTTTGAAATGAATTTGTTCATACTTTTCATAAGCCACTTGCAAAGCAGAAATGATATTATCTTTTAAATTTGGAGCTTCTTTTAGGATATAATCTAATGCTGCTAGTTTATAGGTAAATGTCAGTTTCAATTTATCGGCAAATGTTGTGATAAAGATAATATTGGCTAAAGGATCCTTTTCCCGAATGAATTGAGCCAGTTCTAGTCCGTTTATGTCCGCATCTAGCTCAATATCCAAAAAATAGCAATCCGCCTGATGATCTGTAAGATAGGTCATCACTTCTTCAGGTTTTGCTGCACAAAGTACTAGTTCTATATTCGTTTCGTGAAAACTCGTATATTGCAAAATAGTAGATTGTAAGAATCGTCGCTGTTGTGGATCGTCCTCACATAAAATAACACGCATGGTTTGTTTCAACTCCTTTGGTCAATTTGTATTTCTTGGATAAACCAATCTTTTTCAATACGTGTATTCATTGTTATATGATCATATTTATTTAAAATAGAGCGTGCATTAAGCAAACCTAGTCCGCGCTGTTCTCCTTTAGTAGAAAAGGACTTATTGAACAGCTTGTCTAGATGCAGGTTGTCTGGGTTACATTTATTTTCAATAATAATAATATTTTCTTCAGTATTTTGGAAGAAAGCCATATTGATGCAAGGATTTTTAATGTTTTCACTAGCTTCTATTGCATTGTCTAAATAGATGCCAATTACACGTGTAAGATCAATTGGATCGATATTAATTTGTGAAATTTGCTGAGGAATTTCGAGATTCACCTCAATATTTTCCCTTTCTGCTTGGATCATTTTAGAGGCAATAATACTTTTAATATCTAATACTTCTAATTTTTCAAGTACACCAAACATTTTATTACGAAACAGTGTTTGCTGCTCCGTAGGAATAATGTATGTGTAAAAATAATCCGTTAAGCCATCTATATTTTTTTCATCAAGGTAGCCCCGGATTGATAATAATATATTCATATAATCATGACGGAACTTTTGCATATCTTCATTTACTTTTGCCAATGCTTTGGTATATTCACTAAAATGTTGTTGCAATATTTCTTTTTGCTTAACCATATACTCTTTTTTGGTTGTTCTTAGTAATAATGAAAATAATAAAATAATAAGCGAAAGATAGAGTAATTGGATAGCTATATTTATTATTACAAGCATCTTCGTATGTAAGACAAAGACGTTAATATAGAAAATTGCAACAGTAACAATTATCAATACTATTATAATTAATTGATTGACAAAAGATAGGTAGACATATGTCATCTTTCTTTTCAAAATCACTTTATAAAGTACGATAAGTGCAGAGAAGACACAATTAAACAAGATAATATGCATAATAATTGAATCATGACCGCCTATCGGTTTATTTTGCAAAAATTGAGAGATATTATCTGCTAAGATTCCCAGCATCATGACTATACATACATCAATAAGAACCCATTTCGTTTTCGCCAATATATAAAATAAAAAAGACAAACCTACGAATAAAACGATAATTCCTACCCCTTGGGAAAAATAGAAAAAACCTATCAACGAGGGAATTAAAATTAAAATAAATCCTACTATTAACTTTAATAAATCAATTCTAATATTAGCCAAAAATAATACTGCTATAAATAATGCGATAAATTCTATAATTCCAATAATTATCATGCTATATTATCCTGTTCGTTGCCATTTTCAATGGCAGTGCTTTTTGTTTTTTTATGCAGGTGATAATTTATTCTGATTGAATGATAGACCGTCATCAAAATGCCGCTTTCTTATTTAGAATGAGCTGGATGATTACTAGGATAGCTTGAACACTGACACCTAAAGCGATAAATGGTTGGATATTTTGAGGTAGTAAAAGATAGAGTACGAGAATAATGACCAATCGAATCCAACACTTTTTTTGTAAGTAGCTACGATGTTTCTGGCTGACAATTCCATGTTTTTTTGTACCTACAGGTGCAAAAAGAAATAATATAAATGTACTTGCTAATAGAAGCAGCAGATGATGTTCAAAAGTAATAATTATTTGAATCTTACAAAGAACAGGAAACAAAAAAATGCTCCATATCACGCATTGAAGGTTACTAGAAAAATGATACCCCAAGCTAACTTGACGTAAAAAATAGAAGGCCAAGTGCATAATAATGACCTGAAACCAGCAATCTAATAGAATAGCTACCCCATAAACAGCGATAAATTTGGATAGATCAGAAAGTATTAACTTTACGCCAAAAGCAATTTTCGCTTTTTCCACCTCTGTATAATGTGCTTGTGTTAAATAATGAACAAGTCGCTGCTCCAGTTGCTGCATTAATTCGCCCCCGCTCCCTAATTATACCAATAAAGACAAATTAAAAGCAGCCTAGCAATTAACATTGTTTTGCTGCTTTTAATAATGTGATATCAAGCTATAGCATCCTTAGTTTTACTTATTTAAAAGGATGTTCATTTTTGAGTACCTCCGGTAGTTCTTCCTCGTGAAGAAAAAAAGTACAGCCTTGTATAACAGCTATCCCACTAAAGGCAATAACAAGATTAGAAAGTTTTTTAACCAGTAAATTTTTTGTTGAACGATAGTTATTCATCAAAATCCCTCTTTCCTTTTAAATTGAGTGTTAATACTTACTAGATAGAAATAAAAATAGTTTTTCCTATTTCCACATCTCCCCTTTTTTCTACACAATTATAAACAATTAGTAATTTTAATGGTTGTTTTTTCTTAAAACGCTATTTTCCTTTCCCAAATGCAACGTTTTTGGTTAATTCTCACAATTTGTTATAAAAACGAGTGTTATATCCAATTTTAGGAAAAATGTGATCATTTGAAAGAATTTTGATTTAAATTTTAATTAACCACTACAAGTGTTTATTGTGTGGGTGCGGAAAATCGACATTAAGCAACATATGCTGCAATTGAATCGATTTCTGTAGAAAAAAATAAAATAAATGGAGGTGAAAAGGATGGAATTATTAAACTTTGTTTTAAGTCTTAGTAGCGTATTAGGTCTATTTGGTCTTTCAGAGGTTCCATAGTAATACTGTGATTGAGAAGAATTTATTTCACGCTAGAGTAAATAATTCATAGAATTGTAGGTCTTTTCAAGTAGGTCAGGTTTCGATTTTATATTAATTATTAAATCTTGAATAAGTATTCTAATATATTGTGTATTTCGTAAGTATTAGAAAAAGAGAGGAGAATATTAGTGAAAAAGTTTTTGAATTCAAGCGTTGCATTATTAGCATCATTTTTATTAACTTTACCCCTAAATATTACTGAAGCAGCAACTCTAGCAGAAGAAGAACCTAATATGGTTGTTGAGCCACTAGGGGCTGGAGAATGGGACCTTCTAGGGGAATGGACATTTTCGAATGTCATTCGTATACAAAGTGGTGGCGGTGATCTTAAGGTTTGTGCTCCTTATACATCGGATGTAATTAAATTTGGGGTTGATAGTATTGTAACTTTGGAAAAAGATGAGTACACATCTGGTACTGGTGAAAACTGTGCTGTTTTTAGAAACATCGGTCCGAAAGGAGCATATGATATCTTCTTTGCAGATAGTAACCATCCTAGTTCCGTTAAAGTAAGAATATATGATTGACAACTTCAAAAAATGTAGTATAGACCAAAGTTATGGTTTGTGCTGCATTTTTTAGTTATGAAACTTTTAAACTCCTCTTCTAATGTACTGGGATAAGCAGATACACTACAGAGTACAGGGAAACTTGCTTATTGCTTCCAACATTATGATTTCCAGTGTAGTTTCGTATACTTTTGGTGCAAGTTCTATGCAAATTACTCATCGCATCCTGGAACTATCCTGATGATACGATTTCGATCTTTCATCGATGCTACACAAGAAAGATGAAAAATAAAATAGATACTGGATAGATCAAGGTATAAGTTTTGACACAAAAAAAGGAACCTTGTTGGCTCCGTACATATATATTTTTTTCGCGTTCTACCCCTTAATTTGATTTCTGCTTGAATTTCACGATGTTACACTCAATACTAATTTCACTTTTATGAATAATAAGTAAAAGATGCAATTATCAACACAATGAATACTTGTATAACTAAATGTTTGATAATTACAAGCCGTTTTTTTAATATTTTAGTTTGTTCATCATTATTAATCATAAGTTTACCCCTTAGCAAACATATAGTATTTTGTTTTTAAAGAAATATTCAACACTATTCCTAGCCCCAACATTGTGGATAAAATAGAACTTCCTCCATAACTCATTAAAGGAAGAGGTATTCCAGTTATCGGAATTAAACCTATAACCATGCCAATATTTTGGAAGACATGGAATGTAATCATAGTTATCATTCCGCCACAAATAAGTGATTCAAATGTATTATTTTTATTTAATATAGAAATTATTACCATACGATAAATAATTAGAAAATATATGGTAACTAATAAGCTCGCTCCTATAAAACCAAATTCTTCAGCAAATAAAGCAAATATAAAGTCAGTATGTGACTCTGGAATATATACATTACTATTTTGAAACCCCTTTCCATAATACATTCCCGATCCAATAGCTAAAATAGACTGTTTTAATTGATAACCAATTCCTTTGGGATGCGCAAAAGGATCTAACCATGAATAAATACGATTTAATTGGTATTGGCTTATAAAATTAAGTAAAATTTCTGGCTCATAAAAAAATATTCCAACTAATATAGCAAGTACTAACAATCCAATAAAAATAATTGAGCAAACAATTTTCCAATTTATACCTGATAAAAATATTATGCCCAATGTAATAATAAACATTACTAAAGATGTTCCAAAGTCATTTTGGAAGAGAGTTAATCCCATAGGGATTAGAGCAATTATTCCAAGTTTAAATAACAATTTAAAATCATTGTATATAATACCAATTTCATATTGATCTTTATGTTTAGTTGTTATATAGGACAGCATCAATATTAAAAATATTTTCATGAATTCTGAAGGCTGAATGGAACCTATACTGGGAATAATAAACCATGATTTTGCTCCATTCCGTGAAGGAGCAATTGATTCAGGTGAGACTAAAACACCAATTAATAATAAAATTCCAAAAATATAGAGTAATGGTGTTAGTTTTCTAATTGAAAAAAAATCAAAATAGAAGATGCATAGCGCAACAATACAACCAATAATAAACCAAATAATCTGTTTAACAAGGTAATTATCATTTAATTGTACGTATTTTAGTGCACTGCTTATTGTTATACAACTAAAAACCATTAATAAAAATATAAGGAAAACAAGAAAATAATCAAAATAATTTTTATCCTTAGTTATAATAATCACCAGGCCTTTAAATTAACACTCTTATTTTTATAGCATTTGAACTTATACCGCCAATCAATAAATTAGATGTTCCTTTAGATAAAAGTCCACTTTGTTGTCAACAAGCCACTTATTTGAAAGAATTCATTCTTCAAACTAAACAATGTCCGTTATCGTACAGGGAAACTAGCAAAGGTTGCTGTGTCCCCCTTTTTTCTACATAATTATAAAGAAATATTCATTTTAGTGGTTGTTTTTTCCTAAAATACAACTTTCCTTTCCTAAATGTAACGTTTTTCTGCTAATTCGTACATTTTGTTATAAAAAAGATTTTTATATTCAATTTTCAGAAAAAATAAAATTATTATTAAGTGTTTTGTCTTAAAATTCTATTTAACTACTACTAGTGTTTCTAGTATTAGTTCAGAAACAAGGGGTACGACAGAGATACATGTGTCTTAAATAAAAAGATGAAAATCTGCATTTTTAAATAAGCTCATGCTTTTTTTACACTTAACACGCATAGTCATTAAATAATTGGATATAAAGATAAAATATTTTAGATTTAGTTGTTCAGGAGGGAATCGTATGATAAATCAATTTAAAATCAGTATTTTAATTATTATTGCTCTAGTTTTTTTCTTTCTTTTACTACATCATGTTCAAATAGTGAAAAATCAACTGTAAGTAGTAATCAAACCTCAAAAGCTAAAACTTCAATATCGGAAGTTAAATCTTCTATAAATGTACCTCCAATAGAACAAATTGTAGCTACTTTGAGTTCAGATGAATTTGAAGGGAGACGGACTTTTTCAAACGGAAATGAAAAGGCTGGTGAATATATAGCAAACATTTTTGAAAATATTGGGCTAGATCCATTATCAGAAAATAGTTACTTTCAAAAATACCAACAGAATGGGGTAAACCATGACTATAATTCGTATAAAACAGTTCAAAACATAGTAGGATATATTAAAGGTAAAGATAGCGAAAAAGCAACTATAGTATCTGCTCATTTTGACTCATTAGGGATTAAAGATGGAAAGATACATAGGGGAGCATTTGATAATGCTTCAGGTGTAGCAGCCTTAATAGAAGTAGCTAAAAAGTTAAAGACTGCCTCAGTAGAAAATCCTTTTGAGTCAACTATAATTTTTTGCGCATTTAACGGTGAAGAACAATTGTATATGGGAAGTACAGCTTTTATTAATCAATCACTATCTAAATCGTGGTACAAAAACATGTACAACATTAATATAGATTCCATCGGCGCTAAAAATGGTGGAAACTATGTATTTCCAAATGACAGTAAATATTCAATAAAGCTGTATGATTCTATTAAAACTTCAATGAATAAAAATAGTATAGATTTGACTGAAACAAACCAAATATTAGGTAGCGATCATAGGAGCTTTGAAAAGGTTAAAAAGCCTAATATTACTATTAGCCAAGAGAATTTCAGGGAATGGGTTAATAAACCTATAGATACTCCAGATATTTTAGATTATAAACAAATAGAAAAAATAGCTAGTGCTTTAAGTGATTTTATTATTAATAATGATGGAGAAGTGTATTAAAATCATTATAGTTACAGATTTAGAGTGTTATCCTTATACTTAATTAAAGTGTAAAGAGGGAGATTACTATAAAAATTATAGATAAATCATTATTTTCTTCTAAACTTGAAGATTACACCTTCTTTTATAGTTTATTAATAATAATATCTTTGTTAACATTTAAAAGGATAAAAGCTATTGAAAGAAAAAAATGTCGGATTAAAAAAAAATTGAAGACGTAAAAAAACGCATAGAATGATACAACCTTTTTAATATTTGGACAGCATTCAACTATAAAAGATAAAACGCAGTATTCTTTTTGTTTAAAAATTAAGTTTCGGGAAATTCAAAAAATCAAGCTCCCATTCACCCCTAGAATGAGAGCTTTTCTATTTGCTTTAAGCTTTCCTGAAGGACTTTATCTTTCATGATAAAGCTAAATTTTTCGTTTAATCTAATATTAGTTGGCAATTCATCTAACAAAATTGGACCATTTGTTTCAAAAAATGTATCCCTGTCATGTAATTGATCAACTTCTGCAAAATAAATATTTTTTATAATTAAATCCAGTTTCGCTTGAACCTTGTACTGGCCAAGATAATGTAACGAGCTTATCGTAGCACCTGTTTCCTCCATAACTTCGCGTCGTGCCGCCTCATCTGGGCTTTCGCCCGGTTCTACTTTTCCCCCTGGAAACTCAAATCCCCTTTTTTTATGAATGGTTAGCAGCCATTGATCCTTATATTTGCATATGACCCATACATGCTTAGGATTTTTCGAAAAAGGTAAATAATCAAATGAAAGCTGCACTACATTTCCATAATAATCATTAAAATTTATCATATTAAAACCCCATCTTTTTCACAATTCTACTATGAATATCATACCATGTATTTTCTCTAGTCTACAAAAAATCACTCCTACATTGTGGAGTGATTTTCACCATCTAGATTAGTTAATATCCCCATAGATTCAATATGCTGTTTCGTTTCGGTCTTGCCAAGGTCGTAAAGCATTTGGTATACATTCATTAATTCCCTGTCCATCTTATCGTTTTCTGGGTCATTATGATATTCTAAAAACGGAATATGAGCCCGAACGAATCCCGACACATCTGCCGTATACATTTCGTCAAAAACCCCGCGCAGTGCTCTAATTTCCTCATCTGTTGCTTCAATTTCCAGTTCAAAGGGAGTACCTGTTTTTATTTGCGAAATTCCCCTTGACCCTACTGAAATATAGTACGTTTGTTTTTCCATCGATAATCGCTCCTTACAACTTATCAAATGCGCCTTGGCGTATTTGTGCCCAGATTTTTTCGAGCTTGCTCGAAAAACTACCTTTGAAAATCTAAAGCATCCGCCGGAGGCATTAACTTCATTCGGTTCAGCTGAATAAAGTTAATATATACTTTACTTTTTCCTTAGATATGGGTTAAATATTCATAAGAGGGTTATTTTGACTTATTTCGGAGAAGGTTAACAGCATTTTTTAAAAAACCCGGAATTGGGATTCCAAGCCTTCCTGCATTTTCAATGATGGATAGGAGCTCATTGGCCATATAGAAGAAAATGGTGGCATCTCTAATAAGGTGGTTATTTCCAAGCAACTGGTCAACAAAATGAGCTACAGCAATAAGTGCGAAAATCATAATTTTTTTAGCAATACCTTTAAAGCCAACTTGGCTTGATAATTTTCCTTCTGTGCTGGAAGCTAATAGGCCTGAAACATAATCAATTACGACTAATCCAGTAAAAATCATTAATAATGAATCGAGGCCACCGTACAGAAATGAAACGATCGAGCCACCAATTGCTATAAAGAATTTCAAGAAACTTCCCAATTGTTCCATTATTTTCACAACACCTCCTTGTCCTTATAGTTTATTAAACAAAAAAAATGGTGCTTGTATAGAAGCCTAATGGAATATAAATAAACCTGTTAAAATATGCATCTTTTTAAGAGGATAACGGAAAGCTAAAACAAATGAAGAGCGGTAGAGGAGTGCTGATAGTATGAAAAAGTTGATTGACGATCTTTATAAGATGTATAGCCATATATTAACCGGTGATGAGGAAGACGCGGACATTATTATCTTTTCTGTTTTAGAAGCTTTAAAAAGAAAGGACATCCTTGAATTAATCGAAGAAATGAATGAACAGGAACTTTATAGTATGGTCGGATTATATATGCTTGAAAAATTCAAAAGTAAAATGGCCGGGGAAGGTGTCGGCCAAAGCCAAATGTTAACTGAGGATGAAATCAAACATTTACATTAGCAATACATAGGTAAAATTTTGGACTTATTATAAGAAATTTGGTCATTTTATTAATTATTTACCACAAATATTTCAAATCTATTTCATTTACTGTTTATTTATTGTATACTTTGGTTATATTATTTTTGTAATCAGTATCTGATTAATAAAATATTTTCTCCCTATGTTTGCGCATGTGAGTACATGCGCTTTTTTTTTGTACCAAAAACCTTCATTTTTTAGTTCTCTATATATTTGGGGAAACGAAGGATGATCTTGGTTCCAACTTTTTCTTTACTCTCTATTATAATTGTTGCCTCTTGGGCACTAACCAACGCCTTGACGATGGATAACCCAAGTCCACTGCCTCCAGTCTGTCGGACGCGGGATTTATCACCACGGTAAAAACGTTCAAAGACATATGGAAGGTCTTCTTCTGAAATTCCCACCCCATTATCCGCTATCATGATCTCAATAAAATTATCAGTATCATTAGCACTAATCATAACTTGTCCGTTTTCCCCTGTAAATTTGAAACAATTCATTAATATGTTTGAAATAATTTGGTTAAATCGGTCTCGGTCAGCAAGAAACTTCACATTTGTTGGTAATTCCTTAATTTCTAATGCTATATTCTTTTTTTGAAAACCAGGTGCATAAATCTCTTGGATATTCGAAATTTCTTCATATAATGAAATCGGTTCAATCTGAAGTTTAAGTTTAGGATTTTCAGCAACCATTAACTGTTCCTGCTCATTAACCAACCGAACTAATCGCATTAATTCTGAATGACATTTTTCAAGCTTATCAGCTGTTGGCTGTAATATTCCATCTTGAAAAGCTTCGATTAAACTTCTTAATGTTGATATCGGTGTTCGGAATTCATGAGCCATGTCAGATGAATATTGTTTTCTTAGCTTTTCTTGATAACTTAACGATTCTGCAAGTTCATTAATTGAAATAGCCACTGCGGCTATTTCTTCAGACAGCCCTTTAACTGGAATCCTTACATTTAAATTACCCCGCAGTTCCTTCGCTTTGTTAGAAACATATCTCAACCCTGTCGTTAATTTTTTTGAAAAAAAGAAGCTTACGATGAGAGAAATTAAAACCATCGTCATTTCTGCTGCAATAATATGCTTGTTCAATCTTTCCTTAAACGCAAATTCACCTTTTTTATAACCAAGCTTATAATAAAACGTAACTGTCCCGATCTTTTCATTATTAACAAATAATGATTTTGTTTCCGAGTTAAGCCCCAAATCCTTTATTACCGATCCTTTGTTTTCAAAATTAATCGTAATTCCCATTATATCCTTTATTAAATTCGTTGAATCGATAACTTTAACACCATCTTTATTTCTGATTTCATAAAATAAACCCTCCGATACTGCTTGGTACGATATTAACGTCTGCAATTCACCGGAATTTGCAATATTTCTTTTATTAAGTGACCCTTCCATTACATACAGGTCTTTTATCACATTCGTAAATCTTGTAATTTCATCTTCGCGTCGGTTATCTAGGTAGGTAGAGAAACAATCTTCGAATGAAAGCCTAAATGCAATACTCATCAGAAAAATGCTAAGAATGGATAAAATAACAAAATAGAATAAAAGTTTAGAATGTAACGAGCGCAGCATCTGGTTTCCCCCCAAACCGATAACCTACCCCAAATACTGTTTGTATGTATTGAGGCTGTTTCGTATTTACTTCCATTTTTTTGCGAATATTTTTAATATGGACATCAATAGATCGCTCATATCCCTCATAAAAACCATCACTTTGTATTAGCTTTAATAAATTAGAACGGCTAAAAACAATGCCCGGTGATTTGGCCATTTCAGTCAGCAATTTAAATTCCAGTTGTGTTAATTCAATATACTTCCCGTTAACTATAATCTCATTTTCCTTTTCTTTGATTATTAAATCACGATTGTTAAATGTTAATTCACTACTGTTGTCAAATCTGTCGATTCTTCTTAAAATTGCTTTCATTCTTACAATCAATTCTCTAGGACTGAATGGTTTTAGGATGTAATCATCTGCCCCTATTTCAATTCCTTGAATCCGGTCCTCTTCCGCTGTTTTCGCTGTTAACATAATAATTGGAACATTGGACTCTTTACGAATCTCTCTGCAAATTTCTTCACCAGAAATATCAGGTAACATTAAATCGAGGATAATGAAATCAGGATTAAGGATTTTAATCAAATGTAATCCATCAGATCCATTTGTTGCAGAGTTGACAGACCATCCCTCTTTTTCAAAGTAGGCAGTGAGAACGTCAACTATCGTTTGTTCATCCTCAACAATAAAGACATTAAACATGATATAATGCACCCTCTTTTCAAAAGTTAAGTATGTTTTAGTATAACAAAAGTAGCCGAAGACATCTCAAGTCCTCAGCTACTAAAAATCAACAAATTTTCAAACATTCAATTTTTATAGACCTTCTTTAACACTTTTTAACTCATCGTAGTAAGGACTGTCTTTAGGAGCCCCACCTTTGGGCCAATCATTTTCTCTACCCTTCCATTTAGGACGTTCCTGCGAAAGAATGTAGGCCGCCACATTTGCTGCCTCTTCGATTGTCAAACTGCCTTCCTGACCAACCGGCATGTTTCTTTGGATGAACATCGTCGCAGTAGAAAGTCTAGCCATCCCTGCGCCATCATTAAATGAATGTTCTCCCCATACAGCAGGCCCAGTATTAGCGCCGATTCCTTCACCATCTGCACCGTGGCATGCAATACATGATTTTTTATAAATTTCTTCCCCTAGAACTAAATCTGTTTCCGGTATATCTTCTACTTTCATCGTATTTGGCTTTCTCCATGGTATATCAGCACCAATTGGGACACCGGTTGAAATATATTGTAAATATGAAACCATATCTCTTAATTCCTGACTATCTAGCGGCAGTTTCTCTCCATTCATACTGCGTACCATACAGCCATTAATTCGGTCTTCGATACTCATTACCTTCCCTGCACGAGGATTATATTCTGGAGATACCGCTGTTACTCCTACTAGTGAAGATGCTTCACCTACACCAGCACCAGCATGACAGCTTGTGCAAGACAATTTATTCCCTACATACTGATCAAGTGCCGTATCTGACTCATTGACATACGAATAGCCTCGTTTGATTGATTCACTTAGCGGATCATCTTTTCCTTCAAGTTCCTCCATTTTCGGAGGGTTATAAGCTAATTCGATTGTGTTTGTATCTTGATTATTTCCGGAACTAGTTTCCTTATTTGTTTCTTGACCTTGCTGTGAGACTGATTGATTAGGCGGCTGGACCCCCGAACATGCTGCTGTAAAGACTATTAAACTTGCAAAAATTATCCCCAACAACCTCTTCTGATTCTTTTTCACCTCAATGTTCCCCCTTCCAACTATTTATCTATAAGTGCTGTCTTCATTTTTAGTATAGAAGTAAGGTAATTGATTAACCATTGACAAACTGTGAGCAAATTATAAAGAAATTATGAAGGACAAAAAAAGCCCAGTCTCTGGACTTTTACATTTACATATTTTTCAATTGGTTTATTACTTCTTCGATGACCTCATCCATTTTGCTTCTGCCACCAAGATCAGGAGTTTTGATCCCTTTTTCCAATGTTGATTGAATCGCTTGTAAAAGATTTTTTCCTAAATCCTGATATCCGAAGTGATCTAACATCATCGATGCAGTCCATAATTGGCCAATCGGGTTGGCAATGCCCTTTCCGACAATGTCCGGTGCGGAGCCATGAACTGGCTCGAACATGGAAGGATACTTTCCGTTTATATTGATATTGGCAGCTGGAGCAATGCCGATGCTTCCCATAATGGCCGCCCCAATATCAGTTAAAATATCTCCAAATAAATTACTTGCAACAATAACATCATATTCATGTGGACGGGTTACAAAAAAGGCTGAAAGAGCATCAATATGTCTGGATTCTGTCTGAATACCGGGATATTCAGCGGCTACTTGATGAAATACCTCATCCCAGAACGGCATACTGTGGACAATTCCATTAGATTTCGTTGCACTTGTTACCTTGCTACGACGCTTCTTCGCTAGTTCAAAAGCATATCGCATCGCCCGTTCTGTGGCCTTCCTAGTAAATACGGCATTTTGGATGACTATCTCATCCTCACCACTATGAATTCGTCCGCCTGACTCGCTGTACTCACCTTCAGAGTTTTCACGGACAACAATTAAATCAAAATCTTTAGGATTGGCTAATGGGGACGTAACACCCTTCATACTGCGTGCCGGACGAACATTGATAACTTGTTCAAATTCACGACGGATTTTAATTAATAATCCCCAAAGTGAGATATGGTCGGCAACAAGGTTTGGATTTCCAACTGCACCTAAAAAGACAGCATCAGAATCCTTTAATTGTTCAATGCCATCTTCCGGCATCATAACCCCATGCTCTAAGTAGTACTCACAGCTCCAAGGATACTGTTTATATTCAAACCGTAAGCCCCCATGAAGCTCTGCCAAAACATCCAATACCTTTAAGGAAGCCGGCACTACTTCCTTCCCTATTCCATCCCCTGGTATAACTGCTAGTTTAATTACACTCATACTGTTCCCCCTAGTCTAGTTCGATAGTTTCTGAATTTCATTAATCCATCTTTTTCCGTACTTCTCACCATATTCTTCGTATAAGGGTTGGAAAAAGTCAATCCAACTTTCTCGTTCCTCATCGCTAAGCACATGTATGAGAATATCGGACGTTATTTTGATCATATTTAATTGATCATTATTAATTTCCTGTGACTCAGTATACAACCAATTTGTTGTTTCATCCATGGCCTCTTCTATATCCTTTTGAATGTCTTTCGGAAGGGAGTCCCAAAACTCTTGATTCATCATCACCGAATACCCTAAATAGCCGTGATTGCTGATCGTCATATACTTTTGAACTTTATAAAAGCGCTTGGAATAAATATTTGAAATCGTATTTTCAATCCCATCCAAATATCCGCTTTCAAGGTTGCGATACACTTGATTAAAGGGCATCGCACTTGTTTTCACACCTAACTCATGAAACTGATCTTCAAGTGCTTTACTTGGCATAATTCGAAATCGTTGGCCTAGAAAATCTGCCGGCGCCTTTAAAGGGCCACGATTGCTCATCATTTGTTTAAATCCATTACTCCAAAAGGCAATCCCTTTAATATTATGTTTTTTCAATTGGGAGAGTAAAGCGTCCCCTATTTCACCATTCAAAACTGCTTCAACATGCTCATCATCCTTAAAAATATAAGGGAGATCCAGTATAAGCCATTCAGGCAAAAGCTCAGTCATATTAGAATAGGCCGGTGCAATCATTTGAATTTCTCCACGTATTAACGCATTGACCTCCTCACCCTCAGCATACAAAACCCCATTTGGAAAAACCTCTACCTTTACCTTGCCGTTTGTTTTCTCAGCTACTAATTTTGCAAATCGTTCGGCTGCTTGTCCTTTAGGAGTATTTTCAGCAACAACATGACTAAAATTAATGACAATTTGTTTATTCAACCCTTCCTGCTCATGATCAAAAGGAATCGATTTTGAGTCATTATTAGGCCCAAAGCCAATAAAAAAAACAAACATAAAAAATATAAAAATCAAAATGAAAGTACTAATAAAGGTTTTCATAACATTCACCATAATGGAAATATTTTTAAGATAATTTTATCATACCTGTCCAAGCGTGGTACAATATACTATATATAATTTTTTTAATACAGAGGTAGTATTGTAATGTATCATAATATACCAATTCGTTGGAAAATCATGGGCCTCATTTTAATGATTATGGGTTTTTCAATTTTTATGATTGGAATCGGGCTGATCGGAAATTTTATTAATGTCAAAGAAGATGAATTAAAGGATCGGGCGCTAATAACAGCAAGAACAGTTGCTGAATTTCCAGGTATCAGATCTACCGTAAATGGTTCATCGGAAGAACGCAGCACCATTAATCCGCTTGTGGAGCGAGTACGGATCATTAATGGCGCCAGTTATATCGTCGTACTTGATATGAATAGAGTCAGATTGTCTCACCCGGTAGAATCTTTAATAGGGAAGGTATCGGAAGGTACTGATGAAGGCCCCGCCTTTGCCGAACATACGTATACAGTGAAAGCAAAAGGGGAATCAGGAACAGCTGTCCGTGCTTTTGTTCCTGTAATGAATCATGAGCATGAGCAAATCGGAGTCGTCTTAGTTGGCTATTTACTGCCGACAGTATTCGAAATTATCGCAAGTCTTAAATTTGAAATTATTACTACATTAATCGTATCAATCCTCTTTGGAGGATGGGGTTCATGGATGTTGGCCAATCATATCAAACGGCAAATCTTTCATTTAGAACCCTATGAAATTGCCGCTTTACTTGTTGAACGAACAGAAACATTTAATGCCATGCACGAAGGCATAGTCGCTATAGACAATAACGAAATTATTACTATTTTTAATGATAAGGCAAAACAATTATTAGGGGTTTCAGGGGATATTATCGGAAAAAAAATTCGTGATGTAGTCCCAGATACCTATTTACCGGAAATTCTGACTTATAATCATCCCATCTATAACAAGGAATTAAATGTACGTAATCAAATCCTTCATTCCAACCGGATTCCGATTAAAGTAAATAATCAAACGGTCGGTGCTATTGCTATTTTCCAAGACCAAACAGAGGTAAAGAAATTGGCAGAGGAGCTGACTGGGGTAAAAGCCTTTGTAAACGCTCTCCGCGTCCAAAACCATGAGCATATGAATAAGCTCCATACGATTGCAGGTCTCATTCAAATGAATCATAAAGAAAAGGCGCTTGATTATGTTTTTCAAATAACAGAGGAACAACAGGAATTAACGCAATTTTTAGGGAAGAGCTTTCGTGATGAAAGTTTATCAGGTTTGTTATTAAGTAAGGTCAGCAGGGGAAAAGAGCTGGGGATCCAAGTTATCATCGACCGCAATAGCAATTTAGGATGGTTTCCTCCCCCGCTTGACCATCATGATTTTGTCGTCATCATTGGTAACTTAATCGAAAATGCATTTGAATCCTTTCGTACAGTGAGTCAGACAGATAAACAAATATTCATAAGTATTGAACAAGATTCTAATGTAACTTCCATACTCGTAGAGGATAACGGTGATGGCATGGACGAAGGAATTAAAGAAAAAATATTCTCGCATGGATTTTCAACAAAAGGGCAAGAAGGCCATGGTATCGGTCTCCATTTAGTAAAGGAAATTGTGAATAAAGCAAAAGGTGAAATTGTCGTCGAATCCGAAAAAGGATTCGGTACTTCCTTTATAATTACTTTTTACGAAAATTCTCCAATAGGGGGTTTTGAAAATGACGAGTCAAATGATTAGGGTATTGCTAATAGAAGATGATCCGATGGTACAAGAGGTTAACCGTCAATTCATTGAAAGAATAGAAGGATTTAAGATTGTGGGAATTGCCGGGAATGGTTATGAAGGAATAAAAATGATCAAAAAATTAAAGCCCGACCTCATTTTTATTGATATTTTCATGCCTGCTCAGGACGGCCTTGAAACGATTCACCAAATTAGGAAAGAGGCTATTACCGTTGATATAATTACCATTACGGCTGCTACAGATATGGAAACAATTCGAAATGTACTTCAAAATGGAGCGTTTGATTATATTATGAAGCCCTTTAAATTTGAACGGATAAAAAAATCGCTAGAAAACTACCGATCATTCCGAAACCAGCTTCACAGCAAAGCAAATCTTACTCAACAGGATTTAGATCAAATTCGCTTTGAAAAAGAAGACTATGAATCATCAAATTTAGAATTACCAAAAGGATTGAATGAAGTAACGTTCAAAAAGATTATGAACTACCTAAATGACCAAAAACTGCCTCTTTCAGCTGAGGAAGTAGCTGAAAAAGTTGGTCTAGCTAGAGTAACTGCTAGACGCTATTTAGACTATCTTGCCAAGAGTGGACATATCTTCATTGATGTCCAGTACGGCGGGGTTGGAAGGCCAATAAACCGTTATATAACAAAAGGATAATAATTTTATAGATTACTTACAATTCATATTTTTGACAAACTTTCAAAAGGGGCTTAATGGCTCCTTTTTTCTGTTCACACCAATACTGTTAGCGTTTTCAGACCAAAAAGACCAAAAGGTACAATATGACCAAATTATTAACAAAAATCGACGCCGCCTGTACTATAATAGACAATTCATAATAAACAAAAGAGACGAAATGTTTTTAATGGTGTTTATGAATTTAAAACAAATCTAGGGGGTTTTTTAATGAAAAAGTGGCTTATGATGATGCTCGCAGCAGTACTTATGGTTGGTATTCTAGCTGGCTGTGGTGCAAGATCACAACAAAGTACTTCTAAAGAAGGTGGAGAAGCTGGCGGCGGTGCTAGTGACGAAAAGATTATTATTAAATTCTCACACGTTGTTGCTGAAAACACACCAAAAGGTCAAGCAGCTGAAATGTTTAAACAATTAGCTGAAGAATATACAAATGGAAAAGTTGAAATTCAAGTATTCCCGAACTCTCAGCTATATAAAGATGAGGATGTATTAGCAGCAGTACAGCAAAACAACGTTCAATTAGCTGCACCTTCAACATCAGTTGTTACAAAGCTATATCCACAATGGACTCTTTTTGACTTGCCATTCATTTTCAAAGATGAAGCAGGCGTTCAAGCAGCAATGGAAAGCCCAGAAATCGGCGGCAAACTGTTTACAATGCTTGAGGAACAAAACCTACTTGGTTTAGCAATGTGGGATAACGGATTCAAACAAACACATTCAAATAAAAAGATTGTAGCTCCAGCTGACTTCAAAGGTCAAAAATTACGTGTAATGTCTAGTAAAGTACTTGAAGCCCAGTTCAAATCAGTAGGCGCAAACCCAACACCTATGGCATTTGGTGAAGTATATAGTGCATTAGAGCAAGGTGTAATCGATGGTGGAGAAAACACAATTTCTAACGTTTATTCCCAAAAGATGCATGAAGTTCAAAAATATATCACAATGAGTAACCACGGCTACCTTGGATATGCTGTAATTACAAATTCTGATTTCTGGAATGGTCTTCCAGAAGATGTTCGTACACAATTACAAAAGGCTTTAGACGAAACGACTGCTTGGGTTCGTGACAATAGTAAGCGTGTAAATGACGAACAACTTGCAGAAATTAAAGCTTCTGGTAAAACAGAAATTATTGAACTATCTGAAGAAGAAAGACAAGCATGGGTAGATGCAATGACTGTTATCTATTCAGAATTCGAAGGTGAAATCGGCAAAGATCTAATCGATGCTGCAAAAGCACTTTGGTAAAACACAAAGCGTAAGCACTCGTTTAGCGACGAATGGACTGGAGCACATCGACTGAGATAAAGGATATCCGGCGACGAAGCTATGCTGAGTCGATGTTGACTTATCGTAGGGAGGTGGGTGAAGTCCACTAGTCGCTGGGCGCTGGAGCTAGACTTCATGAACAAAATAAGGGGCTGATACGCCCCTTATTTTTAAAACTATTGTTAGACAAATTTCGACATAAGTATGATGATAAGGGATGTGAAAACATTGAATTTCTTAAATAAAATTATCTCGAGAGCCGAGGAATTACTATGCGGCCTTGCCTTATCGCTTGCAACGACTTTCGCATTTATTGAGGTTATTTTACGTAGAGGTTTTGGTTCAAGTTTAGGCTTCACGCAAGAAGCGGTTAACTATTTATTGATTTTTGTTGGTTTGATCGGTGCTTCAATTGGTGTACGTGAAAAAGTTCATCTTGGTGTAGATTTACTTGTAAAGCAGTTTTCTCCTAATTTACAAAAAGGGATGATCCTTTTTATGTATAGTTTAAATATTTTGTTCTGCCTTGTTGTTGCTATTCTAGGTTATCAGCATATTGGAATTTTAGCGCAGTTCGGTAATGTATCCCCGGAGATGGAAATCCCTATGTACATTCCAAAGGGCATTGTTGCAATAGCATTTACATTAATGACATTCCGTTATCTTCAAGAATTAATTAAAGCAATTAAAACTCCGACAGAACAGCTCTTAGCTGAACAACAGGAAGGCGGTGCACATTAAAATGAATGCAGTACCTAAACAAACATTAGAGCAACCTTTGATGCCAAAGTCAGGAACACCATTAAAAAAATATAGTTCATTATTCTTTATTGTTCTATCATTAGTCGGCGTTATTTATTCAGTTATGATAGGCAGTGCAGCTTTAGCGGTATTTTCATTATTATTCTTATGTTTATTTTTAGGTTTACCGATTGCGATTTCATTAGGTTTAGCATCTTTTGCAGTTATTTATTTTTTTACAACCGATCCGCTTCCTGATTTAGCTGGAAAAGTGTTTTCTGGTCTTGATAACTTTCCATTAATGGCGATTCCCTTTTTCGTACTAGCTGGTAACATCTTTACAACTGGCGGTGTTGCGAAACGTCTTATTAATTTAGCTAATGCGTATATCGGTCATTTACCTGGTGGTTTATCAATTGCGGCTATTATGTCATGTGCTTTATTCGCGGCTATATCTGGTTCATCCCCAGCAACCGTTGCAGCGATTGGAGGTATTATGATTCCAGCGATGGTGAAATTTGGATACCCGAAAAGTTATGGGGTAGGTTCAATTGCCACTGCTGGTTCTCTTGGAATTCTTATACCGCCAAGCGTACCGATGATTGTATACTGTGTTACAGTTGAACAATCAGTAGGAAGAATGTTCTTAGCTGGTATCGTACCAGGAATTTTTTTAGCAGGACTTCTTGCATTTGTAAGTTTTTATGTAGCAAAGAAAAATAAATATCCGCTTAGCCCTAAGGCTACATTCTCTGAAAAAATGAAAGCTTTTCGCGAATCAATTTGGAGTTTATCATTACCTATTTTAGTTATCGGTGGTATTTATTCCGGCTTGTTTACACCGACAGAATCAGCTGCCGTAGCTTGCTTCTTCGGATTAATTGTTGGATTTTTCATCCACAGAGATTTAAGAATCAAAGATATACCTGGCATTTTAATTGAATCTACGAAGACAACAGCAATGTTATTCTTTATCATTGCTATGGCGATGGTATTCGCTCACATTCTAACTTTAGAGCGAATCCCTCATGAGCTTGTTTCAGTTATTAAGGATATGAATATGGGACCAATCGCGTTCCTTTTAATTGTTAACTTAATCTTATTTATTGCCGGACAATTTATGGAGCCAACAGCAATTATAACAATTCTTGCTCCAATCCTTTTCCCGGTAGCGATGGCATTAGGAATTGACCCAATTCACTTTGGTATCATTATCATCGTTAACATGGAGATCGGTATGATCACGCCACCGGTCGGACTGAACTTGTACGTAGCCAGTGGTATTTCAAAAATGTCACTTGTCGATGTTACAAAAGCAACTGGGCCATGGTTATTAGCTACAGTTGTTGCTCTTGCAATCGTAACATTTGTACCACAATTAAGCTTATGGTTACCAAACTTCTTATATGGATTGCAATAAAACAATATTTTTATTCATTTGCCTAGGGGTGGGCAGTGAGGTCGAACAATAAATAGAAAGGACAAAGGTTTATTTATTTAACCTTTGTCCTTTTCGTTTTCCACCTGGGTCATAGGGGGCAGGTTCTGAGTCTCGTGCCACGGGGTCGGGAACTCTGTCCCAATCGGGTTCTCCGTCCCAATCAATCGAGTAACTTCCGTAATTCCTTGCGCATTAGTTTGTTTGATGCGTTCCGTGGCAATCCATCCTCTACGAAGATCACATCAACTGGTACTTTATATTTTGCTAATCGTTCCTTGCAAAGACTAAGGATTTCTTCTTTTGTAACCATCTCGCCATCCCATGTTTTTACAAATGCAATCGGCACTTGCCCCCACTTTTCATCACTTTGGCCAACAACTCCAGCTTCTTCAATCGCCGAGTGTGATAAAATAACGGCTTCAATTTCCGCTGGATATATATTTTCACCACCAGAAATGATTAAATCATTGCGGCGGTCAAGCACATATAAAAAACCATCTTCATCCAAATAGCCGATATCTCCTGTATACAACCAAGCATTTACAATGCTTTTCTCTGTTGCTTCTTCGTTCTTCCAATAGCCTTTTGTAACAACAGGGCCTTTGACAACAATTTCACCAGCTTCATTAGCAGACTGTTCCTTACCATCTTTTTCGATTCTTAACTGTGCCGGGAAAAGTGATTTTCCGGCAGAGCCAAGCTTAGATAGCATATATTCTGTACTTAATGTTGCGATTTGCGAAGAGGTTTCTGTCATCCCATACGATTGATATACTGGAATCCCTTTTTCTTTACATATTTCTAAAAGCGGTTTTGGCGCAGGGCCTCCCCCTAATAGTGCACATCTAAACGATTTCGGATACACCCTTTCCCCAAGATCTGCTACCAATCTAACAAGCATTTGGCTTACAACAGAAATATGCGTAACATGATAATTTTCAATCGCCATATTTACCTTAGCTGGATCAAATTTTTCTACTAAATAAATAGGCATGCCGTAGAACACACTTTTCATTAAAATTGAAAGACCACTGACGTGAAATAAAGGTGTTACACATAGCCAACAGTCATCCATATGTAAGCCTAGATTTAAGGATGAACTAACTGCATTCCACCAATGGTTTCCATAGGAAAGCATGACTCCTTTAGGGTTTCCGGTCGTTCCTGAAGTATAAATAATCGTATGTACTTCGTTCAAATCATATTCAAAACGGATTGTTGCCTTTCCTTCCTCAGCGTTAATGAACTCAGCTAATGAAAGCTGTTTTACGGCTTTTGGAGCATTTTCAAGTTTTTCTAGGAAAACATCATCAAATACTAAAAGCCTGCTCTCTGAATTTTCAAGTTGCCAGCTGATTTCATGGGATGTCAATTTTGTATTCAACAGTACAGCCACTGCCCCAATATATTCGAGACCATGCAGAAGAAACAAAAATTCTTTGCGGTTTCCGATTAAAACTGCAACGTGATCACCATGCTTCACACCTAATGCTGATAGTTTATTGGCAGCAGAAACCGATAATTTATGCAGTTCGTTAAACGTCCAAGTTGCCTCCTCAGTAATTAGTGCTACTCTTTCCGGTGAAAGATCCGCTCTTTTAATAAGCCAATTCGGCATAATATCACTTGCCAATATTCCTCACCCTCCTTCCGGGACAAAGAACCCGCCCCTGTGTCCCAGTTAATTGAAAAAACAGCTTAGCATAAGAAGTTGCTAAACTGTTCTTCACTCAAAAAATCCTTACCTATTAAGGGAAACGCGGGAACTGATTGAAGTCTGGTGTGCGCTTTTCTTTAAAGGCGTCACGGCCTTCTTTTGCCTCATCAGTTGTATAGTATAGCAGCGTAGCATCCCCAGCAAATTGTTGGATTCCTGCTAAACCATCTGTATCAGCGTTGAATGCTGCTTTTAGGAAACGAAGTGCTGTTGGTGATTTTTCAAGCATTTCATTACACCATTGAATTGTTTCTTCCTCTAGTTTTTCTAACGGTACAACAGTGTTAACTAGTCCCATATCAAGGGCTTGTTGTGCGTTGTATTGACGGCATAAATACCAGATTTCACGAGCTTTTTTGTGACCAATAATGCGCGCTAAATAGCCGGAACCATAACCAGCATCAAAGCTTCCAACCTTCGGACCAGTTTGACCAAAGACAGCATTTTCAGCCGCAATTGTTAAGTCGCAAACGATATGTAGAACATGTCCGCCGCCGATGGCGTAACCTGCTACCATCGCAACAACCGGCTTTGGAATAACACGGATTAAACGTTGTAAATCAAGTACATTTAAACGTGGGATATTATCCTTGCCGACATATCCGCCATGACCGCGGACTGACTGGTCGCCGCCTGAACAGAATGCTTTTTCACCAGCACCTGTCAAAATAATAACGCCAACTTCAGAATCATCACGTGCATCAGCAAAAGCATCAATCATTTCCCCCACAGTCAGTGGTGTGAACGCATTATGTACATGCGGACGATTGATTGTAATTTTTGCAATACCATTATATTTTTCATAAAGAATTTCTTCATACTTGCCTGGATATTTCGCTACCCATTCTACTGCCATTAGAATACCTCCTGTTTGTCCATTTTTAAATAGTCAAATACTATTTTACCAAAAGTTTCTGGTTGTTCCACATGAATTGCATGACCGGTGTCATTTATGATTAAAATTTTTGAATTTGGAAAAAGCTCATGCATCTTCTGTCCAATCATGCAAAACTTTTGATCATCTTCTCCTGCTAATAATAAAACTGGCTTTTGAAAATTATTCAGCTGCCCCCACCATGAAGGTTGGACGCCTGTGCCCATGCCGCGAAGGCTATTAGCCAAGCCTTGAGTGCTATTTTCTAGTCTTTCTTGACGTATGGATTGTTTTCTGACATCAGACAACCTTTGTTCCTGCGTAGAAAATAACGGGATTTTCTCCCAATAGTCTACAAATTCATGAATGCCGACCCGCTCTATTCTTTCGGCTAATTGATTATCCTTATCTATTCTCGCAAGTCGTTCCTCTTCAGGCTCCAATCCTGGCGAACTGCTTTCCAAAATTAATGAAAGGACATATTCAGGATATAGAATTGAAAAGGACAATGCAACCCGGCCACCCATCGAATACCCCAGTAGATGGACCTTTTTAATATTCAGTGTATGTAAAATCTCCTTTAAGTCATGGACTACATTATCCATTGAATAACGATCAACATCCTCGGGATGATCTGTTTTACCGTGGCCGATTATATCTATTAAAATAAGCTTAAAGGAGCGGCTCCAATCGTTAATAAACGGTTCCCAGGTCTGAAGTGTACCGGTAAATCCATGTAAAAGAAGAAGTGGTTCACCTTCGCCGATTGTCTTCACGTGATAATTGATGCCATTTACTTTAATGTGCATCTCCTTCACCCCGCTCCCAGTTTGCTTTGATAGTTTCGTTTGCAATCCGCCAAATTTTACGATGTTTTTCAGCATTCAATGAACGGTCAGTTCTAACTTCAATTACGTTTAATCCCTCAACATCTTTGCTGTTTTTAATTGCGGCCGACAACTCATTCCAGTCGTCAATTCTCTTAAACTCACCGCCATACATCTTCACAACATAACTATAATCAAGACCTAATGGCGTTCCAAATAACAGCTCAAAATTTTTCGGGTGTTCACTTTGTGGCAGGAATGAAAAAATTCCCCCGCCTTCGTTATTCACAATCACAATTGTGGCATTCAACTTATGTAGCTTTGCAGCTAAGAGCCCATTCAAATCATGGTAAAAGGTTAAATCTCCAACTAGAAGAATAAGCGGCTCTGCTACTGTACTAGCACCAAGCGCTGCCGAAATTGTTCCATCAATTCCGTTTGCACCCCTATTGGCCATGATGCGAATGTTCCGTTCCGTATTTAAGAAAAAGCTATCAACATCTCTAATCGGCATACTATTACCAACAAAAAGGGTCGCATTATCCGGCAAATTCTCAGCGATACGTAGGACTACCTGACCTTCAAATTCCTGTTCTTCATTTCCAAAATGTTGGAGTACTTCCCCAGCGACACGGTCTGCCCTTATCCAACTTTCAAGCCAATTACTGGTAGGCTCCCCCGTTTTTCGCCCTTTATTTTCCAAAAGAATCTTGTTTAATAATCGGCAAAATAAAACAGGGTCAGCGTGAATTACCTCTGATGCTAAGAGTGTCGGGTCACGCCATAGCCCTTCTCCATCAATAATAATTTGCTTAATCTGCGGATTTTTTTTCAAAAATAATAATACAGCCTTTGAGACCGGCATGGCCCCAAATCGGATCACTACTTCAGGGACAAGTTCCTGTGATATGTATTCGTCACGCAAAAATGCGTCATAACTATCAATAACTAGTTTTTTATTATACACGCCGCTTCGTAATTGTGATAACGGGTCTGCGATAACCGGAAAGCTTAATTTATCACCAAGGGCAACAACTTCTTCTGCAAAGCCAGGACGGTCCAATGGGCCGCAAATAATCAATCCCCGCTCAATTCGAGTGAGCCCGCTTGCCAGCAATTCCAATTCCTCATCCTTCATCATCAACTTTGATTCGGCTGCCTTAACGAATTGTGTTCTATAATCCAAACCGCTTTCCCAAATATGTTCATCCTCGATAATTGGAACAAGTGGCTCACGAAATGGAAAATTCAGATGAACAGGTCCGCTCGGGCCACTTAGCGATGTAGAAACCGCTCTTGCCGCAACAGTACGTACGTAACGAAGAATTTCCGGACTTTCCTCCGGGATTGCCATTTCAACAAACCATTTCACTTGCTTCCCAAAAAAATTGAGCTGATCAATGGCCTGAGGTGCACCAATGTCTCTCAATTCATGTGGGCGGTCCGCAGTCAATACAATCAACGGAACCTGCGACTCCTTTGCTTCCACTACTGCCGGCATATAATTAGCAACTGCAGTTCCGGATGTACATACAATGGCCACCGGCTCTCTTCGTGCTTTCGCCATTCCTAAGGCAAAAAAAGCAGCTGAACGCTCATCAACATTTAACCATACATGTAAGTCGGGATGCTCAGCTGCAACCATTGCAATGGGCGTTGATCTCGATCCTGGGCTTACGACAATATTCTTTACATTTGACCGCACTAATTCATCCAAAAAAGCAGCAACATAAACCGATAATGCTTTACTCGCTGATGTCATTAAAATGATCCCCCTAATGCAGAAAGCATTGGTCTTAATTTCATTTGTGTCTCTTTATATTCTTCGATTGAATCTGAATTTCCGACTATTCCACATCCGGCAAACAATGAGGCTTCTTTTCCTTGTAATAACCCTGAGCGAATCCCTACAGCAAATTCACCATCACCATTACTATCAAGCCAGCCAATAGGACCTGCATATAAGCCTCGATCTAAATGTTCAATTTCTCTTATTTTACGAAGAGCTTCTTCACGCGGATATCCACCTAATGCCGGAGTAGGATGAAGTTTTTCAACAAGGGTTAATAACGATACCGTATTTTTTACCTTACCAATAATCGGCGTATAGAGATGTTGAATATCACGAACTTTATATAAAGTTGGATTTTCCGGTACGATAACCCGATCACAACCTTGTTCAAAGGCAGATCTAATTGCTCGAACCACTACTTCATGCTCATGTAGATTTTTTTGATCCTGTAAAAGTTCATTGCCAAGATGGTCGTCCTCTTCTTCCGAATTTCCTCTTGCAATGGAACCGGCTAAACAAGTTGTAAAAGCCTCTTCCCCTTCCTTCTTAATTAAGCGCTCTGGGGAGGCACCTATAAAGCAATCCTGACCACTTTCAACCGCAAAAATATAGCTTGACGGTTGTTCTTTTCTAAGACGATTTAAGATATCTTCAGTTTTAAATGGAAAATCACTTTTTACACGAATTTCCCGTGCAAGCACTACTTTTTCAATTTCGTTATTTCGAATCTGACTCGCAACAGTATCAACTGATGAAATCCATTCATCCTTCGAAACTTCTTCTATTATAAATTCTTTACCAAAAGAGGCTTCATAAGGAATGTGGGCATCCTTACATAAATCTTTTTGCTCTTTTGATAAAGATTCTACGATTTCGTCTACATTTGTATCACCATGAACAACAACATTTAATGTTAACCAGAATTCATTCTTAGTAATTGTCAATAAATGCTGCGGAAGCATCATTTTGGAAACGGGGAAGGAACCCCAAAGTTTCGTTTTTTCTTTTCTTGGATCAAAGGAAAATGCTCCCAATATTACCGGCCCTACTCCTGATACTCTTTCCTTCGGCTCAATTACACTAAATTCATTTAGTTCGATCCATTCCTTCTCTACTTGTCCAAAATTATTGCCACCATTGCTTTCAAAGGTGTACGCATTTCCAATTCCAACCATGACAAAATCCCCACTAGGTGCGGACCAGAATATCCTTTCACCTGTGCGGTTCTTTCCTCTTTCATAGAAGGTAACCGGGTCTATAATTAAATCAACTTTTGTACTAGTACTAACCAATATAGAGTGAGAAACAGACTTTGCTTGTTCAACTCCATAAGCGATTTTTTTGTGTATTGTACTTTGTTGAATCGTTACCACTACTTCTCCCCCTTACAAAACCGTACGTCAACTTATTTTATCATACTTCAAATGTTTTACCTATTAATAGGTGCAAAACTTGTAGAAATTCGTAATTCAATTTAAAATAGTATGTCCTTGTCAATTTGTGCATATTCGCTGAAAACCATTGACACAAAGGGGTGTTTTTCCTAAACTAAATAAGTATGACAAATAATGAAAGTGTAGAATTTTGATGTATTTTACACAATAAATAAAAGTTGTTTTAAGTTTGTCGTTTGGGGAATCGAAAGGGGGACAACTTAAAGATGGAAATAAAAATTCCAGAACAGCAACTGGGTATTAATAAAAATAAGAGTATGTGGAAAATTTGGTATCGCCAATTAAGGCCCCACACGTTAACGGCTGCTTTTGTGCCGGTATCTATCGGCAGCGCCTTGGCACTACTAGACGGCCATGCAAATATATTGTTGTTTTTGGCTATGCTCTTAGCAAGTATTCTTATTCAGGCAGCCACTAATTTATTTAATGAATATTATGATTACAAACGTGGTTTGGATACGGAAGAATCGATCGGAATTGGTGGCGGTATCGTCCGCGATGGGATTGCACCAAAGACAATTTTAAATGTTGCATTAAGCTTTTTTGCAATAGCGATTCTTCTTGGTGTATATATTTGCGCAAGTTCCAGTTGGTGGATTGCGGCAATCGGTATAGTTTGTATGTTTACAGCTTATTTTTATACCGGTGGTCCTTATCCAATTGCTTATTCTCCTTTTGGAGAAATTGTTTCCGGCTTCTTTATGGGGGTTGTGATTATCCTCATTTCATATTTTATCCAGACAGATTCGATTTCATTAGAAAGTTTTTTAATCTCAATTCCAATTTCTATTTTAATTGGTGCGATCATGCTATCTAATAATATTCGTGATCTTGATGGAGATAAAGAAAGCGGACGCCGAACACTTGCGATTCTTCTTGGTAGAGAAAATGCTATTAAGCTTCTTGCTGGAATGTTTACAGTTTCCTATGCTTGGATCATTATACTAATGGCTATGGGGATTGTTTCTCCATGGTTATTAATCGTATTCGGAAGCCTGCCAAAGGCAATGAAAGCCGTACAAGGTTTTAAAGGAAAGACTCTTCCAATCCAGATGATGCCGGCAATGAAAGCTACAGCTCAAACGAATACAATATTTGGCTTCCTTGTCGCAGCCGGATTATTACTAAGTTATTGGGTTTAAGCACATGATCTTTGTATCATGTGCTTTTTTTGCGGGGATGATTTGGCCTTTTTTGTTCATACTAATTTTGAGGCAGAAAATTTGGTCAAAAGGAGCGTTTTTCCATGCTTACTCCTAATGAACTTTCATCTCTAAAAGCTGAATTACTTAAACGGAAAAAAGAAAAATTAGAAGGGTTGGAAGCAACCGATTATTACGATACAGAGCGTGCCGGGGTGCATGACTCCATCGGCGAACTATCGAATTATGATAACCATCCTGGAGATCATGGAACCGAGCTTTTCGAACGTGGAAAGGACATTGCCCTAGTAGAACACACGGAAAAAGAAATTAAAGATATAAACCATGCGCTCGCCAATATCGACAAGGGAACGTACGGAAAATGTGAGGAATGTGGGAAGGACATACCTGTTGATCGGCTAAAGGCATTGCCTACCGCTACCCACTGTATTGAACATACCCCAGACAACGAGGTATCGCATGACCGTCCAGTGGAAGAAGATATATTAAGCCCACCCTATGAAAAGTTTGTAAATGATGGAAAAGATGCAACCTTTTACGATGCCGAGGATTCCTGGCAAGATGTTGGGAGATACGGAAGTTCTGATACACCCTCCGACTTTCTTGATCCAAGTATGTTAGATTATAATGACATGTATATGGATTCGGATGAAAATGTTGGTTTTGTGGAGGACATTGAAAGCTTTGTTGCCACTGATATTTCAGGTAATAATATTCAGGTTTTCCCTAATGTAATCCATGAATTATATGAAGATCGTCTTGATTCAGAGGATGTTATGGCGGTTACTGGTAATCTTGGTGGGGCTGAATTGGAGTCTTTTGATAATGATGAATAAATATTAATACTGAAAAAGGACTGTTCCTGTAGTGGGGAAACAGTCCTTTTTCTAAAGAATATTTTTAATTGCATGGGAAAATTTGTATGGGCCACATGTTATAATGAGGTTGATACATATCAAAGGAGGAGTTTCGCATGAATTCACATGAAATCGAATATAAACTTTATGGCGATGATATGCAATTTGTTGAAATCGAACTAGATCCGGGTGAAAGCACAGTTGCTGAAGCCGGGGCGATGATGATGCAAGAGGATGGCATCGAAATGGAAACCATTTTTGGCGATGGAGCTTCTTCAGACAAAGGATTATTCGGAAAATTACTAGGTGCAGGTAAACGTATTCTGACAGGTGAAAGCTTATTTATGACTGTATTTACAAACCAAAGTTCTGCCATTAAGCATGTTTCTTTTGCTGCTCCCTATCCTGGAAAGATTATTCCAATGGATTTGAGTGAACTTGGTGGTAAAGTGATTTGTCAAAAGGATGCGTTTTTATGTGCTGCTAAAGGGGTTTCAGTTGGAATTGAATTTCAACGCAGGCTAGGTGCCGGCTTTTTCGGTGGTGAAGGCTTTATTATGCAGAAGCTTGAAGGCGATGGCCTTGCTTTCCTCCATGCCGGTGGAACGATCTATAGGAGAGAGCTGCAACCTGGTGAACGCTTAAAAATTGACACTGGCTGTCTAGTTGCGATGACAAGGGATATTGATTATAACATTGAATATGTTGGTAAAATTAAAACGGCTTTCTTTGGCGGAGAGGGATTATTCTTTGCGACCGTTCAAGGACCAGGCACGGTTTGGGTTCAATCGCTTCCATTTAGCCGCTTGGCAGATCGAATTTTTGCTTCAGCTCCAAGCGCTGGTGGAAAAAGCCGTGGTGAAGGCAGCATCCTCGGTGGTATCGGAAACTTTTTTGATGGGGACAACGACTAATCGAAAATCGGAAGAGGCTGGCCCATGCTATAGGGTCAGCCTCTTCATTGTCCAGCTCCAGCGCCCAGCGACGTATAAACTTTGCTGAACGGACGCTTCTGCTTTTCTCATTACTTCACAATAAATACGGGACAATTTGCTTTTTGAACAACAAAATGGCTTGTGCTTCCTAAGAACATTTCTTTAATTCCACTTAAGCCTCTGCTGCCCATCACGATCAAATCACAGCTTGTTTGGTTTGCATGATCGACAATTAATCTGCCCGGGTTGCCTTCTAGGACAACAGCAGCTGTTTTATTTGGCAGTTCAGCAATTTTTTCTTTTACTTCACTAAGAATCTTTTCTGCATTTTCTCTTATTTCATTTATTAATTCTTGGTTATAAATACCATAACTTCCCATTGAAGTGGCAGTTGGAGGATTAGAAACAGCTACAACTGTTAATTCGATTCTTTCATCCTGCTTTGCTAATGCCATTGCCATATCTAATGCTTTTTTACTTAAGTCAGACCCATCATATGCTACGAGAATTCTAGAATAAAAGGTTAACATTTCTCTCACTCCATTTCCATATTCTACATTATATTTTACAACACGATCGAGATTAAAAGTCTTGTTATTTACGTCTATTTTTAGAACCTTTTTGCAAAATTCAATCAAAGGTTCTACTGTTTTTCAGTAGGCTGAGGCAGTTGTTCGAATCCTTCTGGGATGTCCTCTAAACTTGGAAATTTTTCAGCATTTTTAGCAGCTTCCGGCAACACAATATCATTTACATTATTGAAATCTGAAAAGTTTATATCCATCACATAATGAATGCTTTCAATTGGCATTTCCAGCGCAGGGTCCTTTGCTGCTCCATATTTAATTTCAAATTGAATCATTTGGTGTGTTGGTAGTAATGTTTTTTCATCCACCATCATCGTTCCATCCATTGTCATTTCAATATTAGGCATGCCTTCTAAGTCAGAAAGTAAAGTATTGGATTGGTCTTTTAAGACGCTTGACATCATACCGATGATTTCTTCTAATGAGTTAATTTTACCGCTAAATCCAAGCTTGTACTGACTTTGTCCATTTACTTGTTCCTTACCCAAATCTCTATAGAAGAAATATTTACGATTTAAATCATTCATCATATTCATATTATCTTCATTGATATTCATAAGTTCCTCAAATGATAGTGGCATAGCGGCACTCATGTCCAACCATTGGTCCTCGCCCGAGTTTGGATCCGTCATTCTCATAAAAATGCCTTCTGGAACAAAATATTGGTCGATGACCATCTCCACTTCTTTATTCGTTTCAGGGTTTGGCACTTTTGTTGTAATAGTTTGAAGCAATCCCTTTTCTCGATTAAAGCTCATGACAATATCGCTGTTCATTTTCATGCCGTTTGTCATCCCCGGAATTTCAGGTGTTCCTTCCTTCAGCTTAAATTCCATGGACATTGTAGCATCAGCTTTGAAAGACTTTTGCTCGTTTTGGGCAGCCGTCGTTTTATCTAAAAGCTCTAAAGCCGTTTTATCGCTTGTTAAAGCTTTTGAAACGATTTCCTCAGCTTTTTCTAAAGTAAGGATTTTCGTATTTTCAAAAGTGATTCCATATGTAGATGCTAAAGCAGATGTTGCATCTCCTTGTATTGCTAGAAAACGAGAAACGATGCTGCTTGCTTCTGCCGGAGTAATCGTTTGATTTGGTTTAAAAGTGCCATCTTCAAAGCCAACTACTATTTTTTTGTCTTTTAATACTTTTGCAGCATTAGCATATGGTGAATTGGCGGAAATATCCTTTGGTAGTTCAACCTTCAGATTTGCTGCATCATACCCTAAATGATCGACGACAAGTTTAAAAAATTCCCCACGCGTAACGGCTTGGTCATTATTTGCACTTGCTGAAGTAAGTGGGCTCGCTACTAAAAGTGCTGACAATACCAATGAAGTTACTCTTTTTTTCATGAATAACGCCTCCTATAAATCTAGTTTTTACCAGTACACTTATATTCTACCATATTATTAATCTTAAAGTTTCAAAAATCGAATAGAAAAAAGAATACCGAATACACTAAAATCGGTATCCTTTTTATTAAAATTACGAACGGGTAATTCCCCAAATTTCATCCGCATATTCCTGGATGGTACGATCACTTGAGAAGCGTCCCGATTTGGCAATATTGATAATACTTTTTTCTAACCATTGATCGCGATTTCGATAGGCTTCTCCGACTTTTTCGTGGGCACGGACGTAGGTGCCAAAGTCTTTCAGAACAAAATATTCATCATTTTGGACGAGCAAGGAATCGTAAATCGTTTCAAATTCATGGGCAGGGACAGGAAAGAAACCATTAATTAACTGGTTGATGACTTGATTCAGGCTTTGATCATGATGATAATATTCAATTGCCCGATAACCACCATTTCTTTGATAAGCAAGGACTTGCTCTGCTGTTAATCCAAAGGTAAAGATATTGTCCGGACCAACCTCTTCAAAGATTTCTACATTGGCCCCGTCCATCGTTCCAAGAGTAATAGCACCGTTCATCATAAACTTCATATTTCCAGTACCGGATGCTTCCTTACTTGCCGTAGAAATTTGTTCACTAACATCTGCAGCGGGAATAATCGTTTCAGCTAGGGAAACACGATAATTTTCTACAAAAATGACTTTTAATAAATCTTTTGTTTTTGGATCATCATTTATTTTTGCAGCTAGTGTATTTATTAATTTGATTATTTTTTTTGCATAATAATAACCAGGAGATGCTTTTGCACCAAATATAAAAGTGTGAGGTGTGATAGAAAAATTAGAATCCTCCTGCAAGCGATTATACAAATACATGATATGCAAAATATTTAAAAGCTGACGTTTATAGGCATGAAGTCTTTTAACTTGAACATCAAAAATAGAATGTTCATCAATTGCAATACCTGTTAATTGCTTAATCTGTCTGGCAAAGGCAAGCTTATTCTGGTATTTAACCTCATATGCCTTTTGTTTAAAGCCGGCATCATTTGCAAACGGAAGAAGTGCCGATAAGTGCTCCGGTTTCGCAATCCATTTATCACCGATTGCCTCAGAAATCGTCCGAGCAAGCTCAGGATTTGCTTTTATCAACCAGCGACGGTGGGTAATTCCGTTTGTCTTATTATTAAACTTGGTTGGATAATAGTCATAAAACAGCTTCATTTCCCGCTCTTTTAGTATATCTGTATGGATTTTGGCCACCCCATTGACACTGTGGCTGCCGACAATAGCTAGATGCGCCATTTTGATGACACCATGGGCAATAATCGCCATCTCTTCGATCCTTTTCCAATCCCCAGTATACTTATCCCATAATCCCCTACAATAACGCTCGTTAATTTCCTCGACAATCATATAAATTCGAGGGAGAAGCGGTTTAAAGATGGAGATTGGCCACTTCTCAAGGGCCTCCGATAACGTCGTATGGTTCGTATAGGAAATGGTATTGGTCGTAATATGCCATGCTTCTTCCCAACCCATTCCATGTTCATCCATTAATATTCGCATCAATTCCGGAATCGCTAATACTGGATGTGTATCATTAATATGAATCGCTACCTTATTATGAAAATCGCTTAGATGATCATTATTTTTCAAATAGGTCCTAACAATACTTTTTAACCCAGCTGAAACAAGAAAATATTGCTGCTTTAACCGCAAAATTTTCCCTTCAATATGGGAGTCATCCGGATAAAGGAATTCAGATATCGCTTCTGTTTCCCGTTTATATTTCATGACATCCCCTTTGTCAGGTCGAAACTGGGAAGGCTCCGCACTCCATAGCCTTAAAGTATTGATCGTTTTATTTTCATAGCCAATCACAGGCATATCATACGGTACGGCTGTAACGGTCTCCGCGTTGATATGGTGAAACATTAACGGTCCATTTCCGTAGGAAACCTGAATATCTCCACCAAATTTAACTTCGATTGACTGACTCGCTTTTCTAATTTCCCAAACGTTTCCGTTTCTTAACCATTGCTCTGGCAATTCAACCTGATAGCCGTCAATAATTCTTTGGTCAAATAACCCATGCTTATAGCGGATGCCTACACCATGCCCTGGTAAGGAAAGGGATGCTAATGAATCTAAGAAACAGGCAGCAAGACGGCCTAAGCCTCCATTTCCAAGACCGGCATCTACTTCCTGTTCTTCTACTTCTCTTAAATCAACACCAAGTTCTTTTAAGCCTGCTTCTACTACATCCTGAACCCCTAGGTTTAATAAATTGCTGCCCAATAATCTTCCTAATAGAAATTCAATTGAGAAATAGTAGGTTTGCTTTTTATGATTCGCGCGATTTCTTTCATTCGTCTCAATCCAAGCATGACTTACATATTCACGAACCATTTGTCCCAATGTATTATATAGTTCAGGCAGAGTGGACTCCTCAAAACTTTTACCATACATAATTTCATATTTTTCAAGGAATTGTTGCTTAAAAGCATCTTTCGTCGAGAACATTAATAAGCTCCCCCTCAACTTGCAAATTTCAGATTATAGATATGTTCAATCAATATTGCCCCTCGGCTAGGACCTTATACATTCCGTTATACTTTTGGGCTGATTGAGACCAGCTATAATCCTGCGCCATTGCCGTTTTTACGAGTTTTTCCCATACATGCTTTTGATTATAAAAATGAAGAGCACGTTGGATAGTATAAAGCATGTCATGGGCATTGTAATTTTTAAAAGTAAAGCCATTTCCAGTTTGCGTCTTTTCATTATAGGAGGTTACTGTATCATTAAGACCACCCGTTTCACGAACAATCGGAATCGTTCCATAGCGCAAAGCAATTAATTGCCCGAGCCCACATGGTTCAAATTTAGACGGCATTAAAAATAAGTCTGAACCAGCGTAAATTTGATGGGCAAGTTCCTCATTAAAACCAATATATGCCCGAACCTTTTTTCTGTTCAAGCTTTCCATTGTCCGAAAATAATCTTCAAATTCGGTATCACCGGTTCCTAGTACAATAAACTGGATATCATGGGCTATGACCTCATCAAATACCAGTTTAACAAGGTCTAATCCTTTTTGGCTTGTTAATCTCGAAATGATGGAGATTAATGGAATATTGGCATTCTCTTCTAATCCAAACATTTTTTGAAGATGAAGCTTATTTTTTATTTTATTTTCCGGAGAATTTTGATCATAGTTTTGTATGATAGAAGGGTCTTTACCAGGATTATAAATATCAGCATCGATTCCATTTAAAATCCCTTTTAATGCCGTATGCCTTGAACGCAACAGCCCATCCAGCCTCTCCCCGTAATAAGGCATTTGGATTTCATTCATATAGGTTGGGCTGACTGTTGTTATTAAATCGGAAGAGACAATCGCCGCCTTCATGAAATTTACACAGCCATAGAATTCCAGCTGCTCATCAAAATAAGAATCATCCAGATTTAATAAATCACCTAGAATTTCTCTCGGAAAAATTCCTTGGAATTGCAGATTATGGATCGTGAATATTGTACGAATATCAGCATATTCCTTTAAGTCCCGATACTGCGCGTTAAGTAAAAACGGTACCATTCCTGTATGCCAATCATGGCAATGCAGGATTTCCGGATTAAAATCCAAGTGTGGAATCGCCTCTAAAACAGCCCGGCAGAAATAAGAGAACCGTTCTCCATCATCATAATGACCATACATTGTATCCCGCTTAAAATAGTACTCATTATCTATGAAATAATATACTATTCCCTCATACTCTAGCTTTTCGATTCCACAATATTGGTTTCTCCAGCTTAATTGCACATTAATTTCAACCATTTTCTCCATTTTATCTTTAAACTGCTGTCCAATGGCACCATATTTTGGCATGATAACCCGCACTTCACTGCCAAGCTTCTTTAATTCCTTTGGCAGGGCTCCAGCAACATCGGCTAGACCACCGGATTTAATGAATGGTACGCATTCAGAAACTACAAACAATATATTCACGAATTCATCAGCGCTCCTTGTACACTACCCTTTTGAATAACAACAGGTGCCTCCGCAGTCCCATACATTTTTACCTGGTCATTAATCGTAACATCTTTATCAAGTATGACACCTTCAAGTACCGCACCTTCCCCAATTTGGCTCTTTTGCATAATGATGCTGTTCTTAATGACAGCATCTTTTCCAACTTTTACACCACGAAAAATAATACTATTTTCAATATGTCCCTCGATGATACAGCCGTTCGCTATTTGCGCATTCTTTACAATCGCATTCTTGCTATATCTTGTTGGTGGTTCATCCTTAACCTTTGTATAAATTGGTCGTTTTGGTGAAAATAAATGCTCCATAATTTCCGGCTGTAATAACTCAAGACTATATCGGTAATAATCTGTTATAGAATTAATGGTTACGGCATACCCATCATATTCATAACTGTGACAGGTTAGTTTTTGTGGGAATTTTTCAATCACATCACAAAGACCATAACGACTGTAGCGTGACTCATCATGATGTGCATCAAGTATATCTAAGAGCAACGTCTTTTTAAGAATATACATATCAAGGGGCTCACCATTTTTGCAAACCTCGGTAATGTCAGCTCCAGTTTCAATATGACGGTTTAAAACATCATTAAAATCAAGATTACAAATCGTATTACTTCCAGCTATTACAGCATACTCCTGTGTACTACGATATAAATAATCCTTATGATATTTAATATAGTGCAATACAGATGCTAAATGGTCATTTTGCGAGTTGAACGGTGGTGGGAAGAAAAAGAGTCCATCTTTTTTTCTATTTAAATCCCAATCCTTACCTGAACCAAGATGGTCCATTAAGGAACGATAATGATATTTCGGAAAAATCGCAACACTTTGTATTCCTGAGTTTACCATATTTGATAAAGCGAAATCTATAAGGCGATAACGTCCCCCAAAGGGAACCGCTGCTGATGAGCGCATCATCGTTAATTCTTTTAAATCGCCGAAGCTTGTTGTTGCATCTATTAACCCTAACATTTCATTACTCATTGTATTTCACCTCTAACAGCTAATTTTCTCTTCTGCTACTAATACAACCTGGCCTTTCTTCTCAGGTAAAATAATACGGTCATTCTCAATCATCATATCGCTGGCAATAATGGCATTTTCAATCCGGCAGTTAGCCCCAATTCTCGCACCTGGCATAACTACGGAATCCTTCACGATTGTACCCTTGCCAATATGTACTCCCGGGAATAAAACAGAGTGCTCCACTGTACCATTTACCATGCAGCCTTCATTAACTAATGACTGATGAACGGTTGCTGTTGGCGCAATATATTGTGGGGGTTGATTTGGATTAACGGAATAAATCCTCCAGTTATAATCATTTAAATCAAGCTCCGGCTGATCTTCCAGTAAATCCATATTAGCTTCCCATAGGCTTTTTACTGTTCCAACGTCCTTCCAATATCCTTTGAAAGGATAGGCATTTAGCTTAAGCCCTTCTTCCAGCATTAGAGGAATGATATCCTTCCCAAAGTCATGGCTCGAGTCTGAATTACGATCATCCATTTCTAAATAAGTTCGTAATGTTGCCCATTTAAAAATATAGATTCCCATCGAAGCCAAATTGTTTTTGGGATGGTCCGGCTTCTCTTCAAATTCAGTGATTTCTAAATCCTCGTTCGTATTCATAATTCCAAAACGACTTGCTTCATCCCACGGTACTTCGATAACAGAGATCGTTGCATCCGCACCTCTTTTAATATGGTAATCAAGCATTTTAGAATAATCCATCTTGTAAATATGGTCACCCGATAAAATCAACACATGTTCAGGATCGTAGTGCTCGATAAAATTCATATTTTGAAAGATTGCATTAGCTGTTCCACGGTACCACCGACCGCCATCCTGTTCCATATAAGGTGGCAATACTGTTACACCACCATCTCTTCTATCCAAGTCCCAAGCACTGCCAATCCCTATGTATGAATTCAATACAAGCGGCTTATATTGCGTTAAAACACCTACTGTATAGATACATGAGTTTGTACAATTACTTAAAGGAAAGTCAATGATCCGATATTTACCGCCAAATGGCACAGCTGGTTTTGCAAGATTTCTAGTTAGTAAACTTAAGCGGCTTCCTTGCCCTCCAGCCAGAAGCATTGCAATACATTTTTTTCGACGCATTTACTCTTCTCCCTTTCGTTAATGAGGTGAATTTATTTTGAAATTTACTTTTACCAAGCTGATAAATTCGACGTATCTTTTTCGTAGGACGCAAGATTGAAATACCAAACGGCGGTATTTTTATTGAAATATAATACGGTTGCCCATGCCAATTTCTCTTTTTGCTTATAAGCTCCCCGGTATTTACTTGTCCTGTACCGCCAAATTCCGTTTCGTCGCTGGAAAACACTTCAACGTACGAAGCATGCAATGGTACACCAACCTTGAAATCCTGATAAACAACAGGGGTAAAATTACAAACAATAATTAAAAAATCGTTCTTATTTTTGGATTTTCTCATAAAAGATAAAATACTTTGTTCTTTATTATCCGGGTCAATCCACTGAAATCCATCCCAGCTTAAGTCAAGCTCCCAAAGGGATCTTTCTTCTTTATAAAATTTTAACAGCTTTTTAGTATATGCATGGATTTTATTATGCATGTCATAATTTAATAGAAACCAATCAATCTGTTCCAAGTCTTTCCACTCTTCAAATTGACCAAGCTCCCCACCCATGAAAACTAATTTCTTCCCCGGATGCGCCATTAAATAACCATATAATAAACGAAGCTGCGCAAATTTTTGCCAATAATCTCCCGGCATTTTATTCAGTAAAGACTTTTTCCCATGAACGACTTCATCATGTGAAAACGGAAGGACAAAGTTTTCTGTATACGCATATAAAAGGGAAAAGGTCAGTAAATTATGATGGTATTTTCGATAGACTGGATTAAGTTCCATGTATTCCAATACATCATTCATCCAGCCCATATTCCATTTATAATTAAATCCTAATCCACCAGTTGTCGTCGGAGCCGTCACTAATGGCCATTCTGTAGAATCTTCAGCAATCATCAAAGCGGTGGGGTTGTATTTAAAGACCTGCTCATTAAGGGCTCTTAGAAACTGAACGGCATATTGATTTTCCTGAATCGTACCATCGCCATTCATGTCCCAATACAGCATATTGGCCACAGCATCCACGCGAAGCCCATCAATATGATAGACATCCATCCAGAATATGGCATTTGAAATCAAGAAGCTTTGGACTTCTGTTTTGCCTAAATCGAAGTTGGCTGTTCCCCAAACGTCATTTTGCATCACAAAAGGATTAGCATACTCAAACGTCGGTTCCCCATCAAACAAATAAAGGCCGTGAGCATCTTTACAGAAATGACCTGGCACCCAATCCAATATAACTCCAATCCCATGCTGATGGCATTTATCGACGAACTCCATAAACTCATGTGGACTCCCGTATCGACTCGTTACTGAATAATAACCTGTCCCTTGGTACCCCCATGAACGATCAAATGGATGTTCCACTAGCGGCAATAATTCTATATGGGTATAACCAGCTTCGACAACATATGGAATCAATTCATCAGCAAGTTCACGATATGATAAAAACTCCCCATTCTCCTTTGTTTTCCATGTTCCCAAATGAACCTCGTAAATAAACATTGGTTCATTGTAGGATAAATGCTGTTTTTTATGATGGAACCACGTATTATCATTCCACTCATAGTTTGAAAGATTGTAAATAATCGAAGCTGTATGTGGACGTTTTTCTGAATAAAAGGCGAAGGGGTCACTCTTTCTTAAGATCCGGCCATCTGCAGTGGTGATTTCATATTTGTATAAGGCTCCTTCAGAAACTTTTGGAAAAAAGTTAGTCCAGATACCTTCTTCGTTCATTTTTTCTAAATGATAATGGTCCCCAATCCAATTATTAAAATCGCCAATTACACTAATCTTTTCAGCATGCGGAGCCCAAACCGTAAACCGAACTCCTAAAACACCTTTTTCTTTTCCAATATGCGCCCCAAACGTTTTATAGCTTTGAAAAAGCTGGCCAAGATGAAATAAATAGGCATCATACTCTGTCGGATGGGAAATTACCATTGAAATACCTCTCCTTACTAACACGTTCTAGGTGATAACTTCTATATAAAAACCTATATTCAAGAAGTATACATGAAAATCCTTTATTGATCTGTTAAAAATTTGTAAACAATACAAAAATGTCGAAAATTTGTTATATTTCCAAAATGAATTTTGGGCAAAAAAAATGAGAAGACAAATGATGTCTTCTCAATAAATTATGTACCCTACATGAGGATATGCCTTACAACCAATTTCAATTATAGCAAAATAGTAAAAACGAGACAATAAACACTTTTTTTAAAGATTGTGGCAAATCTCGGAATATTTTCCACATGTCGTCATTTTATGCAGGATTTTTACACTTTCTAACGAAATTTAACATTGTGGAATAATATCTTATGTAAGGAGTGCTCCCATAATGGAAGTCAATTTAAAATTCTTATTAGTTGATGATTCAGTATTAATTCGTAAAAAGCTTAGAAGCATTCTTGAAAAATGCAATTGCAAAAATATTTTTGAAGCAGAAAACGGAAAAATAGCAATTGAACTTGTAAAGCAGGAACAGCCAGACGTTGTATTTTTAGATATTATCATGCCTGATAAAGATGGAATTGAAGCTCTTAAAGAAATAAAAGAATATAACTCAGATATTAAAGTGGTCATGGCTTCTTCCGCAGGTACACAATCACATTTACGAAAAGCAATTGAACTAGGTGCCTATGATTTTATTCAAAAACCAGTAACATTGGAAGCTGTTGCAAATATTATCGAAAAAATAATTAAAGAGTAGCGGGGGAAATTTACTATGTTTAGTCAATATTTTGGGCATTATTTATTGAACAAAGGATTAATCAATACGGAACAGTTAAAAGAAGCGTTAGAGCTGCAGGCTGAAACACATGTTAAATTGGGCGTCTTATCCGTTAATGCTGGCTATATGACACCGTTTCAAGTGGAAGAAGTTCATGAAAAGCAGAAGCAGATTGATAAAAGATTCGGCGAGATCGCGATCGAGCTCGGTTTTCTTACTGAAGAACAGCTTGATCAATTGCTTTCAGGTCAAAAACAAAATCATTTAATACTAGGACAAGCCCTAGTTGATCTCGGGATTTTGAATATTGATCAATTTTCAACGGCGTTAAGTAATTATAAAAAAGAACATAGTTTATCAGATGAGCAATTTGATGCTATTAAAGCTGGAGATATTGACACATTAGTCGAAACTATCGTTGGTTTAGAAGATATTTCTAATAAGAAGTTATATGCGAATTACTTATCTCTTTTTGCAAAAAATTTGATTCGCTTTATTGATGACCAAGTACGTCTAGAAGCCAAAAAGGTAAATGATCAATATAAAGCCAATTGGATGGTTACCCAATTAATTAAGGGAACTGGAGCTGGTGAGCAAACACTTTCAACAGGAATGGGCTGCGATGAAGAAACCTTTATTAAATTCGCTTCCATTTACGCTGAAGAAACGATCGATGAAATAGACGAGCTCGCCAAGGCTTCTGTCAGTGAATTTTTAAATCTACATAATGGAATCTTTTTAGTTAATATGTCCAATCGTGGTGTAGAACTTAATATGGAGCCCCAGCAAATTCATGAAAATGCTATTGTTCCGGTTAATGCAGTAATTGTAACTGCCTATCTGTCTTTTGGTGCTATAGATGTTATGATTTGGTAGGGCAAGTAATATCCGAACTACAAAAAAAGACTAACATTCTGTTAGTCTTTTTTTAGATGACCCGTACGGGATTCGAACCCGTGTTACCGCCGTGAAAGGGCGGTGTCTTAACCGCTTGACCAACGGGCCATAAAATATATTTGGTTAAAATGGCGGTCCCGACCGGGATCGAACCGGCGATCTCCTGCGTGACAGGCAGGCATGTTAACCGCTACACCACGGGACCATTTGGTTGCGGGGACAGGATTTGAACCTGCGACCTTCGGGTTATGAGCCCGACGAGCTACCAGACTGCTCCACCCCGCGATAGTAAAAATTATATAATATTGTACTTCCTTCAAAGTTTACTTAGAAACGACTGTCCCTTCCTCTGCAAGCTTATTCTTGGAAGTGAATGCGTCGGGACAACTCGAAGCAAATTCACTGATGCTTTGCTCGTTGCTCCACCCCGCGATAGTAAATAAATAATGTATATGCTTGGCAACGTCCTACTCTCACGGGGGGACAGCCCCCAACTACCATCGGCGCTGAAGAGCTTAACTTCCGTGTTCGGAATGGGAACGGGTGTGACCTCTTCGCTATCGTCACCAGGCATACAGGATGTATGTCGTTCTGCGTTTGTCACAGGACGTGACAGTTTTTAGCAGAACATCCTATGTTTTTTTGAAGGTTGTTCCTTCAAAACTAGATAATCTGCATTCATATTCACTATGTCCAGCTACAGCTCCCAGCGACTAGTAAACTTCACTCATCTCCCTACGATAAGTCAACATCGACTCACTTTGTTCGTCGTGTTTCCTTTATCTCAGTCGACGCGCTCCAGTTTATACGTCGCTAAACGGTCGCTTCCGCTTTTCTATTGTCTAGTTCCGCAAGCTAAGCCGTACGTCTGTTTCACACCCTCCATCGAAGTCAAAAAGCGACTTCTCGTCGAGTGCTCCAACAGCCTAGCGGCTTGAGCAAGCTTGCTCCACTTTTCGTTTTTGGTTAAGTCCTCGATCGATTAGTATCTGTCAGCTCCACGTATCGCTACGCTTCCACCTCAGACCTATCTACCTCATCGTCTCTGAGGGATCTTACTTCTTACGAATGGGAAATCTCATCTTGAGGGGGGCTTCATGCTTAGATGCTTTCAGCACTTA
>NZ_JARSMD010000017.1:0-190540 GCF_035811335.1 Schinkia azotoformans
GATGGGATTAGGCTTTTGTCGTTATGTAATTACTTCCATGACTGACAAAGATATTGGCGAAATTATTAAGATTTAGCGTCATAGACATTGATTGAAAACACGTTGGCTCTATCAATAACATTTAATGTTTCATAACATATATCTTTAATTTCCTTGTTTGTTTCTCTAATTTCTTTGTTTATTTCTTGCATTTCTCTGATATTGTCCTGCATGTCTTTTAAATTCTGTTGCATATCATCAAAACATTTATTTAGGTCACGAATATTATCATTCATGTCATCAAGAATAACTTTTTGTTCATCAAGACATTCCCTTACACCTTTTACCTGTTTTTCGATTTTTAATAATTTGAATATGTTCATAACTGATTCCTCCTAGATTATTTGATAGAAATAAAAAAGAGAGTTGCTATAAACAACCCTCATAGAAAATTACCATTTATTACCTACTTGATTAATTTTTTAACGAATGTAGGTTTTTGCGGTATATAGAATTTGATTGGTAAATATTGAAAATGTAAAGGTTAAATGTAAATTATAATTAAAGTAATAATAGTAACAATTTGAACATTATAATCTATACGTTATCACTGTATATTATATGTACCGCAATTACCTACAGTTGTTAAAATTTTTATTAATAAATGGGTATATATGGTAATTAGTATGGTAAATCTTCAAGTGATATATCTACTCTCTCAATGTTGCCCCATACATTTTTCTTTTCTTCTTCTTTTACTTTCTTATATTCAGACACTTTCATTATTTTAATCTTCTCATATGCTACTGGCTTATCATTAAATAAATCATAATCATATACTCGATATGTATTTGCCATTCTATCCTTTTCAGATAGAGCCAAACAGAAATATTCTTGATTGTGAATACAATTTATCATATTGTATTTTTTCAAAATATCTAAATATTTATCTAATGTTCTTGCTTTAATCCCTGTCTCGGCTTCCATATCTTCAAGTGATATATCATATCCATCTTTGTGTAAATCATTCATTCTCTTTAAATAAGAATATAGATAAAATCCTATTGTTCCTATTGAATCATTATCCATACAATACATAAAAGTTTCAAAAGTAATATTGTGTGTATTGGATATATCTGAAAATACTCCATCTTCATCCCCATTATCATAATCTTGTTGCATTTGTTCATCATTAGGATAACGATAGAATCCATGAACAGGCATTTTAACTGAATAATTCTTTCCATTTAATTCATAGTAATGTTCAAGTAGCATTTTAGTATCATGACCTATTTCTTTATCATCTTTATTAATTTTTAAATCACTCAACATTTCATAACCTTCTACTTCACCATAAATATCCTTATTCAATCCGATTGGATAATCTGTAACTGTTTCAGTGTATTTCATTTGATCTAATAAACCATTTTTCTTGATGATAAAGTTTGATTCTCGATATTCTGCATTGTATCCCAGTATTTTTTTTATAATTTTTTGGTCAATACATTTACCCATATTAAACTTTGTGTATTTGTAGAGCCACATAATTAAATAGTAATAGGAATAGGCAAAAGCAATATAATTACTTTGAGATTCCTGTTTAGCATTTTGTTTCTTAATCGTTTTAAAATCCTCAAATATTTCATTTGGAATGTATACGTTATTTTCATAATCTACATTAACATCTAATAGTTTTTTGATTTCTTCAAATTTCATGGTATTACCTCCGATTATTTAATAGAATATTTATGGGTAATTCGATTATTTTGATTGCTTATATTCTTCTATGGCTTGTTGTAACTTTGTGTCTATAAAGTAAAGTGAAAAGAGTTTACCCGACTTTGGCTCTTTCGCCACTGTGATAAATTGAATCCCTTTTGTAGTTAAAAAATCTGATAATTTCTTGTTGTAGCAAAAAAAGTAATTTTTCATGTTCGTTCCTCCTAGAAATAAAGGAATGTCCATGATTGGACACCCCTCAAATTGTTGTATATTTCATTTCATTTTTTCTTGTAAGTGCAAAAGAAAAAAGCCGACTTGATAAGTCCGCTTTACTGTTGATATATCCTGTATTCTTTTTGGAGTTTAAATCTAATTTCTTTGTAAAGATTAAACTGTCTAAATAACCCCATTCCAATGTTGGAAATTGTTCTTTGAGATATTCTAAATCCAATGTAGTTTTCAAAGGATACTCTGTGAACAAATCCCATGTTTCAATTTTACCAACAATTGATTTATCTCTTTGAAATTGTGATAATTCGTATTGTGTGTGGCTCTGTAGCACATCATTAAACAATTCAAGTTCTAATTCTTTCTGATAATGTCTGAATGAATCATATGCTTCATACTTTGGATTGAGATAGTAACCGAGAAAATAAGAATCCACACCCATCAATATTTTCATTTGTTCCTGTGTTAGATTTTTAAATGTATCCCCATTATTGAACAATGACAATATCATTAGTAATGTTGAGCCAGCATATTTAGTAAAATAATTATCTCTATGTATTCCGTTAATATTATTTATGTTGATTGACAAAGGATTTACTTTATCATCTTTATGTATTCTTGTAACGTGATTGCAAAATGTTTTAATTCGTTCATCTTCAATGGCTAGATCAACCCCAATTAATTTATCTGAATTGATTTTCTCATTGAAATAGATTGAATTAAAATCATAGAACATAGCAATATCACAACCAAATAATTTTCGTAATATTAAACAACTAAAATAACTGTCTAAATCATTTGTAAGTATCAATTTATGTTCATTCGTAATTTCCTTATACCATTGTGGTAATCTTTCTTTTAAATTTTGTTTCATACGTTAATGAAAGAGTGAAACTCTCCCACTTGCCTTTTATGTATCTGTAAAAATCCTCTGACAACAATATTTGTCGTCTATAACCGACACTCGACAATTTTGCCGAATGTCATCCTCCTTTTATCCTCAGACCATATTTGTTAATGATTCCTAATTTTCATTAACGGTCACAAAAATAAAAGGAAGTGGTCATGACGAATTTCTTTGTTCTTTCATTTATTCACCTCCACTTTTGATTAATTATTAGAATCTATATAATCTCTATATCTCTTTATTTTTTCATTTGACATGGAACAATCACCTGTTTCAAATCTGCTTATCATTGATTGTGTCACACCGGTAACTTTTGCAATTTCTGATTGAGAAATTTTCTTTTTTCGTCTTTTGATTAAGTATTCATCCCTTATATCCATCCTCGTTTTCTCCTAGATTAAATTAAAAAGAGGATGTCAAATAATTTGACACCCTCAATTATGTATTTAATTAAATACCAACTGTAACAACCGCAACCGCCTTTTTGCTACCAACTTTAAGAGTAGTTTCAGCAATGACATGACCTTTTACAGAATCACCTGTTTTTGCAAGTGGTTCAAAGTGCGGTTCTCTTAAATATGCAAGGTCAACATAAGAATCATTGAATACTACCATTTTATCAACTGGAACATTTTTACTTAAAATGAAGTTTACTGTTCCATAGTTAGTTGATACAGAATCAACAAGTAAACCGAAGTTAGTTGTAACGTGATTGTAGTTGTAACGATCTTTATAGATAGCGTCAACATCTTCTTTGATATCCGCATTTACAAGTGCATAATATGTACCTTCCGCTAAATCTTGATTCCATAGGTTACGCATTACATCTTTAATGCCTTGTTCAGTCATAGCACCGCCTGTAACCGTTAAAGCATTAGAAGAATCTGCAAATTCGATTAATCCACTTAATTGACGTTTGAATGGAGTTACACTTCCATCTGCCTTGATACCGTTAATTAATTTCTTTTCAATATTAATTTTCAACTCTAGTAAACGGTCATTTACTTCTTCTGCTAATTGACTAGATTTCATTGCAACCGCAGTACCAGTGATTGAAGCACCCTTTTTGAAAATTTCAAGGATATTAGATAATTCTGCACGTGCAGATTCAAAGAATACAGTAGTATCTTCACCTTCAACCGCACTAATATCATCAGTTTGGTCGAGAACTTTTTCTCTCCAAGTGTAAACAGTAGATAATGCCTTTTCAATGTTACCTTTAGACATTAATAAAGATGTAAGTGGTGTTGCCTGTACTCCAATAATTGCAATTTCCTTCGCTAATGAAATTTGTTCCGCATTTGTAAAATTACTTGATTTAAACATTTAACATTTCCCCTTTATAAGTTATTTTTAATTATTTAAATAAATTGGCTAGTTTAGAGCCAATCATTCCAACTGTATTTTTTTCTGTTTCAAACTTTGAATATTGATCTTGATTTTTGTGATTGTCTGGAACATAACCTGTTGAAACTTTAATGTCATTTACAATTGTTCCTAGTGCCTTTACAACCTCTTTCAATTCATCTTCATTAGAAACTTTTACAACACTTGCAAACTTTTCAAGACCATTTTCTTTAAGTGTCAAGTTTACTTCCTTGACAAATAATTCTTGTTGCTTAGTTTGAATTGCTTTTTCCTCATCTGTTAAATCCTTTGGAAGTTTAGTTTTCACATCTTCCAATTCTGTCTTGATAGGATTCAGAAATTCTGTTTCCCATTGTCCTTTGGCTTGTGCAATTTGTTCATTAACTTGCTCCTGTGTGAATGTTACATCTGACATTCTTTCAACCTCCTAGATTAATTAAAATGAATTGTTACCGAATCTCTGGATAGAATCGGTTTATTATTAACCATGCCAACAAACTCGAATATAAATTCGTTCAATTCATTGGCAGGTACATAATCATAAAAAAATACACCTACATCTAATTTGTACGTGTCATCTAAAATAAACTGTTCAATTTGAGTTTTGTTAGTGTCGTAGATAGTAAGTTTTACATTAGTAGGATTAACTGATTGACCATTAAAATCCTTAAAGTTTACTTTTAATCTTACTGTATCACCTTGTAACATTATTCAATCACCTCCGAGAATGAAGGATTTACTATGTAATTAGTAGTGGACATATTATCCATTGTATAAGCACTAGAATTGTTTTCTATGACGTTTACAATTGCTTTATACATTCTTATATCTAATGGATAAAGTACGTCTACACCGCCCGAAATAGGCGATACAAACGACATTAAATTTTTAAACGTCTTTGTCTTACGTTCTACACTTGCAGAAATTGGATTCATAAATGTTGCAACTGTTTCAGTGCTACTTCTAACACTTCTATGGCTCTGTATAGCGTTTGAATTAATTGATAATAGATAAGTGTCTATATTCCTAATCGTTGCTATATGACGCTTAGAATCACTCTGAATGGCATGCAAAAGTGAATTAGTATTAATAGTTGATTTAATAGTTTTTCCTAAATTTCCGAAAAAGTTATTACTATAAGAATTAACTGTAATTGTTTCAATCTTAGGTGGGGCAGTAGGTACTCCAAACACTTGTAAATATGGATAATCATTATTCATTCCCCATACATTCACAAAATCCCAATTTACATATGATGATTGAGTTTTCATTTCACTTGTTGTTAATCCTGTTCCCCCAGCCGATATAGTTTGACCGCTTGTATTAATATCCCAATAAGAATCAGTTACGTTTGCAAGATAATCGTTTGAGCCAATTAGACCGCCATTAAACAAATTTGGGTCTGGTGTAACTGTAACTAATCCTGTTGAGTATGATTTTTTTATGTATGAGGTTGGATTAATAACATTACCAACTAATCCACCGACACGACCTTTTCCCGTTACAATAGCATTTGAAAAACAGTTTTCAATTGTACCACCAAAATATCCAACAAGACCGCCTACACCATATTGACCATTAACTGTACCACCTGTGGTGTAACAATTTGAAATCGTTGTTGTTCCTAATGTATATCCTGCAAGGATTCCAACATAGTTTTGCATGTTACTTGTCACATTAGCATTTTCAATTGCTACATTAGAAATTGTTGCATTTTCTAAATATCCGAATAAGCCAACATTTTGAGATGATATATTAATTGTAAGATTTTTAATTTTGAATCCTTTACCATTGAATATTCCTTTGAATTTACTTGTTGAATTTCCTATTGGTGTAAAGTTTCCGAATCCTGACATATCAATGTCATTTGTTAATTCATAATCACTTAAAAGATTATTTCTTACATTATTTAATTCCTGCGGTGTGCTAATAAGAATTGGCATTTAATCAACCCCTTCTTAAATCACCTGTGGTACTTGTATTGAATGAATAACGGTCAACTCATCATCTACACTTGACATTGTAAATGCTGTAAATGTTTCATCTGAAAAACTTGTACCGCCTGTAGCAACATTGAAAATATGACTTGAAGCAAAAGTTTTCGGTAATGTAATGTCTACATCACTACCTTTGACAATAATTTGTAGTTTTAAAGTTTGATCTCCTACAAGATGTGTCCATGTTACTCTTGAATCACTTGGCGATAATCTTAAAATCGGTGTTCCCAAATCATCACGTAATTCAATATATTGCCAATTTGCTTGAATATAATCACGAATAGATTGATATGCACTTGTTGTAATTTCAGCCATCTATTATTCCCCCTTTTTTAAATTTGAAATTTGATTCTCTAATCTTTCCAATGATGAAACAATTCTTCCCATTTGTTCATTTTGTTTATCAATTTGTGCAGATAATTTATCTTCTCGTTGTTTGGCTTCTTTTCGTGTATCAAATAAGAGCCACACGAATAATACCGCAAAGATTCCCTGTGATAGCCATACATCTAATGGAATTTGTGTTATGTCCATTGTTGTTCACCTCCCTCATAAATATGAGTTAAAAAAATAAAATAGAGTAGCCAAATAATGACTACTCATAAACTAAAAAATGGAGGTTTAAAATGAAAGAATCTTTAGTAAAATTATGACTTTAGATACAACAAAAATCACAAAAGATTCTCGTATCGTAGAAGGAAATACATCCTTCATTCGTGGTCGATTAAATCGGCAACCAATGAAAAATATGATTCTTCTTCCTATATGCTAACTTTTTAAAAAATGTTAAACTCCTTGTGGCACAATGGATTCAAGCGTTTTTCTAATGGTGGTTATTTTCGTTTTACTTGCATATCCACTCTGATAAATACCATTTGATTTGTCCACATATTACCTTATAAACACCAAATTGAAAGTATCTAAACAGTTGATATATCTGTATTTTCTATTAATGGCTTGTGACAATCATTGTTTATTTTTGATGTTTTTGCACCCTATACCTATACTGATAAATACCACAAAAGGTCTTAATTTTTCCCCTTTCCAATAGGCAATTTTCAAAACCTTATTGTATCAAGGGTTGAAGCCCTGTTTTTGTGAAAATTTTGGTCATTTTTGAGCATTTTTTCACCTTATTCCACTCTGATAAATACCATTCTATTTTCCTAAATGAAAATCCCTTTCCACTTATCCACTTTCAAAACGTTGTCATATCAATACTTCAAGGCACTTTTTTCTGCAAATTTTGGTCAAAAATGAGTGTTTTTTGATCTACCTCCCTAAAAGGATATTAACGGACATTGAGAAAAGCCAGTAATATCAAGGGATTCGTGAAAATGGGTATGTTCTATTTGGTAAAGTTTTATCTAGTTCCTTAAAAGACAATTATCTCCTATTTGTAAAAATCGTTGATATACCCATGTTTATCAATGGTTTTATGAATATTTGATTGCAACTCAAATGGAAACTCACCGTTACTTCCCTAAAAGACAATTATCCCAATACTGCAAGAATCCATGTAAACATTGAGATTAATGGATATTTAGTATGTTCTATTTCGAACATGTTGTTCGTTTGGTCGTTACTTCCCTAAAAGGCGATTATCTAAATTGGATATTTCCCTTTATTATCAAGGTATTTGACAATATGGGTATGTTCTATTTGTACACGTTCATAAAATATGTGTTTTAAATTATTTAATTTTTATAATTCGTTTTTCTTTCAATATATAAAAATAGACAGTACCCCTATAAAATGCAGGTGTATCAATCAATTTGACGTTTTTCTATTTTATAACATCTTATTTTTCATTCTTTCCATAAGATAAAAATAGACTCAATACCCTATAAAACTAGTAATATCAATGATTTCAGCGTTTTTAAACTCTTCTTCCATTATATAAAAATAGACTCTATGTACTATAAACTCAATAATATCAATGGTTTTTACGATTTCCTATTGGTGGTTATTTCTTTTTCTATTATATTCCATAATATAAAAATAGATACATGGTATTTTAAATACTTAATATAATTGATTTTTTTGGTATTTAAAAATCGTTACATGTTTTTTCTTCTCTATCAATTATATAAAAATAGACACTACCCCTTGAAAGTGCTTGATACTATTGGGATTGAGCGAATGTCTGCTTCAAAAACTTTCCTCTATCATAAGTAACAAGAAAACTGAAAAACGTTTCACGCTTAGAGCCACAACGGATTGAGCCATGTTTTTAAATGGTAAAGTTTTCTCTATCATAGTAACAAGATTTCAAGAAATTGGTTTATCCTTACTCTCCGTTGAAGTTTGACGTTTTTCATTTGGTGGTTATTTCTCTTATCATAGTAACAGAAAAACTGAAAGTGTCACAAAGTCAATAGTAGTAATGGATTGGAGGGTGTTTCTATTACTTCACATATAATGTTTCCCCTTGTATTCTATTCTGATAAATAAGTTCTATTGTATGACATTCTTCCTTTAGGGTACATTATCTAAAAGTGCCACTAAAGTATTGATTTAATTGGATTTTAGACACTTTAACATGATTCAAATTTTTGTATGATGTTGATGTGTCAATGGTTTAAGACACTTCATTTTTATTAACATTTTTTCATCCTTGTATATCTATTCTGATAAATACCATTCTAAACTTCTAGCAACGATATATTAATTTATTCCGATTAATCAATACAATACAATTGATTTAAACACATATCTATTTTGGAATATGGTTAGTCCTGACAGGATAGTTTGTTGTAGATTTATGATAGTTGAGTCATGAAAATGGGCATAGAATTTATTCTATATCATGTACCTTGACATTTATTAGTAGACCGTTTACTATTAAATTGTCAGATAACTTATTGGATAGTGGTCTTTAGTTAATTAAGACACGTTGATACAACTACTTTTACGATTAATTCCTTTAAAATTGCATGGCATGCAAGAGGTCGTCGGTTCGATCCCGATTGTCTCCATACCAAACATGTTAAAAGAGGCGGCAGATATTGTTGCCTTTTTTATTTTCTATCTACAAAAATCCTAGGGAATGCTTCCTCCCTAGGATTTTTTTCGTCTTGATTACACACTTTGTGAAATAGGCTTTGGCTTGTCCAACAGGAACCCCTGGCAAATATCCACACCTAAATATTTTGCAATCGACAAGTCCGTCTCCTGTTCGATCCCAACAAGCACTACTTTTATATCCGAATTATGTGCATAGTTGATTAATGATTTAATCATTTGTTGCTTTTGCTTTGAATTGGATAGGTTTCGAGAGAAAAAGCGGTCAAGTTTAATATAATGGGGCTCCAATTCAATAATCAAATCCAGCGTTGACCAGCCTTTACCGACATCATCAATCGCAATAAGATAGCCAAGTTCCTTTAAAAGATTTATTCGCCCTTTCAAACTAGAAATATCTTCTACATAATCTGTATTTACGATTTCAAAAACGATATTTTGTCTCTTAGCAGGAAAGTCAGTTGACATCTTTTTTATAAAGGTCGGGAATTCGTGGTGTAGAATCGTTGATGGAAATATATTTATAAATAAGAGGTCTTTTAATGTGTTTTCTTCAGAGTGGTAGGTTTGTAATACTTTAAAAATTGACTTTGTTTCAAGTTCATACAACTTATTCACTAATTTTGCTTGGCTAAATATTAAGTCTGTTTCCCCCAATTTCGAACGGAGCAATATTTCTGCACCAATTCTCGACCAGTCTAAGGCTGAATATAATGATTGAGAACAGTGGTAAAAATCATCCTTTTCGATTAATTGGTATATTGCTGAATTTGTAATCATATTTATTGCCCTTTCTGTTTCTTACATACTTGCTGTATTATTAACTACTAGTATACAACAATTTTTGACCTGCTTCTATTAATTAGAAAGGCAAAAAATCGACAATTGTCATCAAGCTATTGTCGATTTTTAATTTATCATTCATCGTAATTATGAAAAAGTTTCATAAAAAGCGAGTATTCTAGAAAATAATTCTTCACTTTTTTCTAAAATCAAATAGTGACCAGCCCCGTCAATTTTTTCAATTGCTAATTTTTTTGCAACTTCAAGAAGCTCTTCTTCTGCTGTTTTCGGAATTAAAAGATCCTCTGAGCCATAAATAGCAAGCAATGGAATATTTAGCTGACTAACTTTGCTTTTTCCATTCTTATAATTTGCACAATTAGTAAAGTCTTTCACTATTGTCGCTTTGGAATTATAATATAACTCTTTCCTTTCTTCTTCTAATAATGCAGGATCCACTGCCTGCCCGTAGGAAGCTTTAAAAAACGACTCAGGAAAAAGCGCTTCAGATGACAATTTTTCCAGCACTTTAGGGTGAACCGGCAATTGAAAATGACTGTTAATTAAAACTAGCCCTTTCACATTCTCAGTTCTTGCAGCTATTTCAATTCCAATTAACCCGCCCATAGAATGGCCGATTATGATGACATTACTATTTATTTCTTCATTTATTTGGGCTGCAAATTCTTCAATACTTTCAGGAACCTTATTCGGGTCCTCTCCGTGCCCTGGTAAATCGATGATCGAATATATTATATCTGTACGGTCAAGTTCGTCCTTTAGTTTTCTCCACTTACTCTTAGTTCCACCTGCACCATGTAAAAATAAAAGCTTTAGATTATTCATTTTGACCCCGCTAATATATTTTTTGCAATGATAATCCGTTGAATCTGATTTGTGCCTTCATAAATCTGAGTGATTTTTGCATCGCGCATCATTCTTTCAACCGAGTACTCATGTGTATATCCATAACCGCCTAATAACTGAACAGCATCAACGGTAACTTTCATTGCTACATCCGACGCAAACAATTTGGCCATAGACGAGGCTTTGGTTACTTCCGGATTTTTCCCTTCTACCCCTAATTCATTGACTTTTTCTGCTGCTTGATAAACAAGTCCCCGTGCTGCCTCAATTTGTGTGGCCATATCCGCAACCATAAACTGAACACCTTGAAATGAACCAATTTTCTTTCCAAACTGTTCTCTTTCAGCAATGTAGGCTAAACTTGAATCAAGTGCGCCTTGGGCAATACCCAGTGCTTGAGCCCCCACTGTCGGTCTTGATTTATCGAATGTTTTCATTGCCAATACCCAGCCTTGCCCTTCCTCTCCAATTATATTGTCGGCAGAAACGCGGCAGTCTTCGAAAAATAATTGGGCTGTAGGAGAGCCTTTAATGCCCATCTTCTTTTCCAGCTTACCTACTTCAAGCCCTGGTGTGTCACTGTCTACGACAAATGCAGTAATCCCTTTTTCCGTTTTTGCAAAAACAGTATAAAAATCGGCTACACCGCCATTTGAGATAAAGATTTTTTGACCGCTCAGTATATAATCATTTCCATCTTTTTTCGCAAATGTTTGTAAGCTTTGGACATCCGAACCGGCATTCGGTTCAGTCAGGGCATACGCTGCTATTTTCTTACCCGATGCAATATCCGGCAGATATCTTCTTTTAAGATCCTCTGAACCACCAATCAAAATAGGCAATGTCCCTAATTCCTGGACGACAACTACCTGGGAAGAGGAGGCACATACACGGGATATTTCCTCAACTATAAGGCAAAAACTCAACAGATCAAGACCAGACCCACCATATTCTTCAGGGATATTGGCACCAAGATAACCATATTGCGCCAATAAATCTTTAATATCCATCGGATATACTCCAGCTTCATCTATATCATTTGCACGTGGCTTAATTTTTTCTTGCGCCAGTCGATGAATACTCTCCCTAATTTCAAGGTGGTCTGGCGATAATTGAAATAACATGGATTCATTCCTCCTACACTACTTTGTCAGTTACATCCTCTAACAGATACTTTTGAATCTTCCCGCTTGGCGTTTTTGGAAGAATGTCAATGAATCGATATTTTCTTGGACGTTTAAATGGTGCCAATTTTTCCCCGTCTATTAAATACTGATCTAGGTCGTTCGCTTCTAGATTGCTTCCTTCTTTTAAGACAACATATCCGACAACTATTTGGCCCCATTTCGGATCAGGCTCACCAATGACCGCTACTTCCAGCACATCAGGATGTTCAAGCAACTGATCTTCTACTTCCCTCGGATAAATATTTTCAGCACCAGAATTTATCATGTGATCAATACGATCACGAATCCAAACATACCCTTCCTCATCGAGCGAGCCTAAATCACCTGTGTGATACCAACCATAGGCGAGTGCTGCTTTCGTTGCATCAGGGCGTTTATAATACCCCTCCATCACACAAGGGCCTTTCACAAGAATTTCACCAACTTCACCAATACCACAAAGATCATCAGGATGTGTTGGACCATCTGGATTTACCCTTGCAATCCGAACTTCATGCGTCAAAATAGCCTTCCCGGCTGAACCAGCTTTTTCAAGCTGCTCATCACTATACAATACCGACATAACAGGGCCCATTTCAGTAGTGCCGAACATTTGAACAAGCCCAGCATTTGTTCTGGCTTGAAATTCCCTAATAAGGACAGGTGCCATGGATGCGCCGCCATATCCTAAAAGTCGAAGCTTCGATAAATCATACTTATCAAAATCTTCATCATTCAGCAGCATATTCACCATCGTTGGGGCTGCAAACATATGGGTAACCTTAGCCTCCTCTAATGTTTTAAGAACTAACTTCGTGTCAAAATGATGGAGCAAAACATTCGTAGCACCTACTTGTAATCTAGGTAAAAACGATGTATGAAGCTCTGCTGTATGATTTAATGGAGCAATGGTCAGTCCGATATCCTCTTTTGTGAACCCCTGACATTGCATCATTAGAAAATTATGATGGACCATATCACGATGCTTGTGGAGAACACCTTTTGGTTTGCCTGTCGTGCCGCTTGTATACATCATGATATATAGATCGTTTTCACTTACCTCGACCGGTTGAAAGCCCAGACTTTTATTAATAAGTTCATAGAAATCAAGTGACCCCGATGGCGCATCGTCATCGACAAAAATGAAATGATCTACATTTACACCTAAATCTGCTGTTTTTCTAATCGTTTCAGCGACGACTCCTTCATATAAAAGGACAGTTGATCCTGCATCATTTAATATGTACTGCAGCTCATGCGCCGTTAACCGATAATTTATTGGATTAAAAATAGCACCGAGCTTTGCTGCAGCGAAAAGAGCAATAACAAATTCACTAGTGTTATATAAAAAGGTCGATACAACATTTCCTTTCTTAACACCTAAATTTTGAAGTGCCCCAGCTAAGTTGTTCACTTTTTCTTTAAGCTCGCTATACGTCCATTGTTGATTCTTTCTTTCATATATAATCGCAAGTTTTTGCGGGAAATTTTCTGCCGACCAATCTATTAAACTACCAACAGTTACACTCATCCTAATCCCACCTCTTCCTACTTATATTCAAAAAATCCCTTCCCAGTCTTTCTGCCAAGATGACCTGCTCTTACAAGCTTTCTAAGTAATGGGGCAGATCGATATTTAGAATCCTGAGTATTTTCATACAACGAGTCCTGAACAAATAATAAAGTATCAAGACCAATTAAGTCGGCTAGAGCTAATGGCCCAATTGGATGATTGGCCCCGAGCTTCATCCCCCGATCAATATCCTCTGCACTTGCTACCCCTTCCTGTAGTACAAAAATGGCTTCATTGATCATAGGAACTAAAATACGATTTACAGCAAACAACGGCGATTCATTCACCTCGATCGATTCTTTCCCAAGTGATACAACAATTTTCTTTGTCTTTTCATACGTCTGTTCGCTCGTATCATACCCACGGATCAACTCGACAAGCTTCATAACAGGAACTGGATTAAAAAAGTGGCAACCAATTACTCTTGAAGGATTAGGAACGACGCTCGCTACTTCCGTAATACTCAAACCTGAAGTATTACTTGCAATAATGGCATTCTCACTAACTACTTGACTGATTTCCTTGAAAACTTCTTTTTTTAAGTCAATATTTTCACTGATCGCTTCAATAAGAAATTCTGCATCTGCGATACGATTCCAATCTGTTGTTACAGTTAGCAGCTGTTCCAATTGAGTTTTCTTTTCTGTAGTTAGCCTTCCCTTCTCAATCGACCGTTCCCAGTTTCTTTGAATTTGTTTTAGCCCCCGCGTAAACAGCGTCTCCTCCTTTTCCACTGCAATAACTTGATAGCCAGCTTCTACAAAAGTTTGGGCAATTCCTGAACCCATTGTTCCAAATCCGATTACGGCAACTATTTTTGGCATTTCCATTTCTCCTATCGTTTCAAAAATTTTGGTTGTCTTTTTTCAAGAAAGGCTGTGACCCCTTCATTTTTATCCGTAGTTTCACATAATTCACCAAAAAATCGAGCCTCTAATTCAAGCCCTTCCGCTAATGGCAAATCAATGCCGATATTGATTACTTTTTTCGCAAACTCAACCGCTATCGACCCTCGTTGCTTAATTTTTTCTGCCCACTCTTTTGCTTTTACAAGTGGAGATTCATCAGTTATTTCTTCCACCAGACCAAATTTAAAAGCCTCTTCAGCCGCGAAAAATTCACCGGAGAAAATAATCTGTTTCGCTTTCCCAATGCCTATTAGTCTTGCTAGTCTCTGTGTTCCGCCGTAGCCGGGAAGTATCCCCAGTTTAACTTCTGGAAATCCAAAGGTTGATCTACTTGAAGCTATTCTGAAATCACAGGCCAGCGCAAGCTCAAATCCGCCTCCTAATGCAAAGCCATCAATAGCAGCAATGACGGGCTGCGGCAATCTTTCGATTTTAGTAAAAATGCTCTGCCCCCGTTTGCATAATTCTTCACCAGTCTCTTTGTTCAGAGTTGAAAATTCGCGAATGTCGGCTCCAGCGACAAAAGCTTTGTCTCCAGCTCCAGATATAATAACAACATCTATTTCACTATTAATGATGTCATCTAAAGTTATAGATAACTGATGTAAAACCTCTTCATTCAACGCATTCACCGGTGGTGCATCAATGGTGATAAACGCAATCCGATCCTCTGTCCGAAGGTGTATCTTTGACATAATAATTGATTCCTCCTATTTAACGATTTTTCATCCAATCCGGTTTACTATAGCCTTGGAATTGTTCATCAATTACTTTTTCAAATTCCGCTGATTCCACTGCTTCCAGGATATCTTTTGTAAATGCAGCCTCTAAATCTTTTGTATTTACAACAACGTTATTCAAATAATCAGCAGGTATGTTCTCTAATTGAAGGGCATCTTGTAAGCTTAAACCTGCTGCTAAAGCAAAGTTACCGTTGATGGCGGATAAATCCGTACTCTCCAAAGACCTTGGTAATTGGGCTGCTTCAATCGGTTGGAAAACTAAATTCTTCGGATTTTCAATAATATCTTTTTCAGAAACAGTAAGTGGGTTAGCATTTTGATCAAATTTGATTAGACCGACATCCTGTAAGATTAATAGCGCCCTAGCAAGATTCGTTGGATCATTCGGTATTGCTACAGAGCTGCCTTCCTTAACCTCATCAATAGATTGATATTTATGCGAATAAATCCCCATTGGAACAGTAGGAACAGGTGACACAATAGAAAGTTCTAGATTATTGTCTTTTGCAAATGTTTCCATATAAATTTTGTGTTGATAAAGATTGGCGTTCAATGAACCATTTCCAAGCGCAATATTGGGTTGAATGTAGTCGCTAAACTCAATGACTTCTACTTTATAGCCCTTTTGTTCAAGGATTGGTTTAATTGCCTTTGAAACCATATCGCTATATGGTCCAACAGTTGCCCCGATTTTAAGTTCTTTAATTTCCTTAGAACCTTCGCTCGTGGCCGCTTGACTTGTCTTTCCACTTTGTCCGCAGCCTGTTAAAATACCTACTAGCAAAACAAATAATAATATTGGTAAAACAACTTTTTTAAATTTCTTCATCATATACTCTCCTTCATTATTCATAGTTTTTATATTTAAGTACTTGGTTTAATCTCATTAGCGTTTATCTACAAAACGGGCAATTTTATCTCCACCGAATTGTATAAACTGCACTAGGACGATCAAAATAATGATTGTCGTAAACATTACAGTATTATCATAGCGATAATATCCAAAGCGGATCGCTAAATCACCGATACCACCGCCGCCAACGATACCGGCCATCGCAGAATATCCAACTAAACTAATCGTTGTAAGGGTCAACCCTTGAATAACACTTGGCTTTGCTTCAGGCAATAGTACATCCTTAATAATCATCCATGGTGTTGCACCAACTGCCACGGCTGCTTCAATGACCCCTTTGTCAATTTCACGTAGTGATGCCTCGACGATTCTTGCAAAAAACGGAATTGCTGCAACAGATAAAGAAACGGAGGCTGCTGTTGGCCCGATTGTTGTCCCTGTAATCAACTTTGTTAATGGGAGCAATGCCACTAGCAAAATAATATAAGGGATTGAGCGCACAATGTTAACGATGATCCCAACAATGGATTGAACGCGAATATTTTCTAAAAATAATCCTTTATCAGTCACGAATAATACCAGTCCTAATGGCAAACCTCCTACAATCGCAATCGTTAAAGAAATGAAAACCATATAGATCGTTTGAAAAAATGCTTTATTCAAGTCAGGTAATAGGTTTATCAAGGAATCAAGCAGCATCATCGAACACCTCCAATACTTCAACCCGTTGTTTAATGAAGCTAAGAGCACGTTCAATTTCAATTGATTCGCCTATTACTTCCATAATAAAAATACCGAGTGGCACTTCCTTGATGTATTCAATTTTTCCGTGAAGTATATTTCCTTTAATATTAAAAGTCTGAAGCATATCTGATACAATCGACTCCTCTGCTACCTCTCCTTTGAAAACAATTTTTACAATTTTTCCTTTTTTATTTGCGATTAGCCGATCAGGTAATCCGAAATGTAAAATTGTATTAATAAATTCTTTTGTTAAATCTTCCTTAGGATTAGCAAAAACTTCATACACCGTACCTTCCTCGATCACTTTTCCTGACTGCATAACCGCAACTTTGTCACAAATTTCTTTAACAACTTCCATTTCATGAGTGATCAGAACAATGGTTAAACCGAGATCCTCATTAATCTTTTTTAGTAGCTTAAGGATTGCTTTAGTCGTTGTAGGATCCAATGCCGATGTTGCTTCATCACATAGAAGTACATTTGGTTCATTCGCTAACGCCCTTGCAATGGCTACCCGCTGTTTCTGTCCGCCGCTTAATTGCGAGGGAAAGCTATCTTTTTTATCTTCAAGTCCCACTATCTCTAAAAGCCCAAGGACACGGTCTTGAATTTCAGCTTTAGATTTCCTTGCTGCCTTTAATGCGAAAGCAACATTCTCAAAAACAGTCTTCGAACTTACTAAGTAAAAATGTTGAAATATCATGCCAATCTTCAGACGCGCTTTCCTAAGCTCTACTTTATTTAAGGAAGTAAGTTCAACTTGATCAACATATACTTCTCCAGAAGTCGGCTTTTCTAATAAATTTAAACACCGTAAAAGTGAACTTTTTCCTGCTCCACTATACCCAATAATCCCAAAAATCTCTCCTTTTGCTATTTTCAGAGATACATGATCCACCCCCACTACAATTCCTTTTTTTGAATGATAACTTTTCACAAGGTTGTGAACTTCGATCAAATTCCCCACTCCAATCTTTGATAATTTAGGGCTTTTAACAAAATAAAAAAGCCCCTAAAGTTTTAGTACATAGTTGCACCTAAAAACTAAAGGAGCCTTCGGTGGTCCGATCGGCAAAAATATAATTTTGTTAGAGTCTTACTTTTAACTTTCATTTGTTCTAGGAGTCTTTGCTTTTTTTTGTTGTAATTGAAACCGGTGTTTTTCATTCTTTTCAATTTGTGTCACCTGTGAATCATGAACTGTTATTTGAACCGTTCCAAATTCTAAGCCTTCTAATGCATAAATAATTTTCTCAAGAACTTGGTGATCAATTCGTGTGTTTAAAGACAATGAAACCCTCTCCTCCCCAATCTTTTTTACATGTAAAAAACCCTCGTTCATTTTGAAAGAGGGTTAACCTGACAATGTCAATTTTCACCTTATCTTTCAGAATGAAATCATTCTGCAGGATTTAGCACCGTTCCATTATGGAGGTTGCTGGACTTCTATGGGCCTGTTCCCTCAGTCGCTCTTGATAAGAAATTATTATATTGATTAGTAATTAATGTCTATAATAAAACCAAGTAATCCAATTGTCAATGAATTATTTAAATTTTTTAAATAATAAAGAAAAAGGCATAGCCCAAGAATAGGCCATGCTTTTGCTTGCATACATTATGCTACTACAAACTCAAAGTTTGCAGATAATTTTACATCTTTACCAACTAGGAAGCCACCAGTTTCAAGCGCTGCGTTCCAAGTTAAACCGTAATTTTCACGGTTGATTTTTCCTTCCACATCGAATCCTGTTACAGTGCTGCCATCCATTGGATTTTTAGAAACACCGCTAAATTCTACTGTAAACTTTTCTGTATTTGTTACATCTTTAATTGTAACTAATGCTGTTAATTCATATTCTTCATCAGAGATTTTTTTAATCGATTGACCTTCGATTTTGATAGTTTGGTATTTTTCTACGTCGAAGAAATCTGCTGAACGTAGGTGTCCATCACGGTCATCATTATTTGTACTGATCGATGCGGCATCAATTGTTGCAGTTATTTTTAAACCTTCAAGATTATCAATATCACCTTCAACAGCAACATCGAAGTTTTTGAATTCACCTTTTGCCTTGGAAACCATCATGTGTTTCACTTGAAATCCGATCCCACTGTGTACTTTATCTAATGTAAATGTTGACATATTATTCGTCCTCCTAAAGTTCATTGTTTATTTTTTTATTAACTTACTTTATGTAACTAAATATAATATATTTATCAAATCACGTCAAGTAATTTTGAGAAAAAAAATTACTACAATAAGAATGGCAACTAATCATTGGAATACACAAAAAATCATTGTATAATTATCTAATAATTAAAAACAGATAAGAATAGTAGGAAAAGGGACTGATTATTAGATGAGATTTCAAGATCTTAAAAGTATGGATGAGCGGCTCGAATACATGGAAGAACTATCTCAACGTTTCTTAACAAGAGCTGCCAAGATTGACGAAGAAGGAGGTTTTCCCTTTGAAAATATTTCTGAACTTAAAAGCTCCGGCTATACTGAGCTTACACTTCCTGAAAAATTTGGAGGAGAAGCAATTTCTCTTTATGATCTTGTCAGGTTTCAAGAGTATATCGCAAGAGGGGATGGCGCCACTGCCTTATCAATTGGATGGCATATGGGGATTATTCAAGATCTAGGTGAAAAAAATTCTTGGAAGGAAGCCATGTTCAAAATGTTATCTGAGGATGTAAAAAAAGGAGCCCTTATTAATAACTGTGCGTCAGAACCGCAAACCGGCAGTCCAACGCGGGGGGGAAAGCCTACAACGACAGCTATTAAAGATGGAGATAAATGGATTCTTAATGGTAGAAAGACATTTTCTACAATGGCCCCTGTACTTGATTACTTTAACGTGACGGCTACAGTTCCGAAAACAGGAGCTATTGGGTACTTTTTAATTCCTCGAGCAAAAGCCGAGGTTAAAATTGTGGAAACGTGGGATAGTATCGCAATGAGAGGCACAGGTAGCCACGATTTAGTATTGAATAATGTCGAGGTAGAGGAGGATTACCAGGTAGAGTGGTTTGAACCGGGCAATAAAGGTGCTTCTGGCTGGTTGCTTCATATTCCAGCCTGTTACTTAGGAATTGCGCAAGCTGCTCAAAGCTATGCGATTAATTTCGCCAAGGACTACTCACCTAATAGTATTACAGGATCGATCATTGACTTACCATATGTAAAACAAAAAGTAGGGGAAATGGAATTAGAGTTACTGAGAGCACGACATTTTCTTTATTCAGTTGCAAAGCAATGGGATCACTCAAGTGAAGAGGAACGGAATCAATTAAAGCCAGAACTTGGAGCGGTTAAGCTTGCTGTAACAAATGCAGCGATAAAAGTTGTCGACCTGGCAATGAGAGTAGTAGGCGTCCAAAGTTTATCATCCAAAAATCCATTGCAACGATATTACCGCGATGTCCGTGCGGGTCTTCATAACCCGCCAATGGATGACATGACGATCCTTTTGCTGGCGGATAAAGCTATGAATAATAGTGATAAATAAGCTCTTTTAACTACCAATCCACTACAATAGAACTTGTAATAGATTGGTAGTTTTCGTTTTTTATAATGTACTTCCTAGATGTAGTAATTAAAATCTTCAGGAATTACTCTTTTTAAGAACTGACGCGTTCTTTCTTCTTTGGGATTAGAGAAAATGTCACAGGATGTGCCTTCCTCCACAATGACACCACCATCCTTGAACCCTCTCATGGCTAAAGCCACAAGATTCCTAAGTAAAGAAACCTATCGATTTCTAATTGATTAGGCTACCCCCATCGTTCCGACGGTTGGTCGTACAAACGGTGTTTGATACCTCCGACAAGCTTTAACTTGGAATTCTCCTAGGCACCAATGAGTCGTAACGCTTCATTTCGTAGATTGATAGAAGCATTCAAATCACGATTTTGGTGATGTATCCCACAACACGGGCAGGTCCATTCACGTAATGCGAGATTCTTTACGTCTTTATGTTGATAACCACAATTCGAACATAGTTGACTAGAAGCAAAGGTTTTCGCGACTGTTATGACTTGCTTTCCATACCATTTCGCTTTGTACTCCAACATCGTTCTAAATTGTGACCATGATACCTCACTAATGGCTTTGGCAAGATTTCCATTTTTAAGCATATTGCTTACAGACAAATCCTCAATTCCTATGATGTCGTGGCTTTTGACAATATGAGTTGAGATTTTATCTAGCATATCTTTCCTTGCATTCGTGATTTTTTCATGGATTTTTGCGATTTTTACACGTTGTTTATGCCAATTTGACGAACCTATTTTTCGTCTTGAAAGAATGCGCTGGGTACTTGCTAATTTTTCTTCCAATGTACGGAAAAACTTTGGATTTTTGTATATTGTTCCATCCGAAAGGATTGCAAAATTTTTAAGTCCCACATCAATCCCAACGGCTGACCCTGTCTTTTCAAAAGATTGTACTTCCGTTTCAACAAGAATGGATACAAAGTATTTACCAGTCGCATTATGCCTAATGGTAACATTTATAATTCGACCATCGACTTCTTTACTTTTAGCAAAACGCACAAGTCCGAGTTTGGGAAGTTTAAGATGCTGGTCCAAAATAGCAATATTACCATTCACATATTTGGTTGTATACGATTGAACAGGATTTTTTTTGGATTTAAAACGTGGTTCATTATTTTGTTTTTTATAGTATCTTGTATAGGCATCGTGAACAATTTCAACGGACTTTTGAAGAGCAATACTATCTACTTCTTTTAAAAAGGGGTAATGTTCCTTTAAATTAGGGAGGGCTTTTATAGATTTATGCTTATTGAAACATTCACCCTTCCAATTATTCTTAAGAAGCTGACCGTTCTGAACCATTTCATTCACGATATACCAGTATGCATCTTTCTGTTTTTGTCTTCCCACAAAGTAATTATAGATGAAACGACTGCAACCGATGGTTTTAGCAATTAAGATTTCTTGTTCTTTGGTAGGATAGATCCTAAATTTGTATGCTTTCTTTACGATCATTTTCTACTCACCTCACTTTCCGGTTTTTGAATGCATTTAGGACGACAACTTACGCACCATGCCCACATTCCATTACTGTATTTTTGTCAAACGTACGTTCTTGTTGCCTTGAATATAGTATAACATATGTCGGAGATTTATACGAGTGCACACTGTTATAGATAATAAAAATTTGGACAATAACCGGCGTTCCTCTTACAAACGAAACGTAAACTTGGGCAAAACGATGGATAACAGGAATCTTATTAATCCTCGTTAAAGCAAGTAAAAATCATTCATAATACCAATAAGTTTAGTCGGGTTAGGAAGATATTAGCATCCTTATAATTTTAATGTCAACCACTTTTAGCGAAATACTTTTACAGTTGCAACTGTTCCCACTCATTTTCCTCTTGTAATCTATTTTAAAGTATAATAAAATGAAAATTATTCCAATCATTTAATAATTACATATTTTTCTTATCAAGAGAGACTGAGGGATTGGCCCAATGAAGTCTCAGCAACCGGCCTTTAAGAAGAAACGGTGCTAATTCCATAGGCGATAAGCGCCTAGAAGATGAGAAGATTGTTTTCGTTTTTTAGGAGCCTTCTTCTTATTAGAGGGCTCTTATTTTTTGCCCTTGATTTAAAAATGAATGTAAACGAAAGGGATGAAAAGCATGTCAACAAATAGATTAGAAACAAAGTTAGTTCAATTAGGGAATAAAACGGATCACAAAACAGGAGCCGTCAATCCACCTATATATTTATCAACGGCCTATGGGCATAGTGGACTTAGAAAATCTACAGGATATGACTATATTCGTACCAAAAACCCTACTCGGACAATTTTGGAGGAAGGAATTGCAGACTTGGAGTCAGGGGACCGTGGTTTTGCCTGTAGCTCCGGGATGGCAGCGATCCAATTAGTTCTGTCTCTTTTCAGGAGTGGGGATGAACTACTAGTTTCTGAGGATATTTATGGTGGTACCTACCGCTTGCTTAAAAATTTTTCAGATGCCTATGACATTCATACGACATATACAAGCTTTAGTGATATACACAAAACAGAAAAGCTGATCACTTCAAATACAAAAGCTATTTTTATAGAGACCCCAACGAATCCATTAATGCAAGAAATTGATATCGAGCAGTATGTATTACTTACTCAAAAATATAACTTATTACTTATCGTAGATAACACTTTTTATACACCCTATTTTCAGCAACCGCTTGAATTAGGAGCGGATATCGTTATTCATAGTGCAACCAAGTATATTGGTGGACATAATGACGTGCTTGCTGGCTTGGTTGTTGCTAAAGGAGACAACATTTGCGAAAGATTGGCTTTTCATCATAATGCAGCTGGAGCAGTATTATCACCTTTTGATTCCTGGCTATTAATCAGAGGATTAAAAACACTACATTTACGAATGAAACAACATGATGAAAATGCTAGAAAAATAGCGGACTACTTAAAAACTGAAGAGAAGGTTCTTGACGTTTTATATCCTGGTAAAGGCGGTATGCTGTCATTTCGATTAAGGGAAAGTATATGGGTTGAACCATTTTTAGAAAATCTCAAGTTGATTACGTTTGCCGAAAGTCTGGGAGGTGTTGAAAGCTTTATTACATATCCTGCCACCCAGACACATGCAGACATCCCTGAAGAAGAACGAAACGAGCGCGGTGTATGCAATCGATTATTACGTTTTTCCGTTGGTATTGAAGATGCGGAAGATTTAATTTCAGACCTGAAACAAGTATTTTCTAAATTGCAAAAGGAGGATAACGACCTATGAGCATATACAAAGACAAGCTAGAAACTAAATTAATTCATGCATCATCAAATCCAGATATTGAACAGAAAACAGGTGCAGTAAACGTTCCGATTTATCTATCGTCCACTTTTCACCAAGCAAGTTTTGACGATTTCGGTCCATTCGATTATAGCCGCTCCGGTAATCCGACCAGGGAAGCGCTGGAACAGAAAATTACTGAATTAGAAGGTGGTGTGAGAGGATTAGCTTTTGCTTCCGGAATGGCAGCTATCTCTTCAGCCTTCATGCTGCTTTCTGCAGGTGACCATGTAGTAATCTCAGAAGATGTTTACGGTGGCACTTATCGTTTTGTAACCAAAGTATTAACTCAATTTAAGATTGACCATACATTTGTTAATATGACTGACCTTAACGCAATATCCAATGCAATTCAACCGAATACGAAGGTCATTTACATCGAAACACCTTCTAATCCGTGTTTAAACATTACAGACATTGAAGCAGTCGTAGAAATTGCAAAAGAGCATAACTGCTTAACTTTTCTCGATAACACCTTTATGACACCACTTTGCCAAAACCCACTCCAATTGGGTGTAGATGTGGTGCTCCATAGTGCTACAAAGTTTTTATCGGGCCATAGTGATATTATTGCTGGGTTAGCGATTACAAAGAACGAAGAACTAGGTAAAAGACTAGCTTTTATCCAAAACTCCTTTGGTGCTATTTTAGGCGCACAAGATTCTTATCTATTAATCCAAGGAATGAAAACATTAGGAACACGCTTAAAACAGTCATCGGAATCAGCTCAGCATATAGCCACATACCTCCATCATCATCAATTGATCGAGGAAGTGTATTATCCAGGCTTATCATTTCATCCCGGCCATGACATCCATGTTAAACAGTCTCATGGGTTCGGTGCTGTTTTATCTTTCAGGTTACCAAATAAAGAAATAGCGAAAGCATTTATCGAACATGTTCGAATACCTGTTTTTGCTGTTAGCCTCGGGGCTGTCGAGTCCATACTTTCTTATCCAGCTACCATGTCACATGCTGCAATGTCAAAAGAGGAAAGAGAAAAAAGAGGAATTACCGATGGCTTGTTAAGACTTTCTGTTGGACTAGAGCATGTTGACGATTTAATTGCTGATTTTGAGCAGGCACTGCAGGCTGCTTCGCAAAAAGCAAAAGCCCAATCTCTCTAAGGGAGGTGGGCTTCTTTCGTTCTGTTCTAATATTGAAATTAGTCGTCATGCGTTTGAAATTCAATTTTTTTAATATCTTCGATTGCATGTTCGAGCAAGGTTAATAAGTCTGGTTCATTTAAGGTTTCGAATTTTGCTTTAAATTCTTGATAAATTTTTTCTGTGGCTGCTTCGAATTCTTTTCGATTCGTAACATCGTTTTTAACTTCCATCATAATAAGCGTCAGCAGTTTATTTCGTACATTTGTATAATTATCTAATTGTGTTCCAGCGCCGTCTGTTTGGACAGCGGTTGTTAGTTTTTTGCCTGTCTCTGAATTTATATATGTTACTCTTTTTTCATTCACACTTTCTTCCATTGTTCGACCTCATTTCTACTTTTTCTTAATTATACAAATCTTTAACCAATTTCGAAAGTGAAAACGTTTTTATCCCTTATTAGATAAAAAAAATGGAATATACTAAATAAGAGTTGGCATTTCCACCATTGTGCATTAAAATAACCTTTGGTTTATAAATATAAAGTGGAAAGGTGAATGCATTGCAACAGGTTACAGCTAGAGAAAGTAAGAAATATACAACAAATGAAATCTTGAAATTCCTTATTCCTTCATTAATGGGAATTTTCCTATTTATTATTCCTATTAGATACAATGGTGAAATGACGATCCCGATTGCCATTTTATCCGGGTCTATTCAAAGCCTTTTAGGCACCTACCTGCCCGTGATTATGATGGTGATTATTGAATTAACATCAATCGGAACGATTATTGCAAAACTGTTCAAGCCCACCTTTCTTGCGAGGCACCCTTTTTTCAAAAATCTATTTGATGTACCAGTCGTTTGGGCCATTACTAGAGTAATGGGCGGCATCTTTGCCTTTTTGGTTTACTTTCAAATGGGCCCACAGTTTATTTGGTCGGAAAATACAGGCGGTTTGCTGTTAAACGATTTGCTTCCTATATTATTTTCTGTATTTTTATTTGCAGGGTTATTTTTGCCCTTGCTTTTAGATTTTGGACTGCTTGAATTTTTCGGGGCCCTTTTTACAAAAGTGATGCGGCCGATTTTTAAGCTGCCGGGAAGATCTTCAATTGACTGTATTGCCTCCTGGCTCGGTGATGGGACGATTGGGGTACTTTTAACAAGTAAACAGTATGAGGATGGCTTTTATACGAAAAGGGAAGCCGCCATCATTGGGACAACCTTTTCTGTTGTTTCAATAACATTTTGTTTAGTCGTTATTTCACAGGTTAACCTCGGGTCTATGTTTGTACCTTTTTATGCTACGGTTACGTTATCTGGATTAGTTGCGGCATTTATTTGTCCGCGCATTCCCCCGCTTTCTCGGAAACCGGATACGTTTTATTTGGACAAGGAAAATGAAGGATCAGAGGTAATCCCTAAAGGCTACACACCTTTTAATTGGGGGTTGAAGCTTGCAGTGGATCGCGCAGAAGATAATCAAGGTTTTATCGGCTTTATAAAAGAAGGACTAAAAAATATTCTTGATATGTGGATGGGGGTTGCCCCGATTGTGATGGCGTTCGGTTCTCTTGCCCTAATCTTAGCGGAATATACACCGATTTTTCAATGGACCGGGATGCCGTTTATCCCATTGCTTGAGTTAATGCAGGTTCCAGAAGCAAAAGCCGCTGCAGAAACTTTGGTTGTTGGTTTCGCCGATATGTTTCTTCCATCTGTTATCGGCTCTGGAATCGAAAGTGATATGACAAGATTCATTGTGGCCTGTACTTCAGTTACCCAGTTGATCTATATGTCTGAAGTAGGTGGACTGTTGCTTGGATCTAAAATTCCGGTTACGTTCCTGGACTTATTCGTCATTTTTCTAGAAAGAACTCTAATTACGCTGCCGATTATTGTATTGGCTGCACATATCATTTTTTAGAAAGAAAAGCCGGCTCTAAGGGGCCGGCTTTTGTATTATCTATTTGTCACTAACTCTTTGTTGTCATTTTCTTGTCGCTTTTTTTCAATTAATTCTTTACCTGCAATACCTGGATGTGTCATTTCAACTGGCTGCAAGATAATGTCTAACTCTTCTGCTGTTAATACACCACGTTCTAGAACAATCTCTCTAACTGGACGTTTTGTTGCAATGGCTTCTTTTGCAATAGATGCGGCAGTTTCATATCCAACATGTGGGTTAATCGCTGTAATAATACCAACGCTATTGTCTACATAGGCTTGCATTCTTTCTTTATTAGCAGTAATACCGCTTAAGCAATGCTCACGGAATACAGAAAACACATTTGTCATTACCTTAATTGATTGTAGTAGGTTAAAGACGACGACTGGCTCCATTACGTTTAATTCGAATTGCCCCGCTTCGCAAGCCATCATGATTGTTAAATCATTACCTGCAACTTGAAAGGCACTTTGGTTTAAAACTTCAGCCATTACAGGGTTTACTTTACCCGGCATGATTGAAGAACCTGGTTGACGTGCAGGTAAGTTAATTTCCCCAAAACCACAGCGTGGTCCAGAAGCCATCATTCTTAAATCATTCGCTACTTTTGACATATTCATCATGCAAGTTTTCAATGCTGCAGAAACTTCAAGGTAGCAATCTGTATTTTGTGTGCCGTCTACAAGATTTTGTACTCCCTTGATTGGTTGTCCACTATACTGTGCAAGATAGCCAACAACTTTTTCAATATAAACAGGGTCTGCGTTTAATCCAGTTCCTACTGCTGTAGCCCCCATATTTACTTCGTATAAGTTCTCACGCGTTCTGCTAATGCGATTAATATCTCTTCGAAGTACACGTGCATAGGCTGCAAATTCTTGACCTAAACGGATTGGCACAGCGTCCTGCAAGTGAGTACGACCCATTTTGATGATGTCATCAAATTCTTCGGCCTTTCTTAAGAACTCAGCATGCAATTCTTCCATAACAAGCAATAATCGATCTAAAGTTGCCAGTGTTGAAAGATGGATAGCTGTTGGGAATGAGTCATTCGTTGATTGTGCCATGTTTACATGTGAATTTGGGCTGATTACTTTGTAATTCCCCTTTTCCTCACCGATAATTTCTAAGGCACGGTTGGCAATAACTTCGTTTGTATTCATATTAATGGATGTTCCTGCTCCACCCTGGATTGGGTCAACAATAAACTCTCCATGTAATTTTCCTTCAAGGATTTCATCTGCTGCTTCTACAATCGCTTCCGCAATTTTAGCATCTAATTGGCCAATCGCACTATTAGCTAGCGCAGCACTTTTCTTAACGACAGCCATTGCTTTAATTAGAGCCTCATCTATTGCGTAGCCTGTAATTGGGAAGTTCTCAACTGCACGCATTGTTTGAACTCCATAATAAGCTTCTTTAGGTACTTCCTTTTCTCCAAGAAAATCTTTTTCTATGCGAAATTGTTCATTCTTGTTCATAAAAGGTCCTCTCCCTTAATTTGTTTTATAGATTAGTATATTGGAAGCAATTTCACCTCCATTATACTCCTAATAAATTTATAATCTAGTTATAAATTTAAATTTAAATTTTCAATTATTACCGACAATTGTAAATATATTCATTTGTTGAAGTTAATGATCAAAATACGAATGTACTAATAATCATGCCGATCACGATTGCACCAATTGTTGCCACTAATCCAGGGACCATAAAGCTATGGTTCAAAATATATTTACCAATTCTTGTTGTTCCTGTTCGGTCAAAGTTAATCGCAGCAACAACTGTTGGATAGTTCGGAATAAAGAAGTATCCATTAACAGCTGGGAACATCGCAATTAATAATGCTGGGTTGATTCCTAAAGTTACCCCTAGCGGCATTAATGTACGAACTGTGGCTGCTTGGCTGTATAACAAGATTGATAAAGCAAATAAAGCAACTGCGAATAACCATGGTGCAGATGTTACTAGACCAGCAATTGAGCCGTTAATCAATTCGGCGTTTCCTTTAAAGAATGTATCTCCCATCCAAGCGATACCAAAGATGGCAACTACAGCAGCTGCACCGGCTTTAAAAACGCTGCCTGAAACAATTTCGTCCACATTTGGTTTACAGAAGATAATAATAAGGGCTGCTATCGTTAACATTACAATTTCAATCGATGCCGGCATTCCCATCCGAGTAAGTACTCCATCCACTTCCCAAGCTGGTCTTAACTTCTCAAATGAACCAAGGAGAACTACGAATACAGCCGCTAATAAGAACAAGAGAACTGATAGCTTTGCGCCTTTTTGTGGGATGAAATCTTTTTTATCTTGTTTAATTGGAGCTAGTCCTTCTTCCAAACGTTTTAAATAAATCGGATCGTCTGGAAGCTCTTTACCCATTTTACTAACAACAAATGCACCAATCATACATGCAATAAAAGTGGACGGTAAACAGATCATTAAAATATCAAGTAAGGTAACTTTAAAATCAGCTAAAAGTGCAAGAAGTGCCACTGTTGCCGCAGAGATTGGACTTGCTGTGATCGCTTGTTGAGAAGCAATAACAGCAATTGACATCGGTCTTTCAGGTCTAACGCCAGATTCCCTTGAAACCTCGGCTATAACCGGTAAAACGGAATAAGCTACATGCCCAGTTCCAGCGCACAACGTAAATAAATACGTAATAATAGGGGCCATAAAGGTAATTCTCTTCGGATTTTTTCTTAATGCCTTTTCCGCTATATAAACAAGATAGTCCATTCCACCTGATGCTTGCAGTGCTCCTGCTGCCGTAATAACAGCTAAAATCATTAACATCACATCAATTGGGGCTGACGTAGGTTCTAATCCAAACACAAATACTAGAATGGCAAGTCCTACACCACCCATAACCCCTAGGCCTAAACCACCAAGCCTTGCACCAACGAAAATACATGCTAATAGAATGAAAAATTGAACCCAAAACATAATCTTTCCCTCCAATCGTTTGGATTTTTTTAATAAATGTATTAATTATTTCTATAGATAAAAGATACTAACAGCCCTACAGAAAACTACAGAAAGAATCAAATTACATGCACTGTACAAAAAAATGTCATATTTCTATAACAAAAGTTGTCAATATACACTTAAAATAGACGTAAATAGTAGAAATAAAGAAGGAAGTATGGGATGAAATACACACAAATGAGAGAAAAACTATTGATTTATTTATTCATGATTATTAGCGTGCCATTAGCAGGAGAATTTAAATTTTATCCTGTTGAAGGGGATTTGCGGGTAAGTCTTGGGACACCGGTATTTTTTCTATTATTGTTATGGTCAAAAAAGACACATCCAGTCCTGTCCGGGTTCCTCGTTGGCAGTGCCGTTGTCAGTTTTCGACTTTTATTAGCATCATTAACAATAAACGATGTTGTATGGAATGAGATCATCCCTCTACATTTTCCGGTGTTTTTCTATTATTTAACCTTTGCTTGTTTATTTCATTTATTACGGGTAAAAGCTTTCTATGATAAGCCTTTATTGATTGGGATATTAGGAGTTTTTATTGAAATAGTGTCAAGTGTAATGGAAATCTCTTTTCGGTCTATTTTTTCAAATAACCCGTTAACTTTATATAGCTTTGCGTTAATTGGTATAATTGCTGTTTTTAGAAGCTTTTTCGTTCTCGGTTTCTTTAATATTCTAATTCTCCGCGATGCAAAGTTAGCGGAGGAAGTACAACGTAAAAGAAACGAACAGTTGTTAATGCACATTTCCAATTTATATGTAGAAATGGTCCAGTTGAAAAAATCGATGAAAAATGCAGAAGAGGTCACACGAGCTTGTTACGGTTTATATAGGGAAATGAAGGAACAGGACGAAAATAATCCTTATACAACCTCTGTTTTGGCCATCGCCGGTCAGGTCCATGAAATGAAGAAGGACACTCAAAGGGTCCATGCGGGATTATCTAGATTAATGGAAAAAGAACAACTAGATGATTTTATGAAAATAAAGGAAATTATCGATATCGTCGTAACTACCAATGAACGGTATGGGCAAATGCTTGAAAAGAATATCTCTATTGAGGTAGAAATTGAAGACTCGTCTCAGCTTTATCATACGTTTATTCTTCTTTCCATTATTAATAATCTAGTTTCCAACGCAGTAGAGGCCTGTATCGAAGCAGTAGCGATTAGAATCGAAATTTCGAAAATAGAGGACATGCTCGTTATGAAAATTTCCGATAATGGACCAGGCATTTCAGAACGACATCGGGATTTAATTTTCGAAGCAGGGTTCACAACAAAGTATAATGAATCAGGCGTTGCCTCCAATGGGATTGGATTAACTTATGTAAAGGATGTCGTCGAACATCTTAATGGTAGTATTGAACTTCAACAGCTTGAGGGAGAAATGAAAACCTCTTTTATTGTCCAGTTGCCAATTGAACAATTAACAGAAAGTGGGGAATAATGTGCGATTTTTTCTAGTAGATGATGATGCGTCTGTTCGAGCTATGCTTGCCGATATAATAGAAGATGAAGATTTTGGAACGATTGAAGGGGAAGCAAGTGATGGCTCAGAGGTAACAGATTCTTTATTAACTGCCAAAGATATCGATATATTAATCATTGATTTATTAATGCCCAAGCAGGATGGAATTGAAACGATTCGTCGAATTAGACCCGCTTATCAAGGGAAAATCGTAATGGTTTCACAAGTCGAAATTAAGGAATTAATCGGTGAAGCTTTTTCGTTGGGGATTGAATATTACATTATGAAGCCCATAAATCGGCTTGAGGTCATTGGCGTTTTAACAAAAGTAAAAGAACGGATCCTCCTTGAAAAATCAATCCATAATATACAACAATCACTAAACCAATTGAATAACATGGCTATTCAATTACCTGAAAGAAACTCAGTCGTTCAATCTTCGAACAATATAGCGGAGGCGGCAAAGTATAAACTATTAGACTTAGGCATCCTATGTGAAGGGGGCCATAAGGATCTCTTAGACATTTTGGAAGTGTTGAAACAACAAGAACTTGAAGGGAAACATGAAATTCCTCCTTTAAAAGAACTTTTTGAAGAGGTTGCACTAAAAAGGCTCGGGATTAAAGATCAAAAAGAGGCAAAAGCTTCAGAGCAAAGAGTAAGACGGGCCCTTCATCAATCCCTTGAACATATTGCTTCTTTAGGAATCAATGATTTTTCAAACCCAACGTTTGGGCATTATGCCTCCACTTATTTTGATTTCCCGCAAGTACGGATGAAAATGTTGGAGCTTGAAGGGAAACAACCAGAGGAAAATGGACATGCAAGAATTAACATTAAGAAGTTCATTCAAGTACTTTATATGGAAGTAAACCAAGAATCCCGCCTTTAAATACCAGGCGGGATTTCTGTATTAGTGAATATCTAATAAATTTTTCCTTTTCTCACAAGGCACACATACTTCATCGGATTCAATTAATGTTTTGAAGTTTTGACCACATGTACTACATACCTTTGTTACTACAGGTAAATTCAAAATTTTATGGGCAGATACTTTTTCAATCACGGTTAATGCTTTTTCCGGGCAAATATCCTCGCACAAATGACAGGCTGAACAGCTTTGGGCATTTAAGATAAAACTATCATCTGATATATTTAAGCATTTATGATGACAAAGAAATTCACATGCTTTACATAATGTACATTTACTAGTATCCAATGTAATTTCAGCAAATTGATGACTAGGGTAATATTTTGCTAGTTGTAAATCCTCTTGATTGAAGCGCCATTTAGCCGGTGCCATCTTAACCACGAGCGACTTCGCTTCTTTTTTCCAGCTGAAAAATAATTCTCTTCTTGTCATTTCAATGGTCGCTTCCTCCATTTTTTCATTCATGAAAGTAAAAGGAGGCTCGCCTAGAAGGTGTAGAATCTCATTCGTATCCTCAATTGATTTCCGCCAATGCACAGATAATTCACCATCATAGGCTATTTCTGTTATACCCTTTTTATAATAAACTAATAATTCCTTTATTGATGGCACTTGGTCCCCTGTAATCACCAATCGATGATTCTTAACTGTTCTTGCCGGAAAAATTCCGGCAACTGCCTGAACAGAACAAGCGGCAATACAGTCCCCACATTGTGTACATTGTTCAGAGTTAATAGACGGAATGCCATTAACAAAGGAAATCGCATTGTCTTTACAGCTTTCCACACATTTTTTGCACTTTGAACGGGGGCTTTTGTGGTGCGTGCAAGATTTTAAAATTTCATATTCATATGTTAAACTCTCTGCCCACAAACTTAATAATCCCATACATATCCCCCACTTTATTCTTGTTAATTATTTCACAAATTCATTTCTTACTATACATTATAAATTCTTTTAACTTCGAAAAGTATGGTCAATCTAAACGAATTATTGAAAGTTTTTTTGTACAAACCTACAACTATTTTCTTACGGAATTGTGACATTGATTGTTCTTCCAAAATTAGTACGGTAAGATAATTTAGAAGCGGAATAAACAACATGAAAATAAGAGAAAGGCAGGATAAAACCATGAAAGACTACCAAGATATCCCTGATTATGCAAATGAGCTATTAGTTGCATCAAGTATAGGTATTGACCAACTTCTACAAAAGCTAAAGTCTCTACTTTCTCTTCCAATCACCATTACGGATCCTCTTTATAATGTATTATTTTCATCCGATATCACTATAAATTCTGAGACCTTTTCTTCCTCTGTCTTTGAAGAGATGAATACGACCAATCATAACAATGCTAGAATGTATCAGATTCAAACGATAGACAACAAAATGGTAGGATTGGCCGCCCCTATCATTTCTAAGAATACAACCTTTGGTTTTCTGTTTATCCTTGGCGAAGACCCTATTGAAATCTACCAATATAGCGAAATCGCAAAATTTACTGCATCATTATGTGCTATTCAGATGCAAAAACAGCGGGAAATGAACCAGGAAAAGGTTAAATATAAAGTCGCCTTTTTATTTGATCTGCTTTATGGAAATATGAAACAAAGAGAAGATATTATTGAATACGGAAATATATGGGGATGGAATTTTAATAACCCTCATCAAACGATCGTTTTTTCATTAACGGATTTTAATCACTTTTCTGCAGAAAAACAAATCTTAAACAGAATACACAGCTATATAGGAAAAATACTGTCCGATTGTGGGAAAATCCCGATCACTTTGATTAAACAAAATCAGGTTATTGTGATTTATCCACTCCAAACGATCGATGACCCGGTTAACAGCAGGGATGAAGTTAAGCAATTTTCTCATTCAGTCATTAATTATATCCATTCGATATATCCGGAGTATAAAGTAGTCTGTGGAATTGGCAAGGTTTATAGTAACCCAACTGAATTGTTTCGAAGCTTCCAAGAGGCAAAAGTTGCCTATGATTTAGGGATATTACTAAACATCGACATCCCTTTCTTTTCTGAATTAGGATTAGAAAGAATTCTTTATAAACATGATCTTCAGGATTTAAAGGAATATTATGAAACGATTTTAGGAGATTTGGAAAAATATGATGCTGTTAATGACGGGGATTTAATGGAAACATTAGAGGCATTTGCCGCCAATCATTTTGACATTACCCAAACGGCAAAGGCTTTATTTCTTCACCGTAATACATTGCGCTACCGTCTCAAAAGAATTGAGGAAATTCTAAATATAAAGCTGGAGGATTTCAATATAAAACTTGATATTTCCGCCGCTTTTAAAATTAAGCAGCTGCATCAATTGTAAAAGGAGATGCCTTAACTTTGAAACTTCAAATTATTAGAAATACATGTCCCCGAAACTGTTACGGAACATGTGGAATTCTTTCCTATGTTGATAATGGCAAACTTATTAAGGTTACCGGTGATCCGAACCATGGCTTTAATCAAGGCAGATTATGCGCAAAAGGATACGCCTATACCCAATATGTCTACCATCCTGATCGCCTCAAATTCCCAATGATCCAAAAACCAAGAGGCTCAGGAAATTGGACTAGAATTTCCTGGGATGAAGCCTACACAATCATAGCCAATAAAATGATTGAATTAAATCAAAGATACGGTTCCAATCTAGCTTTAGGCTATAACAAATTTTCCGGCAATCTTGGTATCCTTCATTATGCAACAGAAGGGATGTTCAACAGTTTTGGACCACATACGAAAACATTCGGGAACCCCTGTGCACAAACAGGCAGACTTGCTATCAAGAATTCATTCGGGGATAACTATTCTTCTGTCCCGGAAAATATGGCAAATGCTAGTTTAATAGTCATCTGGGGTTCCAACCCGGCTGTTACCAATGTTCACCAAATGAAATTTATTTATGAAGCGCGAAGAAAAGGGGCCAAGCTTGTTGTCATTGACCCTATCTATACGGAAACAGCTAAAAAAGCCGATTTATATATTCAAATAAAGCCTGGTACAGATATGTGGTTAGCGCTAGGAATTGCAAAAATCCTTATAGAAAGTGGAAAATATGAGGAAGGTTTTATCGAAAAGCAAGCCCTTGGATGGGATGCCTTTAAAACCTTTCTTGAAAAGAATTTAACAATTACCGAAGTTATCGAAAAGACAGGAGTACCATTGAAAGCAATCGAAGAATTGACTTCCCTATATTACTCAATTAAACCAACAGTCACATGGATTGGATTAGGACTGCAACGGAGCCATTTTGGAAAAAGTGGCATAGAAGCTATTAATAGTTTAGCAGCCATGACCGGAAATCTTTCCATACCTAATGGGGGGCTTTATTTCGTACACTTTGATGTTGAACAATTTCCTTTAACGTTGTTAAACCATCGTGGGCCTGACCATCCTGCTATTCCATATTCACGGGAAATTGACATCAGCGACTTTTCAGAGAGTGCACTTTCACTACAAAATCCCCCATTAAAATTACTATGGATTGCATCAAGAAACATCGTTAGCCAGGATCAAAATCTTAAAGCGTGGGAAGAGTTAAATAAACAAATGGAACTCATTGTCACCGTGGACCTTTTCATGACAAAGACGGCTGAACAATCTGATATTGTCTTGCCGGCTGCAAGTCATTTTGAAGAAGAAGACTTACATGTAGGTTATTGGCACTATTGGTTATCGATCAACCAAAAGGCAATACCTCCTTTTTATGAAGCAAAAAGTGATTTAACAATTGCGCGTGAACTGACTACTAAGCTTAATGAACTATCGCCTGGTTTTTCCAATTTCCCTGCAGATAAAGAGCCGATCGATTGGATTAAGGAAGAATTGACACCTGAAATGATGGAACTTTATAACATCGAAAGCTATAAAGATTTACTAGAAGGCCCACATCAAAAAAAGAAAAGTAATATTTTTTTGGAGCAGGAAGAACAGATTCGTTTATTGTCACCTGAAAAGATAGCAGAAGGAGAGCAATTTCATGATGCATTTGCCAAGGAGAATGAATTTCCATATCAACTGCTTACACCACAAAAATTGCTTAAAATTCATTCTCAATATGAAATGAACCCATGGCTACATTCAGGTGATCAGGAAATGATGATTGAGATTTCTGATGATATTGCACGAAGCCACAACCTTCAAGACAAGATGAAAGTAGAGGTATTTAACGAGCACGGGATGATAACCGGTAGGGTAAGAATTAATAAGCTTTTACCCAAAAATATAGTCCTTGCCCCACAGGCAGGCCATGACCCTATTAATCAATTAATCTACGTGAAAAATGAAAATGACCAGAGTGAATCTAGTGTATTCTTTTATGACAGCAGAGTTAAGATTAGGAAATGGGGGGAAGCCCATGTTTAAACAGCTTGGATTCCTATTCAATGCCGATGATTGTATAGGTTGTAAAGCGTGTGAAATAGCATGCAAAAATGAAAATCAAACACCTGTTTCTGTAAATTGGCGGAAGGTGAAACGAATTTCTCCTGATATGTTCTTGTCCGTTTCTTGCAATCATTGTGACAGTCCAGAATGCTTCCGTGTCTGCCCTGAACGCGCTTTTACGAAACGGCATGACGGCATCGTGCAAATTGACCAAAACCTATGTACAGGCTGTCAATTATGCGTCAGTGCTTGCCCGTATGAGGCGCCGCAATTTGATCCTGAGACCCAAAAGGTTAGCAAATGCCAAATGTGCTACCCAAGACAAGATAAAGGTTTGCTACCGGCATGCGTAGAGGCCTGCACAACAAAGTCTTTAAACATTATTGATTTGAATAACTTTTACGATGATAATGCCGTACCGACCATTGAAGGCTTTCCCCATATTCAAATTACTAAACCTTCGATTGCATTCTATTCCGTTAAAACTAGAAAGAGATATTTTTTAAATAACGAAGACTAGAAAAAGGGCTGTAAGAAAAAGGGAGGGGAACTTACAGCCCTGCTAAAGACCATTAACTTAACAAATTATGAACCAAGAACATAAAACACATATCTACTCATGCCTTCAGCTAAAATTATTGCTGCTAAAGCAAGGTAAGCAAAGGATAGAGAAACCTTTTTGTTCGTTGCCATTGCCATAAAGCCCAAGACACCTACACCAATGACTTCGATAATCCAGCGTAATGCAACCGTACCTTGATATCCCGCTAATTCAGTCATTGCATTCACACCAGTAATCATATTAACCTCAGGCATTACTGTTCCAAACAAAGCCAATCCAATTAATTGAATCGCTATTCCAGCCATTGCGATGTAAAATGAGTATTTAATCAAGCTTTGTGCTTTTTCTTTAAGTGCAGGTGCAATAAAGCTTACTGCTAATACTGGACCTAGCACTAAAGCCGTACCGTAAAAAGACGTAAAGGTATTGATTGAATTCCAGCCACTTACTAAGGTTTTGGCATAAATCGCAGCCATACAGTAAATATCGACTAAACCGATCAAGGTTGAGACTAATAGTAGATTCGGATTTACCTTTTTCTGTACAATAGCTAAGCCTGCTGTAATAAATACTGCAGCAATAAACATACCTGTTACAAGAATCTCACGACTCATCCAAGAAGAGCCGATATTTCGAATCGTATTAAACGCATTCGTTGGTGTCCCTAAATGTGCAAAAGATGCAATTAATCCGATTAATGATAACCCGGCAATGATAAAGAGTGGCATGCGCATTGCCGCATATGTCTTCTCCTTACCACTATCGGATATTTTCTTGTAAAACAACCAGAGCATTAGCATTCCGCCAATCGCTGCCTGCATACAGACTGTGAAAATTAATAATGGCCATTCATGCATGGTAGGAACCTCCTTTATTTTGCTGCCTTATGGGCACCAATTACAATGCTCGGATTTGTAATCGATGAACTTGGCAGACCTTTGATATCTTTTGTATTTCCATATTTCTTTTGCAGTTCTTCAAGTGGGCCGTATTCAAGCGCGCGCATTGGGCATGAACCTACGCAAACAGGGTCTTCACCTTTGGCAATTAAATCAATACAGAAATCACATTTTGTCATTTTTCCAAGAGTTTCATTATATTGCGGTGCCCCATATGGACAATTCCACATGCAATACTTACAGCCCACACATTTATCGTGATCAATAACGACTACCCCGTCTTCTTCTCTTTTGTGCATAGCCTGTGTTGGACAGTTTTCCACACATTTAGGGTGTTCACAGTGATTACAAGAAATGGATGTAAAAAAGGTTTCGATGTGCTGAATAACTGAATCCTTTCTTTCGACATAATCACCTTCCGAGAATTCATAAACTCTTCGATAGTTAATTCCTACATCTAAATCGTTTTTATCTTTACATGAGACAACACATGCTTTACATCCTGAACAATAATTATTATTTATATAAAAACCTAACTGTGTCATTTTTTTCACTCCTTTCTATAAATCTATGCTTTTTTTACTTCAACTAAATTAGTATGCTGTGGATTCCCCTTCGCTAACGGCGACGGACGTTGACTAGTAAGGGTATTAATAGCTCCGCGTTGATCAATACCATTTTTATCTGGAGCCCACCATGCCCCTTGAGGAATGGCAACTGTTCCTGGAATTACTCGATTAGTTAGTTTTACAGGAATATGCACTTCACCTCGATCATTAAATACACTTGCTTTGTCCCCATCTTTAATGTTTCTTTCCATTGCATCTTTCTTGTTCATCCACATCACTTGCGGGCCTGCTTCTTCCAGCCATTTGTTATTATCAAAGGTTGAGTGGCAGCGGCGTTTGTAATGCCAGCCAATCAGCTGTAATGGATACTTTTTGATTAAAGGATCTTGTGGACCTTCCCATGATGGGATGTATTTTGCAATGGCTGGAATTTCTTCATGGTCGTTCATATCCCATAAATCTTTAGAGAAAATTTCAATTTTACCTGATGGTGTTTCAAATTTATTATTTGCAGGATCTTTGATTTGGTCTTCAAAAGCAATATACGATTTGTCTAAAGATACTTGATAAACTCCCATCTTTTGAAACTCTTCAAATGTCGGGAAATTTGGATCTTTCTTTCTAGATTCTTCGATAGACCACTTGATCCAATCCATTTGTGTTTTTCCTTCTGTAAATTCTTGCTCAATCCCTAACTTTTTAGCGAGCATTGTTAACCACTCATAGTCAGCTTTAGATTCATACATACTTTCGATACATTGTTGCGAAAGTATCGCATGCTGTGATGGGGCCCATGTTGTACCTATATCCCATCTTTCCATAAACGTGTTAGAAGGTAATAATATATCTGCAAACTTGGCGCTTGGTGTCATAAACACGTCACTAACAACAATTAATTCTGCTAAACTTTCATCCTTCAAAATTTCAGCTGTTCTATTGCAATCTGAATGTTGGTTAATTAATGTATTTCCAGCTAAATTAAAGATTGCTTTAATACTGGTAGGAAGTGTCTCATGACCTTCTGGAAGGCCGTTCACACCATCTTTGGCTCCCATTTCAGTTCCACGGACAACCGCATCTGTCCATAAGAAACATGGAATAGAAAGATCCCCCAGTGGGTTTTTTCCTTTGGGAACAGCTGTAGTCTTAACAAGACTTATATAGCCTGTTCCTGATGCCCAACCGCCTTTAATACCTACATTACCTGTTATTGCTGCAAGCGCCGTTCCACCCCGAACATATTGTTCGCCATATGCTTGTCTTTGCGGCCCCCAGCCTGTCATTAAGGCTGATGGTTTATTGGTTGCATATTCACGAGCAAGCTTCCGAATAATATCCGCTGGCACTTTACAAATTTTTTCAGCCCACTCCGGTGTTTTGGGTACTCCATCTTTGTCTCCTAAAATATAACTCTTTAAGGATTCTCCAGTTGGAATTCCTTCCGGCATATGTTCTTCATCAAACCCAATACAGTATTTATCTAAGAATGTTTGATCATGTAAGTTTTCTGAGATAATAACATACATCATTCCGTCCATCATCGCTGCATCTGTAGTTGGGGCAATTGCAATCCATTCATCTGCTAATGTAACGGCTGTATCTGATTGTCTTGGATCAATAACAACGATTTTTACGCCCGCTTCTTTTGCTTTCCTTAAATAATAGTCTGTTAAACCAAAACGCGTTTCAACCGGATTATGACCCCATAAAATAATTAGCTTAGAGTCAGATAATGTATCTAAACTATTTCCTGTTTGTGTTGTGCCATACGTATAATTTGTTGCATGTGTAACTTGTGCAGAGCTATAGGAATTGTAATATCCGAGATATCCCCCAGTTAATGCAAATAACCTTTGAATCATATTTCCTGCCCCAATAATACTTCCTGAATGGCCTGATGCATAGTTGCTATAACGGCTCGCGGGACCATATTGTTTTGTGATTCTTGTTAATTCATTTGCAATATAATCGATAGCTTCTTCCCAAGAAATTTGTTCGAATTTCCCTTCACCACGCTTGCCAACTCGCTTCATTGGATATTTTAAACGGTCAGGGTTATATACAAATTGGCGGTAGCCGCGACCTCTGATACAGCCACGCAGTTGTGGCATTTCGAATTTATCTTCTTTTGCATCAGTACTTAGTCTTGTGATGACGCCGTCTTTAATGTGGGCTTTGATTAAGCATCTACCTCCACAGTTAATCGTTGAACAGGTCGTTAATATTTGTTCGTTCATTAATTCATTTTCCTTAGAAGCCGCCATTACTTTTGAAGCAATCTGTGATTTTCCAACAAACCCTCCAACGACTACTGGCGCTGTTACCGCACCAGACCATTTAAGAAAACTTCTCCGTGACATTGATTTACCAATTATCTTGTCAAATAATTGACCACTCATTTTAACCTACCTCCTTAATAAAAACCTAATTTATGAAAGTAACTCATTTAGAACCTGTGAATCAAACTTAATAAAGCCATCCAACAAATCTGCAATTCCTAAAAATAAAGTTGAGCTTGCATTATTTTTTATATCCCCTGTAAATTGCGGCATCCATAATGCCAGATGTTTATCAACCATATCTTTTTGCCCCATTAATAGAGTTCTTCTTGTTTTTTCGTTTTTCTCTTGAAGTGTTTTTTCTATTAAAAGAATCATAAATTCTAGTTCAAACGCGATATGGTCTTCCGCCTCGACATGTTGGTTTGGTTTTTTTTCAATTTCAAGACCAAATTGCTGAAATAGCTGTCTTACTTCAAAGGTCGGAAAATCGAATAAAGCGTGTTCCTTCCCTCTATAAACAGATTCCCAAGGTGGGGCAGGCAATGAATACGGTCCGATAAATAACCGGAAATAGTCGTCTCTTGCCAATTGTAATGATTCCTCTATATGTTCAGATTTGAAGAAGTCATATAGCAGCTTTCCACCTTGATCCAAATCTAGTAAACCCTCAATGTTACCTCCCTCCTGAATTTCTTTATACGTTTCAAGCGTGAATGGTTTTGACAGTAATAAATGAAATAGTTGATAAAAACTTTTTCTTGCCATGTGTATTTCAATTTGTTCGGTATCAAGCTGAGTATCAACTTTTTGATCTATCATCTGCATTTCTTACACCTCCAATTTTCAGCTTTCGTTCGAAATCTTGGTTTGTTTAATTGTGAATAGATTCACATTTGATTTATAGTTTCATTATAGATTCATTGTTTTTTGTTTCATACGGTCATAAAAAACAAAAAAGCCAATCGATTTTTGTACCGATTGACAATTTTGGGTTAGGATATTACGATTTTGTGAAATTGTAGATAATAAAAAGATTGATTTTGAATACCTATAGAGCCTTTCCTGAAGAACCAAATTCACGTATTTTAACGATTACCGTTTCTTTTATCGCTTCCCGTCCTGGTCCAATAAACTTTCGAGGATCATACACTTTTGAATCAGTATTTAGTATTTCACGAACAACTTTTGTGAATTCAATTTGATTTTCTGTATTCACATTAATTTTTGACGTCCCTAATGATATTGATTTCTTAATTTGTTCAGTTGGAATCCCCGTTCCACCATGTAATACTAATGGCAATCCAATCATTGTACATATCTCTTCCATTTCTTCAAAGCCTAATTTGGGCTCACCTTTATAAGGTCCATGAACAGAGCCTAAAGCTGGTGCTAAACAGTCAATTCCTGTTAGTCTTACTAATTCCTCACATTCCTTCGGATCCGCGTAAATTACACCATCGGCGACTACATCGTCCTCTTGGCCACCTACAGTTCCTAATTCCGCTTCTACTGAAACCCCTCTTTCATGGGCATACTCTACAACTTGCTTTGTTATTTTTACGTTTTCTTCAAAAGAATGATGGGATGCATCGATCATAACAGATGTAAATCCCGCATCTATGGCGGCCTTGCATTTTTCAAAGCTTGATCCGTGATCCAAATGAATTGCAACTGGTACCGAAATTTCCATTTCTTCAATAAGAGCTTTAACCATTGCGGTTACAACGCTGAAGCCACCCATATAACGAGCGGCCCCTTCCGAAACCCCTAAAATCACTGGTGATTTCTCTTCCTCAGCCGCGCCTAAAATTGCTTGCGTCCATTCCAAATTATTTATATTAAACTGACCAACAGCATATTTTTCTTTTAATGCTTTATCTAACATTTCTTTCATTGAAACTAGTGCCATAATGAATTCCTCCTAGAAATACCTTATATAGATAAACTTCGTGCTAAATAAAAGTCAGCCATATTTACTTTATGCTTATCTTCATATGCTTTATCAAAAGGGACATGGACTAATTGGCATTTTCTCCACCCAACCATTACCCCTTTTTCACCATCAACTAACATGTCAACTGCTTTGGCTCCCATTCGACTGGCCATCATTCTGTCATAAGCAGTTGGTGACCCTCCGCGTTGAAGATGCCCAAGGACAATAACCCTTGTTTCAAGATTAAACTTTTCCTTTATGATTGTTTTAAGATCTTCACCACTGCATACACCTTCAGCAACAACAATAATGCTATGCATTTTTCCTCGTTTTTGACCTTGTTGAATACGAATAATAATATCCTCAACATTTTGAGGGGCTTCCGGAATTATTATTGATTCAGCACCAGAACATAAACCCGACCACAAAGCAATATCTCCTGCCTCTCGTCCCATCACTTCAATAATGCAAATACGTTCATGTGAATAAGCAGTGTCTCTTATTTTATCAATTGCCTCCATAACGGTATTAACAGCTGTGTCAAATCCAATCGAATACTCGGTTCCCGCAATATCATTATCAATTGTTCCGGGGATACCGATTGTAGGAAAACCCTGTTCTACTAATTTCCCTGCACCTTTAAACGATCCATCTCCCCCAATTACAATTAAACCTTCAATATCCACTTTATTTAACGACTTTAAAGCAAGATGTTGTCCTTCGACTGTTTTGAATAATTCACTTCGAGCACTTCTTAATATAGTGCCACCACGGTGTATAATATCACCAACACTTCCAAGGTCCATCTTTTGAAAGTCTCCATTTATTAAACCCTCATATCCATGTCTTACACCATAAACCTCAAGTCCACAATAAATTCCGCGTCTTACAACTGCACGAATGGCAGCATTCATACCGGGTGCATCGCCGCCACTCGTTAAGACCGCAATCTTCTCCATGATTACCACCAATCTTTCTTATGTTACTATGCAACAAAAAAATCAGCCTTTTCCTGTGATCATTGGATGTGTCCGCTTGTAAATATAATAGTCTGCTAAACCAGAGCCTAAAATAACACTACCAACGATCAAAATAAATCCAAAAATATGTGATAAACTGATAAGTTCTCCCAAAAATAGGTACGATCCTACTAATGAAAAGAAAGGTGGTATATTTAGAAAAACGGCTGTTTTACCTGCCCCAATATATTGAATTGCGTGGTTATAAAGTATTTGTCCGAGAGCAGTGGCAATAATTGCAGAACCCAGAAAAACACTCCATCCTAAAACTGTTCCATTTTTCAAACTACTTAATCCCTCTGGTTCTATTATAAAACTGATCACAAACAGGAAAAACGATCCCATAATAAGCATGTAGGCTGTTGTTAAAACCGCATCCATTGTTTCTGTTGCTTTTTTAATATAAATGAAACTTATCGCTTGAAAAATAACGGCAATGAAGATGTATATATCACCGTAACTTAAATGAATTCCTTGATTTCCTGCTAAAACAATGATAGAAACACCTATTATCCCAATAATAATTCCTATTATTCTTATAAATGTTAGTCGTTCCTTCAACATCAATGCTGCAAGTATTGATGTTAATAAGGGGACAATTCCAAAAATTAACCCTGCATTTGCTGCAGTAGTTCCTGTTAATCCAACGGACAAAAAGTAGTGGTGGCCCACAATTCCTACGAACATTGCCACTAAAATAAATAAGATCTCTCTTTTTTGCGGCAATCGAATTTTCTTTTGTATCCGTAACAATAGCCATACAACAATAGCAGCTAAGAAGATTCGTAGAGAAGTAATCGTAACTGCAAAAAATTGCTCTACAATAATTTTAATAGCAATAACATTAAATCCCCATACCATCATCACAAATAACAATTGTACATATAGCAGTTGCTTTCTCATATACTCCCAGCTTTCATGCTTTGGTACCTCAATATCTTCCATCATTAATCCTGCTAATTATAGATAAAACTATATAGGGAGATTAAATCTCCCTACTAATTAAATCACTTGCTGTACATTTTGATTTAATATCTCAACAACACGGTCTCCTACTTCTGCTGTCGATGCGATACCACCTAGGTCCGGAGTAAGTACCGCACTCTCTTCCACTAGAAATTCAATAGCTTTTAGAATTCTTTCTCCGATTTCTTCGTAACCTAAAAAGTCAAATATTTGGCTGACGGACCAAATCGCAGCAAGTGGATTGGCAATCCCTTTGCCTGCAATATCAGGGGCTGATCCATGGATTGGTTCAAACATCGATGGATATGATCTTTCCGGATTGATATTTGCACCAGCGGCCAATCCCATTCCACCTGCAAGGGCTGCACCAAGATCCGTTAAGATATCTCCAAATAAATTAGAAGTTACAACAACTTCAAAGCGGCCAGGATCTTTTACCATGAGCATTGCTGCTGCATCTACTAAATAAGAGTACGTCTTCACATCTGGATATTCCTCTTTTACCTCGTTAAACACTTCATCCCAAAATACCATTGAATAATTCAGAGCATTTCCTTTACTAATGCTTGTTAAAGTTTTTTCTTCTTTCGAAGCAATTTCAAAGGCATAACGAATAATTCGTTCTGTCCCTTTACGTGAAAACACACCAGTTTGTAACACTACCTCTTCCGGTTTCCCCTTGAATAGCCAGTCGCCCGCACCAGCATACTCGCCTTCACTATTTTCACGAATAAACAACATATCAATTGTATCCCTACTGCCATCAACTAAAGGACATGGAGCACCGTTTAATAATTTAATTGGACGAATATTAACATATTGATCAAATTCTTTGCGAATTCGCAGCAGCAGGTCCCAAAGAGAAATATGATCCGGCACTCCTGGGAAGCCCACAGCCCCTAAATAAATAGCATCAAAATTCTTTAGTTTCTCAAGACCGTCCTCATCCATCATTTTGTTATATTTTGAATAATATTCACAGCCCCATGGAAAGTACGTAAATTCGAACTGAAACCTGTCATCTAATTCTGCGACCTTTTTCATTACTTTTATTCCTTCGTCAACCACTTCTGGGCCAATTCCATCTCCTGCAATGACGGCAATTTTATATATCTTCATCTAACCATCTCTCTCTTTTAATAATTGTATGTTGTTAAAAAGGAATTTTACCCTTCCAAATTCACTACTACTGTAACAGTTTCAACTAGTTCTTGAATCGCGTAGGATGGACCCTCTTTACCATTTCCGCTTTCTTTTACACCGCCATAAGGCATTTGGTCTGTACGAAAGCAGCAGGTATCATTCACAATGATACCTCCAACCTCAAGCAGATAAGGAATTTTGTAGGATAAATTTAAATCAGAGGTATAAATACCTGCCTGAAGTCCATATTTAGAATCATTAACAAGCTCTATTGCCTCATTAATAGTTTCATAGGTTGAGACAACAACAATAGGAGCAAATGCTTCCTCGTCAACAACCTTCATTCCTTTTCTGGCATTTGTAATTACAGTAGGATAGTAAACGTTCTTCTCGCGTTTACCACCTGATAATATTTCGGCACCGCCATCTAATGCCTCCTTCACCCATAGTTCAATACGTTCCGCTTCTTTTTCACTAATCATCGGACCTACATTAGTTTCAGGATTTAATGGATCTCCTACTTTTAATAAAGAAACTTCATGTAAAAATTTCTCCATAAATTTCTCTTTAACAGACTCTTGAACAAAAATTCGTTGGACAGAAATACATATTTGACCCGCATGAGCAAACGCCATTTTTGCAAGTTTTGAAGCAGCCTTTTCAACATCTGCATCACTATGAACAATCGTAGCTGAGTTTGAACCAAGCTCTAATGTCGCCTTTCTTAGTCCAATTGTTCGGTTAATATGTTTCCCTACTTCAGGTGACCCTGTGAAAGTATAGTGGGCAATTCGTTCATCTTTAAGTAACTGCTCACCCACTGTACTGCCACTACCAACTACACATTGCACGTAGCCTTTTGGTACCCCAGCCTTCTCTAACAATTCACATAACTTAACAGCAATCGTTGCCGTTGTAGAAGCGGGCTTTAATATAACTGGATTTCCAGCTGCTAAGGCAGGTGCAACTTTATGCACTACAAGGTTTAATGGAAAGTTAAAAGGTGTTATGGCAGCAATTACACCAATTGGTTTCTTAACTGTGTAAAGGAACCGACCTTGGTGGTTATAATTTGGAATAATTTCACCCACGAGTTTTTTCGTTTCGTCTGCAGCCATTTGAATAGTAGAAACTGATCGATTTACTTCAGCTTTAGCATCAGTAATTGGTTTCCCGCCTTCTTGAGCAATTATTCTTGCAAATTCCTCAATATTTTCTTTTAATAGTTCCGCTGTTCGCATTAAAACTGTATAGCGGTAATCAGGTGCAAAAACAGTTTGCTTATATGCATGTACTGCTGCCCCAATCGCTTGATCTACTAAACTCTCATCTGCAACACACACTTCTGCAAAAAGTTCGCCAGTATATTTATTATAGATTTTTTGTGTATTTTTTGTTTCAACCCATTGGCCATTTATAAAAAGTTTTTCTTTTACGACACTGCTATTCATATGTCTTTTCTCCTATTCTTTTTTTCTTATTCTTTCTACTAATATTTTTTCTTCTTCAATGCTTTTTTAACGACATTGATAATATGATTAGTTGAGATTTCATATTTTTCTAGCATCTCTTCATTTGGACCTGACTCAGAATTTCGATCCTTTACACCTACACGAAGCATAGGTACAGGCCTCTCTTCAACAAGAACTTCAGCAACTGCACTACCTAGTCCACCATAAATGCTGTGTTCTTCAGCTGTAACGATCACACCTGTTTCTTCAGCCGCTTTAACGATTGCCTCTTTATCAATTGGTTTTATTGATGGCATGTGGATTACTGCAGCAGATATTCCTTCTACTTCAAGTAATTCAGCTGCTTCTATGGAACGGCTTGTTTCTGTTCCAGTTGAAATGATTGTAATATCATTACCTTCTTTTAAGGTAATAGCTTTCCCAATTTGAAATTCATAATCCTCTGAAAAAATAATTGGATAATTATCACGAGCCAAACGAATGTATACTGGACCGTTATATTGATGAGCAGCTTCCATCGCCTTCTCCACCTCAATACTATCTGCTGGTGCAAGCACAACCATATTTGCCAACGAACGGAAAATTGCAATATCCTCTAGGGCTTGATGAGTTTTTCCTGTCAAGCCAGTTAGTAAGCCACTGTATGCGCCAATCATTTTTACATCTAATTTAGGTTGTGCAACTTGTACCTGAATTTGATCGATTGCACGCTTCGAAAGAAATGCGGCGAATGTGGTAGCCCAAGGCTGTAAACCGGTTGTAGCAAGACCCGCAGCAACACTCATCATATTTTGTTCCGCTATACCAGTCTGTAAAAACTTTTCTGGATTATTTATCGCTACTATATCTGTCTTCGTAGAGGTAGCTAAATCACCATCAAGTGCATATACTTTTTTGTCATCTATTGACAATTGCAGTAATTTCTTTGCAAACCCATCTCTCATAGAAACCTTTTCTTTGGATAGTGTAGTTTTCATTTTAAACCCCCGCCTCCTCTTTAAGTTCTTGAATCGCACTATTAAATTCTTCATCTGTCGGAACACGTGAATGCCATGAATATTCATTCTCCATAAAACTAACGCCTTTTCCTTTTACAGTATTTGCAATGATAACGGTTGGCTTTCCAGTTGTAGAACGAGCTTTAGCGAATGCTTCGCTTATTTCTTGGTAGTTATGACCATCTATGCTAATAACATGCCATCCGAATGCTTCCCAACGTTTTTCTGGCTCAACTATTGGAGTTTGCCTTTTTCCATTTTCCCCAGCCCAGCCAAATTGTTGAAGTTTGTTATAGTCAAGGATAACAACAAGATTATCTAGACTGTATTTAACAGCCATATCTGCCGCCTCCCATACTTGCCCTTCTTGTGATTCTCCATCACCTAAGATGCAATACGTTCGAAAATCCTTATTTTGAAGCCTTGCACCTAATGCCATTCCAACCGCAGCTGAAATCCCTTGCCCTAAGGAGCCAGTAGACATATCAAGCCCCGGGAGTGCTTTCATATCTGGGTGGGCCTGAAGTCTTGAATTAATAGAATCAAATGTTTTTAATTCCTCAACTGGGAAATAGCCTTTTAACGCCAGCACAGAATAGAGTGCAATAGCAGAATGCCCTTTTGATAAAACAAAGCGATCACGGTTTTCGCCCTCTGGATTCTCTGGTGAGATATTCATTTCATTAAAATACAAACTAACTAGTAGATCGGTAGCAGACATCGGCCCACCAATGTGCCCTGCATTAGCGAGATATACGGTTTCAATAATTAGACGTCTAGCCTCAGAAGACTTTTGCTTTAATAAAAATAATTTTTCATCATTAAGAATTTGGCTCACTTTTAATTCCTCCTAGATTTTAGTTAAGCGCTTTACCAAAATGATACAATAATTAAGATAAGATATTTATCATCTTATCTTGTTATTTGCTTATTTCATAATAGATGGTAACCATGTGGAAAGTACAGGGACATAGGTAATAATCAATACATCAAGAATAAATACTAATATCAACGGGATGACCGCTCGAGCTATTTTTACAATAGAAAGCTTAGTTAGTTGTGAAACGACAAACAAATCAATCCCAACGGGAGGGGTAACTAAGCCAATCGCTAAGTTACAAACCATAATTACTCCAAAATGAACAGGATCAATTCCTAAATTCAACGCAGTCCCCATTAATAGTGGAACAAAGATTAAAATTGCTGCTCCCCCATCCAAGAACATCCCTGCAATGAAAAGAATAATATTTACGATAATTAAGAATGTATATTTATCTGTAACAAACTCAGAAATGGTGCTGTAAATAAGATCTGGTACGCTATTAATACCAATAAAGAAACCGAATAACCCAGCAGTTCCAATAACAATCATGATTATCGCACTGCTCACTGCTGAATCCTTAAGTGTTTCAACTAATTGTTGAAAACTAATTTCACGATAAATAACAAACCCAACAATAAAGGAATAAACAACAGCAACAACCGCTGCTTCAGTTGGAGTAAAGACCCCTGAATAGATTCCTCCTAAAACGATTAATGGCATTAAAATTGCTAAAATTGCTTCTTTAAACGCCTTCATAATTGTTGGAAAGTCTTTCTTTTCCTCACCCTTATAGCCACGGCGTTTTGCAATAATAAGGGCACTAACTAATAGAGAGAAAGTAATTAATAGACCTGGAATAATACCTGCTACAAAGAGATCGCCAATTGAGACTTCAGCAGCAACACCATATAAAATCATAGCAATACTCGGTGGTATAATAATTCCTAATGCACCAGAAACAGCCTGGTTAGCAGCTGCATACTCAATATGATATCCTCTTGCAACCATGGCAGGAATTAGAATCGAACCGATGGCAGCCGTTGTCGCTGCTCCAGATCCTGATATAGCCGCAAAAAACATCGAGGTAACAATGGCAACCATCGCAAGCCCTCCTGTGAAATGACCAACAAGTGAACTAGCAAAATTCACCAATCGCCTTGATATCCCTCCAACCCCCATCAAGTTACCTGCAAGGATGAAGAATGGAATAGCCATCAAGGGAAATGAGTTAAGGGAAACAAAAATCCTTTGGGGAATAATTTCCATAGGCATAGTCTCGTGCATCCAAACCCCTAAAACTGTGGACAATCCTAGAGAGAAAGCAATTGGTACACTCAAAAAAATAAAAATCATCAGAGAGATAAAAAATACTGGTAACATTCTTTCACTCCTTCCCTTCTATAAATTGTTCCAAAATACAAGTAACGGAATTTAGAAGAAGTAATAATCCTCCAATTGGCAACGAGAGATAAATAAAATACATCGAAATATGTGTGCCTGGTGCTATTTGATTACCAAAACTTTCAGCAACCTTTAAACCGTAAATCATTAAAATAATATAGAATACAATAGAAATCAAATGCACAAGGATAATTAAAATTCTTTTCACTTTGCCTTTTAATATTTCTGGAATTATTTCTACCGCTATTAATTTTCCATCCCTAAGCGCAAGCGCAGATCCGATTGCAACCATATAAATCATCAGGAATCGTGACAATTCTTCTGACCATGCCAAGGATGAACCTACTACATAGCGAGAAAAAACCTGCCAAAAAATAATGACTGACATAAAAGCCATGGAAAAGGCTAAAGCATATCCAAAAATCTTATTTAGGAAATCGACAAGTTTGATATATTTCAAGGTTATGTTTTTCATAGATTAAACTCCTTAATTTGAAGAAATTATCTGATTGGTACCAACCCTCCAGATATGTTCAACTGGAGGGTTATGGTGTTTTATCAGAGCAACTTCTCCTTGGAATTTCTAGTACTTTGTATTTTTTACTTTTTCAATAATTTCCTCTCCGATTATTGGAGCCCATTTTTCATATACTGCCGCTGTTTTAGCTTTGAATGACTCTTTATCTGGTTCAGTTATTTCAACACCATTCTCTGTAATGAACTTAGCAGCTTCAGCAATTTTATCATCATTTGCCTGTCTACCGATAGGCTCTGCATATTCAGCAGCTTTAACGACAGCTTCCTGCTGTTCAGGCGTTAAGCCATCAAATACAGACTTACTAATAGAAATTGGTCCTGGTGAAAATCTGTCTTCAAGCAGTGCTACGTGGCTTTGTACTTCATAAATCTTAGATGATTGAATTGTTGCTAATGAGTTCGAGTGACCGTCAATAACACCTTGCTGTAATCCTGTAAATACTTCTGTCCAAGCCATAGGTGTTGCATCCGCACCATATGATTTCCATGCATCAATTTGCAGTTCATTTTCCTGAACACGGATTTTCATTCCTTTAACGTCTTCAACACTGTTTATAGCTCCATTTGAAGAAGTTGCAACAAATCCATTTTCAACCCAGCCAAGAATCTTTACATTTGCTGCTTGCTCAAATTTTTGGGCTAGTTCGTTGCCAATTTCACCATCTAGTACAGCATGAGCGTGATCCTTATTATCAAACAAGAATGGTAGGTCAAACATGTTAAACTCTTTAACCCAGTTTCCCATTGGTCCTGCAGATTGTATTGCCATATCTAAAGATCCCATTCCCATTAATTCAAATACTTCTCTTTCCCCACCAAGAGAATTATTGTAATGAACTTTAACTGTCATTTGGTGATCAGTTAACTTTTCTAATTCTTCCCTGAAGGCTTGGGCTGCAATATCAAATTTGGCACCCTCCGGTTCCGGAATACTTAAATCAAGTACGATTTGTTTCGCATCTTCAGTTTTAGGTGTTGCTGACACTTGCTCGGTTTTTTCTTCACTTCCACATCCTACTAAAGCCAGTGATAAAGCTGTTGCTAATGTAGTCATCTTAAGAAATTTCTTCATTTAATATCCCCCTTGAATTTTTATATTGGAAGAGCTTTTTAATAGAAATCTAATCTTGTTTTCCCAAAAACCCTAATTCCCAAAAATGAAAGTTAGTTCGGATAAACCATCACCTTTAAACTCCCACTTCTGTTTGTATGAGCTTGTTTCATAGCTTCATTGATATCTTCTAATGAATATCGATCAGTAATAACATGCCCTATCTCATTGCCCATCGATTCTAGTATCTTAATAGCCAATGGGTACGTATTGGTATAGCGGTATACTGTAAATAAATCAATTTCATTTTGTAGCATCTTTGTTACATTAAGAGGTACTTCCTCCATTGCTGGAAATCCGATTGCAACGATCGTTCCTCCTCTCCGTACCATATTAATAGCGGATTGCAGTGCTTTTGCATTGCCTGAAGTCTCGATTATCATGTCGACTCCTTGACCTGAGGTTACATTATTAACTACATCATTTGTATCTACCTCTGTGAAATTAATGGCTCTAGTTGCACCTAATCGTTTCGCAGCTACAAGTCTTAATGGCTCCATATCACTGACAATAATTTCTGTAGCCCCAAATGCCTTTGCAGCGATAACCGTCATTAAACCAACCGGACCCATTCCGGTAATTAAAACAGTAGCTCCAGGTTTTAGATTGCCACGTCTCACCGCATGAATACCGACTGATAAAGGTTCTGCTAGTGTTGCAATTTCATAGGACAGGCTATCAGGTATTTCAAAAAGAAAGTTCTCATGATGTTTTAAATATTGTACAAAGGCACCTTTTACAGGTGGTGTTGATAAAAATTGTACATCTGGGCAAAGATTGTATCTCCCTTCTTTGCAATAATCGCAAGACAGGCAAGCAACACCAGGCTCTATAGCCACCCTGTCTCCGATTTTAAAACGAGTAACCTCGTCCCCAGCAGCGACAACTATACCAGCACATTCATGACCTTGAATATGAGGGTATTGAACAAGTCTATTACCGATGCGGCCGTGAGCATAATAATGAACATCTGATCCACAAATTCCTATGGCCATCATCTTAACTAGGACTTCTTTCCCTTTTACACTTGGTACTTCAATGTTTTCTACACTAACTTCCAAAGGCTTTTGCAAATATGCTGCTTTCATCGTTTTAGGGATTATAATTTCATTTTGTTCATTAGCTCTAAATCTTAGATTTATCATACAATTCTCCTTTCGATGGCGTTTGTAATAGGGAGGCCAATGATTAATTGTCATAGGTTAACAATATCTTTCCACAAGACTTTTCTTCACACATATTAAAGGCTTCCTTCCATTGTGATAGTGGCAACTTATGTGTAATAATTGGTTCAAGATTGATTTTCTTCTGTTCTAATATTTGCATAACCCTGTCCCAGGTTTTCATCGAATGGGCAAGGGAGCCAAATAATTGAATTTGTTTATATAAAATAGTATCATAATCCAACGTAACCTCTTTACCCGCAATCCCTACTTGGATATGCCTTCCAAGTTTTTTTAGAGCATTAAGACAACTATTGATAGATGCTGCTACTCCCGCACATTCAATTGTTACATCAACACCTCTGCCTTTCGTTTCTTTCATAACAACATCTTGCAATTTCACTTCATTAATATTGACAATAATATCTGCCCCAAGCTGTTTGGCTATTTCTAATCTTGTTAAATCTTGGGATGTTCCAGCAACGATAATTTTGCAACCTTTTAGAGTTAAAAGAGATAAACATAATAATCCTATAGGTCCAGGACCAGAGAGAAGAACTGTATCCCCTAACTTAATATCTGTTAATTCTTCTATTGCTTGAACAGCACATGCAAGCGGTTCTGATAACGCAGCCTCTTCAAGACTTACACTTTCTGGTACTTTATAAATCATATCCTCTCGAACAATTACTTGTTTTGTAAAACTTCCGTCAACTCCATGACCCATTCCACGGCGGGATTCACAGAACATGTAGTAACCAGTTTTACAGTAATAGCATGTTTTGCAAGTGACCGCATGTGATCCAAGAATAGCAACTCTATCCCCAACCTTTACGTTTTCCACTTCTTCTCCAACATCAGTTACAACTCCAGAAAATTCGTGGCCCATGATAACTGGAGGATAACTTTTGAATGTGTCATGAAAAATATGTAAATCAGTTCCGCAGATTCCAGTGAAGGCTACATTCACCTTTACTTTGTCTTTTGAACAATCAGGTTCAGGAACTTCGAGTAAATTAACGTTCCCTACACCTTTCTCCGTTTTTAACAACGCTTTCATTTTCCACACTCCTTAAAACGTATTGTTAAGCGCTTACCCAAAAGAATAAAAAATATTAATCTTCCTATCCTTATTGCATCTGAGAATACCTCGGTCGGTGCTAAAGCGCTTACCTTTTAATTAAAAAAATAAAACACGAGAGATTTTTTGGTATTCTCATAGTTTATTGAAGTTCATACATCTTTCTACAAAAAAGTTTTAATCTATTTTTCTCCTAGACATCCAATATTGAACCCTTCACAAAAGTGTTAAGCGCTTACTTTTATTTAATTTTATTCAAATATTATGCACAAGTCAATACATTTCAAAGAGAAATTCAGGGAAAATTTGATTAATTCACAATATTAAATTTTCCCGTTGATTCTCTGACAATTAGCGAAGGGTGAAGTGTTACTCGTATTTTTTCTTTTTTTTCCCCATTTATTTGAGAAATCATCAAGTCCATTACTTCTTTACCCATGTTTTGGATTGGTTGTGCAATTGTTGTTAATGGTGGTTCCACAATAGTTGCAATTATAGTATTATCAAAGCCAATAACTGATACATGTTCTGGCACATTCATTCCCATTTCCTTTATTGCCTGGATAGCACCTATGGCAAGCAAATCATTGCATGCAAATATTGCCGTAGGAGGATTTAGGCTTTTTAGGTATTTAATGGTCATATTTTTTCCTTGTATGATATGACTCATTTTTTCAATATATTCAAAGTCTGTTGGAAAGGTAAGTTGATTTTCATCTAAGGCTTGCTTGAAACCACGTATCCTCTCCCTATTACTCCAGACATCACGAGCGATGATGCCAATATTTTCATGGCCTAGATCAATGAGATATGATGCCGCCAAATAGCCTCCCATAAAATCATCAAGTGCCACAGTGTTTACTGGAAACATTGGAAAATCACGTGCGACGATTGCTACTGGAAAATCCTCTTTTACCAATTGTTCGACTTTACCTAGATTTTCAAATCCAGAGGCTAAAATAAAGCCATCCACACTCTTTCTTTTTAATAAAGAAATATATTTATTTTCCTTTTCTTCCTTATAATCAGTACTACAAATGACAAGATTATATCCAAACTCATGTCCGCGATCTTCTATACTCCTTGCCAACTCTGCAAAAAAAGGGTTAGCCAAATCCGGTATAAGTAGACCAATTGTTTTTGTTTGTTTTCCCATTAATGCAGATGCCATAATATTAGGTTGGTAGTCTAACTTTTTCATAACATTTAGGACCTTTTTTTTTGTTTTTTCACTTATACGTCCAGTATTGTTAATAACTTTTGAAACAGTTGCTATTGAAACATTAGCTTCTTTTGCAACATCATAAATTGTAACCTTCATTTTTTTCTCTCCTTGTTTAACTGATATTTTTATACCAGTGACAAACTTGGACCTTATTGGATTAGCTGTCCTTATAATGTATACCTTAATTTATTCCTTAAACGATTAATTTTATAATTATATACTTACATTATTAGATCAAAAGGAAACACAAAAGTTAAGCGCTTTCCTTGTCGATGTTTTTATTATACCAAAATCTACAATAGAATCAATTACTATATTCTCAAAAAATATAAATATAACCAGAAAAGAAGCTGCCCCCCAAGTTAGAAGCCAGCTTCTTTTTTTATTTATTTCTGAACCTATATCTTTTCTTCTCCTATTATCTTATCATTTCTAATCGTCGCCTGCGCCGCTGCAAGTCGTGCAAGTGGTACACGGTATGGTGAACAACTGACATAGTCCAAACCGGTATTGTAACAGAATTCAATGGAATGTTTTTCGCCACCATGTTCACCACAAATACCTGTTTTTAAGGTTGGATTGGTTTGACGTCCTAATTTGACTCCTGTTTCCACCAGCTTTCCGACTCCTTCTTGGTCAAGAACGACAAATGGATTTTCAGGCAGAACTTTATGGTTAATATAGGCTTGTAAAAATTTCCCTTCTGCATCATCGCGGCTGAAACCGAATGTTGTTTGGGTTAAATCGTTTGTACCGAATGAGAAGAAATCCGCTTCTTCCGCAATTTGATCTGCTGTTAAGGCAGCCCGAGGGATTTCAATCATTGTGCCAATAAGGTAATTAAATTCCTTGCCCGTTTCCTGTTGCACTTCATTTGCCGCATTGATGACGAGCTCGCGCATTTCCTTTAATTCATTTACATGCCCTACAAGCGGAATCATAATTTCCGGCTTGACTGGTAAGCCTTTGTCATTTAGTGTAGCAATTGCGTAGAAAATTGCTTTTGCCTGCATTTCGTAAATTTCCGGATGCATCAAACCAAGACGGCAGCCGCGGAGACCTAGCATTGGATTGAATTCAGCCAACTGATTTACCTTTTTCAATAACTTTTCTTTGTATTGGAGTTCTTCATTATCTGGGTCCGTAATTTGTAATTTCGTCACTTCGACTAGAAGCTCTTCTTTGTCAGGTAAGAATTCATGAAGTGGCGGATCTAGTAAGCGGATTGTAACAGGTAAGCCTTGCATCGCTTCAAAAATGCCTTCAAAATCTCCTTGCTGCATCGGCAATAACAGGTCAAGTGCTTCCTTACGCTCTTCGTATGTTTCTGCAAGGATCATTTTTTGAACAATCGGGATTCGTTTTGGATCCATAAACATATGCTCTGTCCGGCATAGCCCGATTCCTCCGGCACCAAATTCAAATGCCCTCAAGGCATCTACAGGATTATCGGCATTGGCCCGAACTCCTAATTTTCTTGTTTCATCTGCCCATTCTAATAGTAGCTTGAATTCATCTGACAGCTCTGGTTCAATCATCGGAATTTCACCGAGCATAATTTCCCCAGTACCACCATCAATTGTGATCACATCACCATGATTCACAACCGTATCACCAACAATAAACTGCTTTTTGCTCAAATCTATTTTCAAGTCCTCGCATCCACAAATACAGGCTTTTCCCATCCCCCTTGCAACAACGGCCGCATGGCTTGTCATCCCACCACGGCTTGTTACAACCGCTTGGGCAGCGACAATACCATGAATATCATCTGGAGTTGTTTCAGGACGGACAAGAATGACTTTCTTCCCTTCATTACCTAAGGTTTCAGCTTCATCAGCATCAAAAACAACGCCACCGGTTGCAGCACCTGGTGAAGCAGGCAAGCCTTTAGCTAACAGATTCCGCTCCACTTTATCATCAAGACGGCGGTGAAGCAATTGATTTAATTGATCTGGGTCAACACGCAAGATGGCATTCTTTTTATCTATAATTCCTTCCGCAACCATTTCAACAGCAATGCGAATCGCCGCTTGGGCCGTTCTTTTACCTGTACGGGTTTGAAGGATAAAGAGCCTGCCCCGCTCAACCGTAAATTCAATATCCTGCATATCTTTATAATGCTGTTCAAGATGATGGCATGTATCAGCAAATTGTTGATACACCGTAGGCATTTCATCTTTTAGAGTAAGGATCGGTTTTGGTGTCCGTATACCTGCCACAACGTCTTCCCCTTGGGCATTGATTAAGTATTCACCATAAAGGACAGCCTCTCCAGTAGATGGATTACGTGTAAAGGCAACGCCTGTTCCGGAATCATCACCCATATTTCCAAATACCATCATTTGTATATTAACAGCTGTTCCCAAATGGCCAGGAATTTTATTTAAACGGCGGTACACAATCGCCCGCTGGTTATTCCAAGAATCAAATACGGAATTAATAGAAAGAAAGAGCTGTTCCCGCGGATCCTGTGGAAAATCTTTTTTCGTCCGTTTTTTTACAATTTCCTTATAGCCTTTAATAACTTCCTGCCAATCCTCGGCCGTTAGTTCCGGGTCAGATGAATAACCTTTCTCCTCTCTATATTCTTCTAACAATTGTTCAAAGAAATAAACATCAACACCAAGAACTACATCTGAAAACATTTGAATGAAACGACGATAAGAGTCATAGGCAAAACGAGGATTATTCGTTAATTCTGCCATTCCCCGGGCCGTTTCATCGTTCATACCAAGATTAAGTATTGTATCCATCATGCCAGGCATTGAGAAAACAGCGCCTGAACGAACGGATACTAAGAGTGGGTTCGTTGGATCTCCAAGACGTTTGTCTGTATGTTGTTCAAGCTTCTCAAGTGCAATTAAAATTTGCTCTTTCACTTCAGGGGAAATCGCTTTGCCTGAATCATAATAGGCATTACAAGCTTCAGTCGTAATTGTAAATCCGGAAGGAACAGGGAGGCCAATGTTGGTCATTTCTGCCAAATTGGCGCCTTTTCCTCCTAAAAGCTCTTTCATACTTGCGTTTCCTTCATTAAACAGATAAACGTACTTTTTCATCTTACGAACTCCTCTCTTTTTTTAGAATATCTAAAATATAGTCAGCTGTTTCTTCAATGGCTTTGTCAGACACATTAATGATTGGACAGCCAATCCGTTTCATAATCTTCTCTGCATAATCGAGTTCTTCTAGAATACGTTCAAAGCTTGCGTAATTGGCCTCGGACTTTAATCCAAGATTTTTCAGGCGTTCTTTGCGAATAGCATTTAATTTATCAGGTGAGATGATCAACCCAACACATTTATTTCTTGGCATTTTAAATAATTCGTCCGGGGGCTTGATCTCGGGAACAATTGGAACATTTGCGACTTTATAGCGTTTATGTGCTAAATACATGGAAAGTGGTGTTTTTGACGTTCGTGAAACACCAATCAAAATAATATCGGCGTTCAAGATTCCGCGCGGGTCACGGCCATCGTCATATTTAACCGCAAATTCAATTGCTTCGATTTTTCGAAAATAATCGTCATCGAGCTTTCGCATTAATTTAGGCTGATATTTCGGTTGTTGATTAAACTTGTTGATAAAGGCTTCCATTAGTGGATTCAATAAATCAACCGCATGAATGCCTATATCTTTTGCTCTTTTATCTAAGTATTCTTTTAAGGTTGGTATAACGATTGTATAAGCAATGATCGCAGAACCGTGTATCGCCATCGCCAACACATCTTCAATATCTTCAAAGCTTTCAACATATGTCTGCCGTTTGATTTCGACATAACCACGGTTAAATTGTGTTGCCACTGCTTTCACTACTAGCTCAGCTGTTTCTCCGACTGAATCTGAAACAATATAAACTATTTCTCTGTTTTTCAATAGCACTCACTTCCTTGTCTGCTTTTACCTCACATTTATTGTAATACAATTCAAAAAATTATACGTAACCTTTTATTACAAAAAAACAAAATTTTTCTAAAACATGAAAAGCCTGCAGAGAAAAATTTGCTTTCTCTACAGGCTTGTTGTTCTAGACTAAAAAATTAAAAGCGTCAAAATGATTAAGCAATCTCAACCTTATTCGCTAAAAAATTTAGGTTAGTGTTGAAGAACAGCGTTAATTCACTAGTTAGAGCCTGAAAAACAGGATGTTCATGATACATAAAGTCATTATGTTTACCATCAATTAAATAAAATTGTTTTGGTTCTTGGGCAGCTTCATATAGTCCCTTTGACTCTTCTAATGGATGAAGTAAGTTGTCTTTTCCATGACCAACGAATAATGGTATAGGTGAAATTTCCTTAGCTACTTTTTCCGCATTCATATTCATAATGGAATCAGTAAATTGAATCTGAGTTTGTTTTCCAAAAGGTGAAAGTGGCGCTAATTCCTTTTGAACATAATCATTTGTTGCAGGGTCCAATGGATAATGGATAAATGGGTCTGCAAGCTCCGACTTTCCTGTTGTAACACGAGTTATACGGTCTTGTTCTACAGTTTTTACAATTTCCATCCATTCTACATAAGAATGAATTGATTTTAACCAACGTTCGCCATCATAGAAGCCGTTTAGAGCAGCAACCGCTTTTACTCGTTTGTCTTTTGCAGCAACCCGAACAACATTTGATCCACCCATTCCCCAGCCAATTAATCCAATTCGTTCAGAGTCAACCTCCGGTTGTACCTGTAAGAATGTAATGGCATTCATAATATCCTCAACTTGTTCATCTAAGATAACACGTCCGTTTTCTCCCTCACTATTGGCAAAACCACGGTAATCAAAGCCTAAACAAACAAAACCTGCCTCTGTTAAATTTCTTGCAAACAAACGTGGATAAAATTCGTTAAAACCGTTATACCCTGAATTCGGAATAATTGCTGGTCTTTTTTCTCCTTCTACATAATCATCAGGTAAATAAACAGTTCCTTCTAATTTATATCCTTCACTATAAAAGCTAATTTGACGTTCTTTCATGTTAACATCCTCCAATATTAAAAAATATTTTAGTCATTTATAATTTTTAATAGATCATTAATAGAATCTAATTCCTCAATATGTTCAATATTTTCTAGTAACAAGACACTCTTTTTTTCTCCCATCTTCTGCTGCAGCTAATACTGCAGGGATAATGACAGCACCAGGATGGCCCTTGGTTAATCTATGTCCATCATCTAAATCAAGAGCATTAGCCAATACCCCATTTACAAAAGCTGCACCAGCTGATTAATGAACCCCTTCCTATATGGATAAGGATATTTATTTAACCAAGCCATTTTCAGTCAACCATTGACGTGCTACTTCTGCTATTTCTTTATGTTCAACATCAACTTGATAATTTAAAGTCATCATTGTCTCAGTATTCAATTTAGCTGACAATTCATTTAACAGCTTTGATAGTTCATCGTTTACCACTTCCTTACGAATAACAGGTGCAGCATTATAAGCCGGGAAGAAATATTGATCATCCTCCAATGCCACTAAATTAAAGCCTTTAATACGGCCGTCTGTAGCAAATCCTACAGAAACATCTACTTGTTTATCATTTAAGGCATTATACAGTAACCCGGTATCCATACGTGTTACGTTTTTTGCAGGGAATTTAAATCCATACTTTTTTTCTAATCCTTTTAATCCATCCTCCCGGGCATAAAATTCAGCATTAGACGCAAATTTTAATGCATTTGCATCATGATTAACATAGTTTGCAAGATCAGAAATCGTGTTGATTCCTAATTCATCGGCTAAATCCTTACGCATTAATAGTGCATACGTATTATTAACTTCTGCTTTATCTAACCAAACCAATCCATTTCCCTCATCTATTTCTTTAACAGTTTGATATGTTTTATCAGGGTCTGTCTCAACCTCTTGCTTTTGATAAATTACTAGGGCTGTTCCAGTGTATTCCCAATAAAGATCAACTTGTCCGTTTTCTAGCGCTGTACGTACAACAGTACTTCCCATATTGCTAGCTTCTTCCACATCAAAGCCATTCTCTTTTAAGTAGATGGAAGAAATCTTTGACAATAATAATTGCTCTGTAAAGTCCTTTCCACCAATTGTAATTTTTCCCTTTGATTGTTCAGCAGCAACAGATGGATCCTTTTGATCTTCACCGTTATTACTGCTATTTGAACTACTACAAGCAACCAAACCAAACATTGCTATACATAATACAAATCCTAAGAAAATTCGCTTCATTCTTTATCCCCCTTTGTTTGTTATGCAGCTTCAAGATTACGTTGAATTCCTTTTGATACAACAACTTTTTCAAACATACCTAAAATAAAGTCCAAGAAGATTGCTAGGAAAATGACAGGGATTGCACCCGAAAGCATTATTCCTGTATCAGACATTGCGATCCCAGTAAAGATTAAGTCCCCTAAACCACCTCCTCCAATAAGAAATGCTAAAGCTGCGGAACCTACATTAATAACAATTGATGTTCTTATTCCAGCCAAAATAATGGGAAGTGCATTCGTAATTTCAAGTTTCCAAAGAATTTGCTTTCTCGTCATCCCCATTCCTTCCCCAGCATCAAGAATGGAGCGATTTACGCTTTCAATGCCTGCAACGGTATTACGCAAAATGGGTAATAAGGAATTAAACCACAATGCAAATACAGCAGTTTGCCAGCCAAGGCCTAAATATGACATGATTAAGGCTAAAATAGCAAGGGTTGGGATCGTCTGCCCTACATTCGCAAAATTAATGACAATCCAATCATATTTTTTGTATTTTGGTCTTGTTATGATTATTCCTAATGGAACTGCAATTAAGATAGCAAACAAACTAGATATTGCTACTAATCTTATATGCTGCCCTCCTAAATAAAGAAGGTCTCCCGGGTTATTCATCATAAAATCAAACGAGCCGGCCTTAAAAGCCCAAACAACAATTGCCATTACGATAAACAAAAGTAATATGCGGACAATTTTTTCAAGTTTTTTACCTTTCACATTATCCCTCCTAACAACGTATTGCAGTCACTTCAGACGGGTGCACTGACGTTAAAGATTCAAAATCAGAAACAGTTAATACACCCAATTTATCTCCATTTTGGCCTAGAACAACTGCTTCTCCTGTATGAGAAGATAGAATAATAGATAATGCTGTTCGTAAATTATCACTTAACTGAATTGTAGACTGGCTTCGATGTGGATCATATTTCGTTTGTTTTCTGAACCTTCCTAATTTCTCCAACAAATCCCTAACTGTCAGTAAGGTTAGACGTTTAAGCGAACTGTCACTTCCTATAAAGTCCTCGACAAATTTATTTTTCGGGCTAGCAAGGATATCGTCTGGTGTGTCATATTGCATGAGATGACCATCTTTAAATATTGCTATCTTATTTGCTAGTCTGATTGCTTCATCGATATCATGGCTTACAAACAAAATGGTTTTCTTAACATTCTCCTGAATTTTTAAAAACTCATTTTGAATATGTTCTCGAATAATTGGATCAAGAGCACCAAAAGGTTCATCCATTAACATAATCGGTGGATCAGCAGCTAATGCTCTGGCAATTCCTACTCGTTGCTGCTGTCCCCCCGAAAGCTCCCATGGAAAACGCTTACTAAACTCGTCAGGCTGTAACCCGAATAAATCAAGAAGTTCATCTGATCTTTTTTTCATTTTTACACGATCCCATCCTAATAGTTTAGGAACAACACATATATTTTCCTCAATTGTAAGGTTTGGGAATAAACCATTTTGCTGAATAACATATCCTATTGATCTCCGTAATCTAATTAAGTCTAAGGATTGGGTATCCTGCCCATTGACTTCAATTTTTCCACCTGTAATCGGAATTAATCGGTTTACCATACGCAGTAATGTTGTTTTTCCACATCCTGATGGACCTAGAAAGACACAGATTTCACCAGGATTTACTTCAAAACTAATTGAATCAACTGCGGTTACCTTTTTTGAATCGCTTTCATAAATCTTTGTTACTTTATCAAATTTAATCACATATATCACCTTCCTCTTTTATAAGTGAACTCTTTTTGGACTAATTACTTTTTGGATTCTCCCAAGAATTAAATCTACCGAGATGGCTAAAATTGATACGGCTAAAGCTCCAACCTGTACCATTGTGGTATAGCTTGTAGAGATCCCTCTAGCTATATAAACGCCTAACCCTCCTGCTCCAATGTAGGCAGCAATTGCCCCAATTCCGATCGTGAGGACGATTGCCATCCGAACCCCTGCCATAATAACGGGGAGTGCTAATGGTAGTTCAACCTTGAATAATCTTTGCCAGGTGGTCATTCCCATTCCAATTGCAGCATCTCTTATATTGGGATCAACGTTTTTAATTGCGATATACGTATTCCTTATAATTGGTAACTGGGAGTAGAGAATTAAGGCAACGATTGCTGGAACAAACCCAATCCCTTGGTTAATAATAGAAAAAATCGGAATCATAATCCCAAAAAGTGCTATACTAGGAATGGTCATAATAATTCCTGCGACAGCTAAGACTAAATTCGCTAAGGAATCCTTTTGTGAAATGTATATACCAAAGGGGACTCCCGTTAAAACGGCGACTCCTACAGCTAAGCCTACAAGCTTTATATGCTCTAAGGTTAATTGAAAAAGAGTTGGCCAGTTTCCTTGAATAAAATCAATAATATCCAATACATCCACCTCCCAAGATTTTTTGTTTTCTTGCCAATTTATATATGCAACTTTTGTGCCAACTTAAAAGAACAATAAAACGGGGAAAATACTGAATTTTTTGTAAAGAAGTTAAATAGAATTGGTAAAAAATTTTTACAAATAGAATCCTGTCCATAAATAAAAGAAAATCAGCACCACAAACATGTAGTGCTGATTCCTTTTTAGTTCTTTTACTGATCATTCATGCGGAAAGAACTTGTTCATTTTATATAACAAGCTTTGCCTAGAAATTCCTAGTTTCTTCGCAGCAACAGATTGCTGCCCTAATGCTTCATCAAGTGCTTTTAATATTAACTGTTTTTCAATATCTTCCATTTGTTCCGGCAATGTTTTATTTTGTTCTTTCATGTTTCCAAAGACACTTGGTTCTATGTTTGTCTCGCGAATTTCTCTTTGAAAATCATCCAAAGATAAATGTTCTCCCTGACATAAAACCACGGCACGTTCTATTGCATTTTCCAACTCTCGAACATTACCAGGCCAATGGTAGCTCATTAAAATCCTCATTATTTCACTTGAGGCAAGGAAATTACGACCGTATTTTTTTCGATGTCGGTCTAAAAACTTTTCAACAAGGAGAGGAATGTCATCCTTCCTTTCCCGCAATGATGGAACATAAATATCAACTATATTCAATCTGTAAAATAAATCTTCCCGAAACTGTCCTTCTTCTACCATCTTTTTTAGATCACGATTCGTAGCCACAACAATTCTAACATCTACTTGTTTAATAGAATCGCTCCCAACAGGAATAAATGTTTTGCTTTGTGTAACTTGCAATAGCTTCGCCTGGAAAGAAGGCGTTATTTCACCAATTTCATCTAAAAAAATTGTTCCACCATTTGCTGCTTCGAATTTTCCTTTTCGAGCGGAAACGGCCCCTGTAAACGCCCCTTTTTCATGCCCGAATAGTTCACTTTCCAATAGTTGTTCCGGAATCGAAGCGCAGTTAACAGGTATAAAAGGAGAGTGGGAGCGGTCACTCAATTTATGCAAGGTTTCCGCAATCAAGCTTTTTCCCGTACCGCTTTCCCCTTCCAATAAAACATTGGCATCAGTTGCCGCAACACGATTAATGAGAAGATGAATTTGTTTCATCGCCTTACTTGTTCCTAATAACTCCCCAGATTGCTCTGCTTTTTCTAATTTTTCCTTAAGGATTTGATTTTCTTCTTTTATTTTTAACCATTCTATTGCTCTTTCAATGACGACAATAATTTCTTGAAGTTTTACTGGTTTAACAATATAGTCAAATGCACCAGCCTTCATGGCCAAAACTGCATTTTCGATATTTCCATAAGCAGTCATCATTACAAAAATTTTTGAAGGGTATAGCGATACAAATTCCTCTAATAAATCTAACCCAGAACAATCAGGCAGCTTCAAATCTAGGAAAACAATATTAATTTCCTCGAATTCACTTACTTTACGTCTGGCCTCCTGACCATTTGCCGCAGTTAAAATATGATAATTTTTCTTCGATAGGGAGGTTTGAAATATTTTTAAGAGCTTCGTCTCGTCATCTACTATAAGAATACTTTTCATATTGCTCCACCTTCCTTTGGTAAATAAATACTGATTATAGTCCCATCACCTACCTTACTAAAAGCATCAATTTTCCCATTATGCTCTGTTATAATCTCATAGGCAATTGCCAGCCCTAAACCAGTACCTTCTTTTTTGGTTGTATAGAATGGATTAAAAATCCAGTTAATTTCCGATTCAGGAATTCCTTTTCCTGTATCCTCAATCTCTATTTTCCAATCCCTTATCCTTTCAGTTACTGAAATAGTTAAAACTCCACCATTCTCCATTGCTTGGATACTATTAAGGAAGATATTCAAAAATACTTGATTTAATTTTTTCTCAATTCCTACAAATGGCACTTCATTCACCGTGTTATTTAGTTGTACCGTTATTTGATGCTCATCAAGCTTATTTCGTAATAATGATAAAAGCTCCTGTATTAAAGAAAGCATATTGACCTTAGCTTTTAAATCTTTACTTTCTCCTTTTGACATTTTAAGAAAATCAGTTAATAGAAGATTCATTCGTTCAGCAGTTTCAATAATATCCTGTGTCATATCCTTTAAAACGTCTATTTCGATATTCTCCTCCTGCAACTCCAACTCTATTGCTTCGGCTGCTGCTGTAATAATCCCTAAGGGATTTTTTATTTCATGCGCAATTCCGGCTGTTAACTGTCCAAGTGAAGCTAAACGCTCCGATTGTTTTAAATATGCTTCTATCCTTTTAATTTCACTTACATCTCTTAAAATAAGAAGGGTTCCCATATTTTGATTCTTATCATCATAAAATAGGGAAGAATATATATTAATAATGTGAGTTTGTCCCTGTTTATCATAAATCTCACTTTCCACTTCATTAAATTCTTTCCCCAGTTGAACCGTTTGCCATACAAAAAATTCATCCTTCGATTTCTTTATTGGCAAATCTATGATTTTTTTCCCAATCGCTTCTTTCCTACTGAATAAAGTTAGTTGTTCTGCACCTTTATTAAAAGTTACTATATTTCCTTCTTTATCAATTGTAATAACAGCATAAGGTATGGATTCTAAAATATTAATTAACTTTTTCTGCCTTTTTGATAATTCTCTAGCCATCTCATCCATTGTTATAGATAAGGTTTCGAGCTCATCTCCTGTTTTGATGATTTGAAAGCTCTGACGAAATCCATCCTTATATTCCCTTGCCTGTTTCGTCAAATGTGTAATTGGTTCCACAAATCTGGACGTTGCATAAAATGTAAAAATCAACGTCAGTAATGTGACTGTTAAAAATCCTTTCAATAATAATTCCTGAACATTTTTTGTCGATGCTAAAGCTTGCTGAATCGGCTCCCCTACAATAATACCGAAATTACCTAATTGGATTGGCTGATAAGCAAAAAACATCCTTTTATTAAATAAATCCCCTTCCCAAATTCCTGATTTATTCTTATATAAGTAGTCTCCAAGCTGATGTGTTGCAATATTCGTTCCAATAAACGATGAATCACTATGGCTTATAACATTTCCGTCACGATCAATGAGAGCGTTTACACCATCAACTCCAATTTTCACTTGATTTAAATACTGTGATAAAACATCTAAATTAATAAAGGCAATAATTCCACCTTTAAATAAACCATGTTCGTCAATGATCGGAACCGATACTGCAATAACTTTTTTTCCATTTTCTAATGAAAATAAATTTGAGATATAATATGTTTTGCTCCATGATAAACGGTCAAATATATCAACAGACTTTGGGGAATCGGAGATATAAACATTTGGTATCGCAAATAAGGTATCACCGTGTTCATCCACTAATTTGCTGTGAAGAAATAATGGATTACGTGATATAATCTTTTCCGCCTCTTCAATATCTATTACTTCTCCTTCCTGCACCCTCAAAGCATACTCAGACAAAACCCTCAACTCGTTTATTATATTAGAAAAAATATAATTCATTTTCTTTCCAACCGTCTGCGCCATCAACTCATTCCTATAATTTTTTTCCTCACTAACAGATTTGTTCATCACCTGAGTAGTTATCAAATATAGAAGCGAAAGTGCACATAAAGTAAGGAGTAGTGTGATTAATAAATATCGTTTTGTAATTTTTGAACGAAAAAATTGTTTCATTTATTTCACTCCAATTTGTTAAGGAGATTCATATAAGGTTAATTATAATACTAGCATACTTTTATAACTTTTTTAATATTACAAACTTTAAAGGGATGACTGTATTATGTCATCCCCTCATAATTTAGAATAATACAAGGGGCTTGTAATCCCTTGTTTGTCTAAGAGCAATTACCTTTTCTTGATTAATCCACCAATCAGATTGCAAAGTTTCGTAATTTACGATGAGGCTCTCCTCGTTATTGTTTGCAGCAATTACGGGCTGGTCTAATCCATAAAGTGGGTCAATCGTGTACATGCCACTTCTTCCACCTACAGTTCCCTCCTTCTTTATTGAATTAGCTACCAATACATAGGCTTGATTACCTAATGCAATCGCATCCCATGTTGTTAGGGCCCCTTCAGGGTAGAGATTGACTGAAACATTTTTATTTATTTCTCTTTCCTTTCCAAACTCTCCATACCAATTAGAAGGAATGATGATTGTATCCGCCCGCTTTACGGCCAATATACCACTTACTTCGGGAAAAGCAGCATCATTTCCTATCATTATTCCAATTCTGCCTATACTGTTGGTGTCAAAAACCTCAATTTTCTCCCCCGGTGTTGCCCACCTTTTCTCTTCCTCATTTAGATGTATTTTCCGGTAATGTCCAATAACCTCTCCAAATTCATCAATTACGATTGCTGAATTGTATAGCAATGATTTCTCTTTTTCTAAGAATCCTAAGACAATATGGATGTTCCACCTTTTTGCTAAGTCTCTATATTGTTTTATAAAAATGTCATTCACCGTTTCTGCTAATCCCATAATCTCTTCTATAGGAATCCCCGCAACTGTTCCAGTCATTGCCAGTTCCGGAAATACAACTAGATCTAGCTTGTTCCCCTTTTGTCTTAAATTAGTGACGGTTTCCTCTATTAGTTGCTTATGTTTGGCAAGATTTTGTTTTTTATCTAAAGGAACGATTTCAGTTTGAAAAATAGCAGCTGTAATTTTTTCCGTTACCGTACTTTTTGTAAAATCCCAAGGGGCAATGTACAGCATGAGCTCTCTATAGTTTTCAGGCCTTCGTTCACGCAACCGTTCTTTTCCGGGATTTTGATAAAGATCTTTATTAATCGTTCCAAATAAAATTAATGGTTCATGAACTGACTGTTCCGGTGTTGGAATGTATGGGGCTTCCGCCACCTTTTCACCCAGAGGTGACCAGATGGCACTTGCGCCAACCATGTGGTGCCCATTTTCGCAATTTGAGCGATTTGCGCTTACGACATATAAACCATTTGTTTCAGCCCGATCCTGTAGTAATGAAATGGTTTGGGAGCTAGAGTTAGTAGGAAATGCCAGAATATTAGCACCTTGAACAGCAGCTAATCTTGCTGATTCAAAGAAAACGGAATCCATACAAATATTGATTGCAATATTTCCAATTTCAGTTTCAAATACCGGAACACCTAAATCTCCAATCGCTGCCCAGTGCGCTTCACTTTCCCATAAATGGATTTTGCGATATTTACCAATATATCCGTCTGGACCTATTAATGCCGCTGAGTTGTAATATAGTCCTGTTTCCGAATCTTGTTCAGGCATGCCTATAACGATAAAAGTTTTATAGCTTTTAGCCAATGATTCAAAGAAGGCTGTTGTATGTCCGGGTATAAGGTCTACAAATGAAGCAATCGCCTTTCGATCTTTATAGTAATACCCTGTTGTTGCCATCTCAGGTGTAATGATAAGCTTTGCACCTTGTTGAGCAGCCTCTTCTATTACAGCAAATAAAGCCTTTATATTTTTTTCCCTTTCATTTAAGACCGGATTAAATTGTATACAAGCAACCTTAAATGAATTATTATTCGTGTTCATTAAAACACTCCCTCCATAAACTCCCTTATGAAAGTTATTTTTAAAGTCCACAAGCTTCCGCAAGAACTTCTACTAAATGAAGACTTCGTAACGGAACGGCACTTGGAGTTCTTTCTACACCTAAATTCATTTGAAGTAAGCAACCGGGGTTCGTTGTCACAATGGTTCTTGCTTTCGTACTTAAAATATCCTTTATTTTATCATCCAAGATCATCATCGATTCTTCAAAATGAAGAAGATTATAGATTCCTCCAGAACCACAGCACATATGACTACTTTTAAGTTCTATATACATTGCACCTGGAATTGACTTTAAAAGCTGCCTTGGCGGCTCAATTATTCCTTGAACATTACGAAGGTGACAAGAGTCCTGATAAGTTATGATCCCCTCCCAGTCTTTTTTAAATGGAAGTGGACCAAATTGAACTAGCAGTTGACTAATATCCTTTGTTTTTGACACAAATTGTCGGGCCCGCTCCTTCCATTCAGGCTCATCATCAAGTAAATGATCATACTCATGGAGCATGGCCCCACACCCACCAGCATTATTGACATAGTAATCAGCACCACTTTTTTCAAATGCAATAATATTCGCCTTTGCTAATCCCCTCGCCTCTTTATTCATACCTTGATGAGAATGTAGGGCACCGCAGCATTGTTGCTCTTGAACAACGACCACCTCACAACCGGCTAAGGATAATAGTTCAATTGATTGGCGATTAATTTTATACATTAAGCCATCCATTATACAGCCGATAAAGAAGCCGACTCTTGCTTTTTTTGTGCCTTTTGCTGGAATGACTTGACCAATTTGGTTTCGTTTTGTTGGACTTTCCAATTTTGGAAGAACTTTTTCAAATTGAGCCATAGAGGGAGAAATTTTCTCGATGATCTTTGTTTTCTGGACAAGTTTGTTTACGCGTAACGCTTGATAGAGCCAGAACATATTACCAACTGCTCTCATTCTTGTTGGATAAGGAAATAATTTTGTTAACACAAGCTTTTTAATTTTTCCTTGCCTTTTTATATGATTCTGTTTCGTTTGTTTTTCCGTTATGACTTCTTTAGCCGATTCCAAAATATGACCATATGGAACATTAACCGGGCAGGCTACTTCACAAGCCCTGCAGCCTAGACATAAATCAATCGGTTCAGCCAAATGTTCCTCTATATCGATCTTTCTTTCTGCAGCCATTTTTACCAAGTTAATCCGACCACGAGGTGAAGCCGTTTCTTTTCCCATCATTTTGTATGTTGGGCATACTGGCAAACAATATCCACACTGAATACATTTGTTTGTATCTTCATACGTTAACTCAAAAAGCTTTTTGGAATGCAAATCATCTGGTATTGGATTCATTTCTTTTTTTACCACTGTCAATCCGTTAGCACCACCTTTGTTATTCCTGGTTTCGGAAAAATTTTTCCAGGATTTAAGATGTTATTAGGATCCCAAGCTTGTTTAATAGATCTCATCAATTCAAGACCCGCTTTGCCAAGCTCCATCTCCATATAAGGCGCTTTCAGTATTCCAATTCCATGCTCACCAGACAAAGTACCGCCTAGTTGAACTGCTGCCTCAAAAATTTCACTAACTGCGTTCTCTACTCTCTTCATTTCCTCTTTATTTCGTTTATCTGTAATAATATTTGGATGCATATTACCGTCCCCGGCATGACCAAACACTACTAATGTAAGATTATATTTTTCTCGAATTTCTTTTAGTCTTTCCATCATCGCTGGAATTTGGCTTCGTGGTACAGTTGCATCCTCCGAAATTTTAGTAGGTCCCAATTGAGTAATCGCGGGCGACACCATTTTTCTAGCCTTCCAAATTTCATCCCGCTCTTTATCTGTTTTTGCAACCTTGACAGTAGTTGCCCCTACTGAGAGGCAGATCTCTTCACAAGCTTTTATCTCTTCGTCAATAGTTAAAGGATGACCGTCTACTTCTATAACTAGTAGTGCTTCAGCATCAAGTGGTAAACCTGTTGGCTGATAATTTTCTACAGCCCTTATACAGGAATTATCCATTAACTCCATTGCAGCGGGTAATATTCCATTGGACAAGATGTTTGTAATCGCATATCCCGAATCGACAAGTTGTCCAAATGTAGCTAGCAATGTTTTCCTTGCCTTTGGCTTCGGGATTAAACGTAAGATTACTTCGGTTACAATTCCCAGCGTACCTTCTGAACCAACGATTAACCGCGTTAAATCGTAGCCAGTAACGTTTTTTACCGTTTTTCCACCTGTTCTAACAATATCTCCGGTTGGTGTAACGACTTCGAGACCGATTACATATTCCTTTGTTGTCCCATATTTTAACCCCTTAGGCCCACTTGAATTTTCAAGCAAATTCCCGCCAATCGTTGATACATGGGAGCTACTGGGATCCGGGGGATAAAATAATCCAACTTTTTCGGCCTCTTGATGGATATTGGCTGTTATCACTCCAGGTGATGCTATGGCTAGTAAATTTTCTTTATCAATCACAAGTTTTTTACTCATTTGGGACATGTCAAGGATGATTCCACCTTCAACCGGTAGAGAACCACCACTTAAGGAAGTTGCCGAGCCTCGTGGATAAATTGGGACAAGGAATGTATTTGCTAGTTTAACAATTTTGCTGATTTCTTCTGCATCAATTGGTTGAACCGCCAGATCAGGTAAATATTGTCCGAATGAAGCATCATAACTATAAGAATATAAATCCTCTAATTTAGTAAACAGTCTATTTTCAGGTATAAATTCTTTAATCGCTTGGAATATTTGTTTATTCAATTTTCTTCCACTCCCCTATGAAGCATTTTAGAGTCCAAGTAATTGTTTTGGATTGCTTACTATCATTTTAGTAATCTCTTTATCTGACAAACCGGCCTGAAGCATATCATCCACAAATCGACTTAAGGCTCTAACGGGAGGGATATTATGACTTTGTCCATAGTCCGTTACCATCACACAAGAATCCGCACCGAGAATTTTTATCGTCTCTGCCATCTCCTCTGTTCTAATATCATTAAAATCATCACTACAAGCTAAGTAACATTTTTCTAAAATACAACCTTTTTTTACAAATTTCTTTTCCAATTCATGCGGAATACGTGCTATTCCTAGATCAGTGTGCTGGATTAAAATTTTTTCAACCTTATGTTCAATTGCAGCATCTACTAACACATCAACTTCCTTTGCCGCCAGATGTCCTGTTGCAAGGATTATATTTGCCTCCGCAATTAAATCTAATATTTCATGAACCTCCGGAAGAATACTCCTATTTTCATCCCATATTTCAAGTCCGTAACTATGTTTCAGACTTTTTTTGCTATTAAAAAACTTTGTTTTCTTTTTCCCAAAGTAACGTTGATGTTCTTCCGCAGAAAATGTTGGCATCCAAATGATTTTAGCCCCCAACCGGATTGCGGTATCAACTGTTGCTGGCGACAGACCACCTGTAAAGTGATTACATACGATACCTCCATATACACGAAGTTGTGGTTCTTTTTCACGTATTAACGCAGCTCTATCGACAGTTTGAGCCTCATGCGCTTTTAACACAACGCCTGACATTTTTGCTTCTTTTATATCCTCTATTAACTCCCAATCCGTTTGCTTTCTTGGGAACAAACTTGGGGCACTATGAACATGTAGCTCTATTGCCCCTTCTAATAACGGGTGAAATGGTATATTCATTACTTAACTCCCCTTTTCATGGTTAGTTCTTTTATTTCTAAATATGCAAGAATTGTGCCATTGTTTATACCCATTAGCGTGGACTCATTTATCAATTAAATTGTGATTGAATATTAAGAACAATAAAATTAATTTACTTAGATTTGTAAAAATTTTTTTCGTTATTATCTTTTATTTTTTACAAATTGTGTGACAATATTAACTCCATCATTCACTATTGTTCGCTATAATTAAATTTATAATAAATGTTCAATTTCGAGGTGATGTTCTTGATGATTAGAAAATTAACAAATCGCGAATTAGTTTCTCAGATTGAAAGTATCTTGAAGGTGAAAAAGAAAGATAGAAACTTTTTTAATAACGAGAAGATTGAAGATATTTATTTCGAATTGATTGAAGAAGAAAAGTCAAGGATAGAATTAGGACTTCGAAGCAGCTTAGAACTTTTATTTTTAACGGCCTTAATCAAGTTTAAATTAATTTTCATTGGATTTAAAGATTCCTTTCATATGATGGTTGGCAAAAATCAACTTCATTAACTTTCAAGGAAGGTATATCACAATGTACTATACTCAAAATTGTAATCATCAATCATCTTGTTTACGCATTGTTCCGGTTTTTCAGGGGTTGGATCATGAAGAGCTGGCAACTATACAATCTGTGACAAATAGCAGTTGTTATAAAAAGGGCGACTATATTTTTCGTGAAGGGGAGCATTCTGACTCTCTTTTTGTTGTCCATGAAGGTTTAATCAAGCTTTCAAAACTGAACGAAGAGGGGAAGGAGCAAATTATTCGTCTCCTATTTCCCGGGGATTTTTTTGGACAATTTGCCTTGCTGCAAAATAGTAACCATTATGCTAATGCAGAAGCACTTGAACAAACAACAATTTGCTCGATTGAAAAAGCAGCCTTTTTAGATACGCTTGGCAAAAATCCGACGATGGCGCTTCACTTCATTAACGCTTTAAATAATCGCTTGTTTTTGGCTGATGAGTGGATGAGTCTACTGAGCCTTATGGAGGTTGAGAAACGGTTAGCGAGGGTCATTCTGCTATTTTTCGAAAAGGTTGAGGTTAGGAATAACGAGTTTATGTTACCGATCCCAAAAAAGGATTTAGCTTCATTGATAGGAACAACACCTGAAACTCTGAGCCGCAAATTACTATCGTTTGCGGAACAAGAAATTATTGCAGTAAAGCAGCGCAGAGTGATTCAGGTGCTCAATTTGGATACACTAAAAGATTTAGCTGGTTTGTGATTATTGCATCAATGCTTAAGATTATGCTTCTTCGTTAATTTTTACCGCCATAATTCGATAATGCTCTGGCCCTAATTCGTTAATAATCGCATTCATACCAAGAGCACTTAATGCATTGATTAACGGTTGCGCATAAAGTGGTAAATGAATTTCGAAAATGGTCCCTGCAGGGGCCTGTTTTACGTAGTCCAATATTTCACCGCGTGGATGTTCCCCTCTTTTAATATTTTCACGTACATCAATAATGGCTTTGTTTCCTTCTAATTTAACATCAAGCATCTTTCTGCACCGCCTGTCTAGTATTTATTAAAAAGTTAACAACATGATCGGATGGTAATGGTCTACTAAAATAGTAGCCTTGAATCACATCACATGATGATTTTTTTACATAGGATAATTGTTTATATGTTTCGACCCCTTCTGCCACTACATTAAGTTTAAGATCATGGGCCATTGTCGTAATCGCTGCTGTCAGCGCCTTGCTGCTTGGATTTGTATCAATATCGAAGATAAATGAGCGATCAATTTTCAGCGTATTAACCGGTAATTCTTTTAAATAATTTAAAGAGGAATAGCCTGTTCCAAAGTCATCAATCGAAATTTGAACGCCGATCTCCTTCAACTGCTGCAGTACTGAAATAGCTGAATCAATATCATGGATCACAACTCCTTCAGTGATTTCCAGCTCCAGACATTCCGGTTCAATGGAAGTTTCTTTGATAATGGCTTTAATTTTTTCAACCATATTTTTTTGTAAAAATTGTTGGGCTGACAAATTAACGGCAATGCGGAGTGAGTGAAAACCCGCTTTTTCCCACTCCTTTACTTTCAAACAAGCATTTTTTAAAACCCAGTCCCCAATTGGAAGGATTAATCCTGTTTCTTCAGCTATCGGTATGAACTCGGAAGGTGGAATATTTCCCAGGTCTGGATGATTCCATCTTAATAACGCCTCAAAGCCGATGACTTTTTCGTTTCTTAAATCTAATTGCGGCTGGAAATTTAGCGATAATTCGTTTTTCTCCAATGCTTTACGGAGGTTATTTTCAATGATGAGCCGTTCATAACAACCAGCATTGACCTCAACATTTGCTTTTTCATACTGATTTCTACCTTTTTTCTTTGCCCTGTACATGGCTGAATCAGCGTTTGTAAGAAGATTTTCATCATCGTCCCCATCGTATGGAAAAAGACTGATTCCAATACTTGTTGATATATGGATTTCAATATCATGTAGTGAAAAAGGTTGAGACAAACCGGAAACGATCCTTTTCGCGATATTTTCAGCATCCGCTTCATTTTGCAAATTCTGCAATACGCAAACAAATTCATCCCCACTCATTCGAGCTAGTATATGTTCCTCACCAATGCTGTTTTTCAGTCTTTCGGAGGCCTGTTGCAATAATAAATCCCCATAAGAATGGCCTAATGTATCATTTACAAATTTGAAGCGATCAAGATCCATATATAAAACAGCAAAGATCTTATCATTCTTTTGCGAATGGACTAGAATCTTTTTCAGCTGTTTTTGTAATAAATAGCGATTAGGCAATTTCGTTAATGGATCAAGCTCACTTTTTTCATAGTTTGAAAACATAATGACGGCATGTTGCGTGATTCCATTTTCATCTTTGATTGGACTCACATTGACCCATTGTGTTTTTGTGCCGTTATTTTTTAGTTTTAGCTCGATTTCTCCTTGCCATTGCCTTGTTGCATTAATGGTATAGCTAAACAACCAATTGGCTTTTTGATTGAGAATTTCGCTCTCGCTATAGCCACTCCTTTTAAGGAAAGTTGAATTGGCAAATTGAATCGTTCCGTCCATATTTGTGATCAGAATACCATCCTGTAATTGTTGAAGTGCTTCTTTATAAAGATTCAAAGACCCCTCACCTCCGGTTCCATCCCGCTATGTGGATTATGATACTACGCTAATTCATAGAAGTAATTGATTTAAATCAAGGTTTTTATTTTGTGGTTTTGTGATAATGATTATCAGTGAGAGAATGGAGTTGAATGATCGAAATGAATACGATGAATTTATTTACCTTTGAAGATATGAAAAAAATTAAACGAAACACATTAGGAGAATCTGTGCCGTTAGAGCTATTTCGCTCTGTAAGATTAATCGGCATGTATCAAGGTTTACCGATGAAAGGGAAAAATACAACAATGACGGTGGGGCGAAAAATTGGCGAAAGCATGCAGGTTTCCTCAATCGAAGAAGTCTTGGAGTTGTTTGAACAATTGAAAATAGGCATTCCGCGGATACTTTCGCAAAACGATAATGAAATTCATATTGCTATTGAGGACTGCTTCTGTGAAGGTCTTCCCGTCCACGAAGGAAATATGGTTTGCGACCTAGAAGGAGCTATTTTGGAAGGCGCGCTATCCTCGATTTATGAGGGCGAAATTCATGTTCGCGAAGTGAAGTGCAATGTAAACGGTGATGAGGATTGCGAGTATAAGATCAAGTTTTCGTAACGGACTATGGGGACAGACACCACCCTCCAGTAGGTGCGCCAGTTGCGTCACCAGCAGTGCCTGTCCCCTCTATTCAGTTTCTTTTAATAATCATCGATGGATAGTCCCGACGGTGTATCCAAATCCTTTGATAACAGTGCAACGGCTTCTTCCTTTGTTTCCACGACCGGAAATATTAATGTGAGTTTAGTAATTTTAAATAGTTGCAGGATCGAAGGTTTGTTAATTACAACTACCATTCGATTCCGATTTTGATTCTTTAGCTTTTTAGCAATGCTTACTAAAATGCCAAATCCTGTACTGTCTATCGTCTTTACATTTTGTAAATCCAAAATGTAGCCGTCACAATCGACTAGAAGTGAAAATATTTCTTCGCGAATTTTTTCAGTTTGACCGTATACCAGCTCTCCTGAAAACATGATCCTTTGAAACCCATGAAGGATTTCCGACCGAATCTCAACACTATTATTTTCAATCATATAATTCATCCCGCATTCTTATTTTCAATATGTTTCGGCCCTGCTCATCCCTACTAAATGACCATTCATCTGCAATTTCGTTAATGATTAATAGACCTCTGCCGCTTTCCTCCCATAATACATCATCAAATGTTTGGGTAGAGAGATTCTCTAATACTATATCGGAAATCTGTGCACCATAGTTTTTAATAATAAAATCTGTATACTCTTCTGTTTTAATGATTGAAAATGAAATAGAAGCATTAGTTCGATCTGAATACTGTATTGCATTAATTAAACCTTCATTGATCGCAAAGCATTTTTTTATTTGATCCTCTTCTTCTAAATTTTGTAATGCTTCCCTACTTAAATGATGTAATATTGGTAAAGATGTTGAGGTGGATGGACAATCTACCTCAACCATTAATTGTTTTGTCAACATTTGCCCCACTCCTTACACTGTAAATCTATTAATTTCACTCTGCAGTTCCTCCGCTAATTTAGCCAATGTGAGGGAACTAGCTGACATTTCCTCCACTGTTGCAGATTGCTCTTCAGCAGAGGCAGCTACTTCTTCCGCAGATGCGGCCGTATCTTCGATTACAGCTGCTACTACTTGAACAGATTTTAGGATCTCATCGGCATTTTCCTCAAGCTGCACTAAAACTTGTTGAAGCTCCTGGACACTCATTTCCGTTTTTTCAACGTTTCGAACAATCTCTTTTAAAGATTCGCCGCCCTTTTGAATGATATTCACTTGACCTTGGACAGCGGTTAAATTACTTTCCATCGTTCTTACTGTTACGGATGTTTCAGACTGGATGGACTCAATTAACTCTATGATTTGACGGGCTGCCGTACTAGATTGTTCTGCTAATTTCCTTACTTCTTCAGCAACTACGGCAAAGCCTTTTCCTTGCTCACCGGCTCTTGCAGCTTCGATTGCCGCATTTAATGCCAACAAATTAGTTTGATCAGCAATATTAGTAATGACGCTAATGATGCCGCCAATTTCATTTGATCGTTTTCCAAGCTTTTGAATCGAATCTGTCGCAAATTGTACAGTTCGAGTAACATCGCCAAGGTGGCTTATCGCTTCTGAAATCGCGGCATTACCAACACTAGCAAATCGCGAAGATTCCTTGGCTTGAATGAATGATTGTTCCACTTTGGCGTTTCCAATATCAACCTGTGCTTTCATATTTTTAATCATCTCAAGAATGGCACCGGTATGATCAGATTGCTTGGTCGCTCCAGCTGCAACACCGTTAATTGTGTCGGCAATTTGCATGGCGGTCTGTTCAGTCTCATCAGCACTTGCTGAAAGCTGTTCAGATGAACTTGCCAATTGTTCTACCGCCGCTTGACTCTTCTTTATCATCATTGAAAAAGAGTCAGCCATCCCATTAAAGGCTTCACCGATAACAAGTAATTCATCCTGGGATTTAATATTTGTTCTAACTGTCAAATTCCCATTAGCCATTTCACTTGTTGTTTTTACTAAATTAGTAACGGCATCCTTAACAGACATAAAAAATGAAATACATAAATAGGCTGCTAATAAAAATAGAACAGAAACGATTATTGTCAGAGTCAACTTTTCCATTTCTAACTGCGAAACCTGATCCAATAGAAGCTGATTTAACATATTTGTTTCTATTTCGTATAAAGCGAAGCTTGCATCAATAGCCTTTGTTCCGATATCAAAAAACTGTCCAGATTCAATATCGACCTTCTTAATAATCCTATTTTCAAAGATATCAAGAAATTCTGAAATTGATTGCTGGGAGAAATCAACCTTTTCCTTAAGTTTATTTCCGACCTCTGGATTTTCATTAAGGATAATACTATATGCTCTTATAAAGTTATCTGAATTACTACGGATCGAACTTATAAATGAAGAAAACTGTAGTTTTTCTTCATCAGTCAATACCCCTTTTGCAGCAGCACCTGCACCTTTTCCACGTGCCTGGCCCATATTTTCAGTTAAAAGCGGTAATTCATTTACAACTGACTCCATTAAATAGCTTGCATCTAACTGAGGTACAACTTTAAGCTTTGAAGAATCAGCGACATCTTTTATTAATTCCATTGTTTCATATGTAATCTCGGTATGAAGAGCAAAGCTTTCAGGCGCCTTCATATTATATACATTTTTGGAGACACTGATCCACTTATTCTTAATATCAGTCCATGCCTTGGTAGTTTTAAGCCTACTTCCAACCTCTTGATCAATATTGTCAATAGTTGTTATCGTATCATCTATTTTCTTTTGAATCTCAATTAGTTTTTCTTTAAAGGATTGGTCACCATTTAAATAGCCATTCGCCGTACCACGATGCTGCTGCATATATTGTAAAAATGTCTTTAATTCATTATTATACTTTGCACCATCGACAGCTTCCTCTGCCGCCTCTATACTATTATTTATTTCTGAAAACAAAAAATAAGAAAGTAATACTAACGGAATAAGAACAATTACACCTAGAATGAAAAATTTCCCTGAATACTTAAACTTATTAATGAGCCAAGTCCCTGGTGCAAAAAAATACTGCATTCGTCTATTCCCCCGTTTCAAATAGGCTAATTCTCTGTAATTTTACTGTTTACACAGTATTTATATCGTGATAAATCTCACAATTTTCTTTATTAATTATGAACGTTTATAAAACTGTACCAACTGGCAAGTGGGGACAGGCACAAAAAAAATCGGAAGCAAGTCGAATCACCTGCTTCCGATTATGATTTATTCAATTTAATATCTAATGTTCCAACTTGTGAAACTAATAGTTCTTCATATTTCTTTTCTGCTAACATATTAATCTCTTTTGATTCCGCTTTAGGATTTGCTTCTTTCACATTATTTATTACATCCTGCTGAACCTTTGACACTAGCACGATCGATTTCTGTTGTTTTTCTTGGATAGACCAAAACTTTTCTTCCCCATATTCTTTGATCAACTTCTCGGCTACTTCGCTATTTCTGTATGAATTTTTCGTTTCATTTAATTTTGCTTGAATTTCATCAGAAGAGGCTTTGTGACCCTTTTCTTCTGCTAATAAGGCCATAGCTCGCAGACGAATAACTTGAGTTAATAATGTATTTTTGTTTTTAGCCGCTGCGACCTGGGCATCCCAGTACTTCATAGCTTCCTCTAACTCTTTACCTTGATATTTAGCTTTGTCAGCTTCACGATACATTTCAATTTGAATCGTATTAATAGCCTCATAAAATTTAATATCTTCATCACTAATTTCTTCCCCGTTTACTGTAGCAACTACACCTTCCGGTAATGTTGTCACCGTTGCAACAGGTTCTTCAACCGTAAATTTCACAAGCTGTTCCGCTGTTTTATTTTCATTTTTTATCGTTAATAAAGCCTGCCAGTCTCCACCCATAGGCAGCGCAACTTCACCACCATAAAGACCTTCCCCTTTATCTTGTAGGGTTACTTCAATTGAACCATGGTCCATCTTTTCCATTTCAAATAAGGCCTTAACCTCTAAACCTTCAGCTGCTTTTTCTCCCTCTGAAATTTTAAACGAAACGGCCGCTGGAGTGTGATCTGGTTTATAAACCGGTGCTTCGGCAACCTCAACATTATAATTTCCGCCGCCACTACAACCCGCTAGTACAAACAATCCCATTAAAAACGTTACTATTTTTTTCATGCAAGAACTCCTTCATTTAAGATTTTGGTTTCAAATTCTTCTACCGTGTATTTTTCCATTTTCCCATCTTTTAAATAGGCTACATGGGAGCAAATTTGGTTGATTTCATCAATATGGTGTGAAGAAAGCAAGATCGTTTTATTTTCTAATGATTTTAAGATTGATAAAATCTCAATGCGGCCGATTGGATCCAAACCACTTGTCGGTTCATCTAGTATTAATAGCTCTGTATCAAAATAAAGCATAATCCCAAGTCCAAGACGCTGCAGCATCCCCTTGGAATAGCCGGAAACTTGCTCCTTCCGATCTTCCCACAACCTAACAAGCTTTAGCTTTTCCTCTAATTTGTCCTCATCAACTGTACCATCTTCTAAAGAAGCAAAGAAACGCAAATTTTCTTCACCAGTTAAATTCGGATAAAGCTGAAATTTCTCAGGTAAATAGGAAACGGTCTTTTTCCAACCCGGCTTTTGTACCGGAATTCCATTCAACTGAATCGTCCCAGTTTTTAAAGGCAAAAGATCCAGCATTAAATGAATCAGCGTAGATTTCCCAGCACCATTTCTGCCGACTAATGCACATAATTCATTTTTTTCGACAATGAGACTAACTGAATCTAAAACCTTTTTTTTCTGATAGGAATGTGATACATCACGGATTTCGATCATACTCTATCACCCTTTCCTTTTAATAAAATACTGAATACGAAAGAAAGAGCCACCCAGACAATGACATCAATAACAATAAACATGACAGGAGACGCCCAAACCATTTTTTCCATTAGGCGAGACATGTGATCTGTCGAAAATACTCCTAATGATGTTTCCAAATAGAACGGAATGGCATGAATCGGATCTAAAAAGAAAAAGACTGAAAATAGTTGTACATTATCATAGGTTACGGATGGCAGAAGATATAAGAATAATAAATCTGCTAGGTACACAAATAAAAACCATGTAAAAATATTAGCACCGATCAACTGCATTCTAGTATTGCAAATACTGCCCAAGAATAAGCCAATCTGATTAAAAATGATAATTAAAAATATCACTGACATTAGAAAAGCCATAAAATGACTAACATTAAAATAGAAGAAAAATTTCATAACTACCGCAAACACAAAGTACCAAGCAATAAAAACGCCTAAAATGACAGATTGAACAGCTATACTCTTTTTAAATAAAAAGCTTAAAAACGATTCCTTTTTCGTCGTTAAGATCATTAACGTTTTTAACTCTTTTTCTTGTATGATCGAAAAGGATGCAATAAAAATACTTAATAACGGTAAAATAAAGATATTCATTTCATATAAAGAAAGAAGAAAAACAGTAAAACCATGCTCAGACGGTAATGTACGTGCCTCTAGTAAAATAAAAATTGATAAAAGAATGACCATAAGAAGTGCTAGCCAAATCCCTTTACCCCTCGATTGCTCCTTCCATTCCTTCCAAATATAATTCATTACGCTCTTCTCCTTTTTCTTTTCCAGTAAACACTACCTAATATAACCATTAATAGCAAAATAATAATATAGAGATTATTATTTTCGTTTATTGTTCCCTTTTCCACTAAAGGAAATTGATCGGTAACCATGACTTCTTTTTTATTTAACACTTCATTCATTTTTTCATAAACTTTTATCGCCGGACTTTTTAAAAATAAATATGCTAATTCATTATCCTCTACCAATTGATAAAGCGAGGATTTATATTCAACAGGGTAATCACCGATTCCATTTTGATCGAGGTCAAGCACTGAAATAGAATTCCCCCAATAGTTTCCTTTGCCATTTTCAGACCATTGATTATTATCTTTCCCGCCAAATGTCAGCACGGTAGCGATATTATTTGAAAATCTGTTGCCGCTGAATACTTGGTCTGCAGAAGATGCCCATACTTCAACACCTATCTGGTTTTGTAAAAATTCATTATCTTTGACAATCGCTTTTTGAGATTGATCAAAATAGATGCCTCGTTGATTTTGAAAAAAGAGATTTTTAGTTATAACTGTGTCATTTGTTGATTGCATCAAGAGTCCGTATGAACGTGTTCCTTGATTTAAAATAAATTGATTGTCTTCTAAAATCGTTCCCCTAGATTCCATGATGGCTGCTCCGCCAATATTATAGCTGAATCTATTTTTTGTAAATTTATTTCGATCAGAATACATATAATGCAAACCATATCTGGTATGCTGTATTTCATTTCCTTTTGAAATATTTTCATGGGAATAATCAAAGAAAATTCCGTCACGAGTTCCCTCTATATAATTATTAACTAATTCATTTTGATGAGAATAATAAAGTTGGATACCATTCCCTTGTCCGCCGATCTCACCATTCTCTTTGCCGATAACCGTCACGTTACTGACCTTGTTATGATGGGATTGGCTTAAATAAACACCATGAAAACAATCGGTGATTTTTATTTGATCAACAATGTTCCCATCTTTCATAAGCTTAATGCCTGCATATTCCTCCCCTGAATTTCGATCATGTCCGCTATTTATAACCGAAAAGTTTTTCAAGGTAACATTAGAAGCTTTTACAGTGATGACATTCCCTTTCCCCTCGCCTTTTATAACGGTTTCTTTCGTGCCAATGATGGTAATTGGTGAAGAAATAACAATATTCCCTTCATAGGTTTTATCTTCAAGTTGAAGCGTACCATTCTCAGGGGTTTGATCAATTAGATCTTGAAGCGATTCTTCGGCATAACTGGCGTTGCTTCCAAGTAAAAAGAATAAAAATCCAACAATGACAAAGGCTTGGATTTTCATTGCGCTCTATCCTTCCATAATGGAATAATCATTAGAATAAATGCAATCCCAATCATAAAAAATCCTGTTGTAAAATAACTATGAGTTACAAAATTAGCAATTGTATTCTCTCCAATGATTGGTGGAACAAATGGTGGTACATCAATCGGAGCCATAGGATCCAAATTAGTTCCATAGCTTTTCAGCCAGCGATGAATATCATAAACACCTAGAGCGCCGCCAATGACGAATAAACCAATTAATCCCATTAATAATTTTTTGTTACGTAAAATCCCAACAACTAATGTTAATAAGGCTAATCCGCCGATAATGTAAGATAAATAGCTTAATTCAGGAAAGTTTTCTTCACTAAATTCTTTCATGCCGATGTAGTGATTTAAACCATTAATGATCGATACATCGTTTGCATCTTCTAATTTATATGGATACACAATAATATCGAGCCCCTCTGGATATTGTGGCGCAAAAAATTTCATTCCCCACCACGGAAAGAAGATAGAAGTAACAAATAATCCTGCTGCAATAATTAATAATGCCATAGAAGATACAGATAGATTCTTAGACATACCCATCACCTCATAAAAAGTTTTAAAAAAGGGGGAGTACCAAAAAGTACTCCCGTATCTGTTTATTTTTTTGGTTTAACTAATAAATAACCATTCATTTCTTGGTGTAGCGCTGAACAGAAGTTTGTACAATATAGTGGATATGTTCCAGCTTTGTCAGCTTTAAATTTAATTGTTTCTGTTTGTCCAGGCTGTACTTCGAAGTTTAGATCATATTTGTTAATAGCAAAGCCGTGTGTAATATCTTGGTCAAAGTCGATATTTGTTAAATGAATCGTTACTTCGTCGCCTTCATTTACTTCAATAACGTCTGGACGCTCAGATTTTGCATCAAAGATAAATCTTGAACGCATTGCAATACCGTAGACATCCACTTTTTTACCGTTACGTTCAATTCTTGTTTGATCCTGGCTATATACTGCATCAGGATTTGATGGATCTTTATCATAGACTGTAATTGTTTTAATCTTATCTGCTTTAATCATTTGTGCATAGTGTGGCTCTGGGTTAACTGGCGCAGATTGAATAATTTCCATCTTAGGTCCAGTTAAGTCGATTAACTGCATGGATTCAGGGTGTGAAGGACCAACAGATAAGTAAGAATCCTTCGCAATCTTATTCAATGCAATAATATACTTACCATCTGGTGAAGCTGAGTCACCTTCCGCAGCAACTGAGTGACCTGGTGAATATTGAACAGGTACACGGTCTAATGTTTCCCCTGTGTTAGGATCCCACTTAACGATTTCAGAAGAAATGAACATTGTTGTGTAAGCCATTCCTTTATCATCGAATTGTGTATGAAGCGGACCAAGAGCATTTTCAGGGTTTACTTCGCGTTCCATTACAGAATCATAATTTAATACAGGCATACCATATTTTTCGCCAGAAAAATCTTTATTTTCGATAGCTTTAAATGCTTTTTCAAATGAAAATACTGTCATTGATGGTGCAAGTTTACCTGAAGCGATAAATCTTGTTCCATCTGGTGTTACGTCAACTCCGTGTGGAGATTTAGCAACTGGTACTAAGTAGATTCCACCTTTGTTCTTATCAGGGAAGACAATTTTTTCACCATTAACTTCTTCGTAATTTCCCTCTGCAACCATTTTTTCAAGTTCCTGCCAGTTGAAGAGCACAATAAAGTCACGGTCTGCTTGAGACGCATTGATTTCCATTGTAGTTGTTGCTTCTTCAGTATTATAAGTTGTGATTACACCCCAACCATGTGAAGGACCTTTACCAGCATCTGATAAGTCATAGCTCCATGGTGGAAGTGCAACTTGCCAAGAAACTCCGAGTTTTTGTTTTTGCTCATCAAATTGAACAGCACTCATAACTCCATAATATTTTTGGCTGTATTCGTCTAATGACGCATAAGCACTGCCTAGCGGCACAGAGAAACGTGTTGGTAAGAAGATATACTCTGAATTATCAGTAACGAATGCCGCACAGTGTGGTCCACTCGTATTTGGTACTTCAATAATATCTTTTACAGTAAATGTTTTAAGATCCATTACTGCAGCACGGCTATTTGCTACGTCAGTTGCAAACATATATTTACCGTCATATTCACCCTTTGTTTCTGAGAACGCTGGATGGTGGAAGTCACCCCATGTATAGTTACCCATAAGCTTTTTCGATTCCTCAGACCAGCCATATCCTGTTGCTGAATCTTGAGAGAAGATAGGTACTGTACGAATATGTCTCATTGATGGTACACCGTAAACAAACAATTGTCCTGAGTGACCACCAGATGCGAATAAATAATATTCGTCTTTTTCACCAAATGGCACATAAACCTTTTCAGCATTTGATTTTACTGTTGAAGATGTGTTGGCAACCGGTCTTGGACCGACTTCCGTCTGTGCGAAGAAAACAGTTGATGCCAATACACCGGCAACTAAACCAGTTATGGCAGGGATAATACCTTTTTTCATTAAACGCACCTCCTATTATTTTTCACTAGCAATTTTTAAAGCTTCAACAACTTTATTTATTTCATCATCTGTCAATGGGTTACCACCGATCACTGATGACATTACCGCTGATGTTGGTTCTTTTAAGAATTCATTAATTGGTTTTCCATGCTTTCCTTCAACATTCACATATGCTTGTGATAAGTCAGGACCTGTAGCTCCACCTTGTAAACCAAGATTTTCTACAGAGTGGCAAGCAAGGCAACCTTTCTGATTGAAAATCTCTCCTTCTGGAGATACAGCTGGTGCAGGTGCTTCCACTTTTTCATCATCGGCTGTATTTTGAGTTTGTTCGGTTGCCGCATTATCTGGTGCTGTAGCTTGTTCTTGTGAACCCGATTGACTAAATAAATAGCCACCACCAAATCCCACTAATGCGAAAACAAAAAAGATTATAATTGCATTTTTCATCTTGTCCCCCCCTTTCAGGATGTTTGTTAAGATTACGACCCTATCTTAATTCCAAAGAAACAAAAAACATGTGATAAATATCACATAATATCAAAAATTGACAAGATTTCACATTTCTTTCACATCTCCTTCACAAAAAAGACGAAATTTTTTCAAGAATCTCTTCAATATTTGATCAAATTTACTTGAAAAAATATTTTTCTATGAAAATAAAAAAACTAGCTTCCATTTGGAAACTAGTTATAAAATAAAGGTTTATCATATTACTAACAGTGAATAAATTTACTACTGTTTATTATTTCGTTATAGCTTTTAAGTCAGAAATAATTTCCTCATAAGGAACTTCTAGTCCATTATAACCTTTTACGACAATGCCTTCTTGATTAATCAAAAAGATTTTTGTACTGTGAATGAATTGATCTGTACCTGGTTCTGCTTCTGCTAATGTTTTAAATGATGATTTGGCGATTGCTTTTATTTCCTCTTCTGTATACCCAGTTAGAAAGTTCCAGTTTGAATGGTCAGCTTGAAATTTACTTGCAAATTCTTTTAATGTTTCAGGAGTATCTCTTGTTGGATCCACACTAAAAGATACTATTTCCGCATTGATTTTTTCATCGGCCATTTGTTTTTGAAGCTTCGCCATATTGGCTGTCATTGGCGGACATACAGTATCACAATTAGTAAAAACAAAGTTCGCAAGCCAGACCTTTCCTTTTAAATCTGACAGGCCAAGTTGTTGATTATCTTGATTAGTAAAAGAGAAATCCGCCATAGGCCAATCATAGGTAGCTTCAAATTTTGGTTGACCACAAGCGGTCAATGCTACTAAAGAAAATACTACTAATAAAACTCCAAATTGAATGCGCCATTTTTTTAAGTTCATTTTTTTTCCTCCAACTATTGATTTTTCAATCTTAATACCTACCAGAAATTATATCAAAATTTAAGTAACAGCTAACATTATATTTAAAATTTATAAGTGCTACTTAAAAATATTAATACTATTCTTATAAGTTTAATTACTTTACGTTTTCTTTTCTTCCCTCTATAATAATTTTTGATATTCACTATGAATTATTTTTATAGAGGAGCGAATAACTATGAAAAAAACATTACTTGCTATTTTTTCCATATTATTAATGATAGCTTTAACTGCATGTGGTGGAAACGGTGGCAGCGATAAAAATGAAGAAGGCAAAACTACTCCGGAAGCAAATACTGCAGCCAAAAAACAAGTATTAAAAATTGGAGCAATCCCTGATCAAAATGCCTCAGATTTAAATAGAAGCTTTGGTGCGATGGCGGAATATCTTAGTGAAAAAACGGGACTTGAGGTTGAATATGTACCATCCGTTGATTATGCCGCACTAATCACCGCTTTTCAGCGTGGAGAAATTCAATTAGGCTGGTTTGGCGGACTAACTGGTGTTCAGGTTCGAAATGTTGTACCAGAGGCTGAAGCAATCGTTCAAAGACCACGTGATGAACAATTCCATTCAGTATTTATTGCTCAAAATGATCTACAAATCGATAGCTTAGACGATTTAAAAGGTTTGAGCTTCACGTTTGGAAGTGAGAGTTCAACATCCGGTCATTTAATGCCACGTTACTTTATGGAAGAAGCAGGAATAAATCCTGATCAAGACCTTGATGGTATGCCTAACTATTCTGGATCACATGATAAAACATATAAATTAGTTGAATCTGGTGCTTTCCAAACAGGTGCGTTAAATGAAGCAGTTTGGGAAACAGCTGTAGCAGAAGGCAAAGTTGATGTGAATAAAGTAAAAGTTTTTTATACAACACCACCGTACTATGATTATCATTGGGTTGTAGGCAATGTCGATGAAGTATACGGGGAAGGTACTAAAGATAAACTAAAAGAAGCACTTCTTTCAATGAATGAAGAGCAAAAGGACATTCTTGACTTATTTGCCACAGATAAATTTATCGAAACAAAAAATGAAAATTATGCTGCTATAGAAAAGGTTGCAAAGGAATTAGGCATTATTAAGTAGAAGGTGAAAGCATGGCATTTCAAAACGAACAATTCGTTTTAAAAAATATCGAAAAAAAGTACGGGGAGAATAGGGCTCTATCCTCCCTTTCTCTTTGTATCCATAAGGGTGAACGAATCGCATTAATCGGTCCAAGCGGTGCCGGTAAATCAACATTATTAAATATCTTAGCGATGATTATTCAACCTGATAGCGGAGAATATTGGCTTGATGGGATGACGTCTTCCCAATATAAGGCAGGCAAAACACTGTCACGTAAGTTAGGCATTATTCGTCAGCAGTTTGATCTAGTACCTAACTTGCTGGTTATTCATAATGTTCTTGCAGGACGGTTAGGTGAATGGGGCTTTTTCAGATCAGCCCTATCATTTTTTATTCCACAAGATAAAAATATGGCTATTCATGCCTTGGAAAGAGTCGGGCTATTAGAAAAAACATATGAAAAAACAGCCAATCTTTCCGGCGGGCAGCAACAGCGTATCGCACTTGCACGCCTATTAGTGCAAAGACCGGAAATTATTCTTGCAGATGAACCAGTTGCTTCCCTAGATCCGGCCCGTGCTGACGATATTATTTCGAAGCTTGTCCAATTAGCAGGGGAAGAAAACCAAACCTTAATTACTAGCTTGCATTCAGTTGAACTGGCTACGAAATATTTTGACCGTATTATCGCGTTAAGGGAAGGAAGGATTTTCTTTGACCTTCCTATTAATGAAGTAACTGAACATATGTTAACAGATCTTTATGATTTAATGGAGCCCGAGAGATGATGCATACGAAACCTCCATTCCATAAAAAGACGACCTTAACAATTATAATGATCATTGTATTTGCTTGGAGCTTATTTTCTGTAGAATGGGGATCTGACCTTCTACATTCCGGCGGAAAAGCAACCACCATGCAAATCCTTGAAGGAATGATCAAACCAGATTTTTCTCCGGAAATTATTAATTTAGCGATCACTTCTTCCTGGAGAACATTGGCTTATGCTACGGCCGGAATGTCACTAGCCGTTTTGTTCGGTGTTGTGTTCGGTGTGTTGGGCTCTGGTGTTGTTGCTTCGAAACCCTACAGTAAAGCGATGTTCATCACGTCCTTCCGGGGGATTTTAGGATTTATGCGGGCAATTCATGAACTTATCTGGGCTTGGTTGTTCGTAGCAGCATTCGGATTATCTCCATTTGCAGCTATTTTTGCAATTGCGATTCCCTATGGCGGCATCTTAGGAAGGATTTTTGCTGATATGTTAAATGACGTTCCTGAAGAACCAATCAAAGCATTAAAAGCGAGCGGTACCTCACGCCTGCAAATATTGTTGTACGGGTATTTTCCGATAGCTGCTGGTGGAATGGTCAGCTATGTTATGTATCGTTTTGAGTGTGCGATCCGTTCATCAGCAATTATGAGTTTTATCGGTTTAGGAGGCCTTGGTTACCAAATTCAACTGTCACTTAATGATTTAAAATACGATGAAGTATGGACATTCATGTTCTTTTTAATTGCCCTAGTTTTACTGATTGATTTTTGGAGCCAAGTTTTACGAAAGAGGTTGGTAGCATGAAAAACGAAAAAAATCTTAGGCGACCAGCCAAAATCGGTGTTATTAAGCTCTCCGTTTTGTTAATTTTCGCCCTTGTTCTTAGCTCTTGGCTTTTCATTTTTGTTGGAGAAGATGCCAGTCTATTTGATTTGTTTTCAGAGGAAAACTTGGTATATACGAAGGAATTTTTCAATGGATTGGCTGGTGTAGGGGAAGAACATCCCGCCTTTTTAAGTAAGGAAAGCTGGCTCGAGGCATTAAAGCTTTCAGTTGAAACATTGCAAATGAGTATTATGGCCATTGGATTTTCGGTCATTATTATGGTATTAACGGTGGTTCCGGCTGCCCGAAATGTGGCCAATGGAACATTGACCTTGTCAAGAAAATGGTATGGAAAAATAGTGTATGGACTTATTCGTGGTTGTTATATTTTTTCAAGATCAGTTCCGGAATTAATCTGGGCGATGATTATCATCTTTATTTTTAAACCGGGCATTCTACCTGGTGCGGTCGCCTTGGCGCTGCACAACTTCGGTATATTAGGCAAGCTTTGTGCAGAGGTTATTGAGGATGTCGATACGAGACCAATTCGTAGTCTAGCCTCTTCCGGTGCTGGTAAAGTACAAATGTTTATTTATGGCGTCATCCCAACTGTACTTCCCCAGTTTATCACCTATATTCTATATCGATGGGAAGTTATTATCCGTACAACCATTGTTGTCGGCTTTGTCGGAGCAGGAGGATTAGGTCAAGCTTTCAAGCTGAGTATGAGCTGGTTCCATTATTCTGATATAACGTTGTTTTTAATTTGTTATGTGCTGTTAGTGATTTTGACGGATTCGATTTCAGAAGGGATTCGGAGATTTATTAAATAGTAAATTAGTGCGCTATTATTAATCAAATCAGTTCTGGTCCCGTTTTGATGCGGATAAATCCGAGTTATCTATAATCAAACAAGCGCAGAAACCCTTTTGGTGAGGATAAAATCGAGTTATCTATATTCAAACAGGTACGGTGCCCCTTTTGGTGAGGATAAAATCAAGTTATCTATATTCAAACAAGCGCGGTGCCCCTTTTGGTGAGGATAAAATCAAGTTATCTATATTCAAACAGGTACGGTGCCCCATTTGGTGAGGATAAATCCTAGTTATCAGTAATCAAACGAAGGAGCCATCATGTTGGGTTATGGATAAAACATGAATTTAACCAAAATTAAAGGAAGCCCAAACTATTTTGCGTTTGGGCTTCCTTTTTATGTTTCAGTCGAAGCAACTCCAATTAGTTTTTCCCTAACACGATTCCTGTTGCATCTATTTTGTGTAGAATCTCGAGTTCCTCGCTAGTTGGCTCAGGAATATAGCTCCAGTTTGGATCGATTTCGATTTCAAAGCTGCTGTTTTCTTGAACATCTTCTAATGTAACGCCTTCGTATAAGTGAAGCAGCTTCATCCGTTTTGTTTCCTCTGAAAAACCGTAGACACCTAATTGCGTGATGACACGATATGGGCCAGTATTTTTCGGCAGTCCATGCTTCTCACGCTCACCCGGTCCTCGGAAGTAGCCTGGGCTTGTAAAGAAGTCAAGCTGTTCAACGAATTTACGCTTATCCTGGAGCATTAAAATGATATTTCTCCAGCAAAATGAAGCGATATCTGCTCCTCCACCAGAACCAGGAAGACGTACTTTTGTGTCCTCCCATGTCCCGATTAATGTTGAATTTAAATTGCCGTAAGCGTCAATTTGGGCTCCACCTAAAAATCCATATTCAATGAAACCTGCTTGTGCTAAGCTCATCACATAATCCATTGAACCGACAATCGTACCATTTTCAAATGTCATTGATTCACTAACTTGAATAGGCAGACGTTGTGATGGCGTGCCGCCAATACCGCCACCTTCATAGACTGTTAATAATCCGGGAGCATGTGTTTTTTGAGCAAAAATACCTGCTAATAACGGCATCCCTGTCCCTACAAAGACACTTTTATCATCCTCTAAAGCTTTTGCGGCTGCAATAATCATTCTGTCAGCAGCAGTTGCTGTTTGTTTTGCTTGAGTTGTTGTCATTTTATTGCCCCCCTTGTAGATACGGTTGGATGTGGTAGTGTTCCATTTTCGATATTTTCAAGCTCGCGCAGTTTCCGAAGGCCGCCGACTTTTTCTAGGTATTCATAATGATCTTTAGTTGAGCGGATATATTGGTCTAAGTATTCCTGCACCCCTTCATCTGTTGCTGAAGCCTTCAACCATTCCATCCATTGATCTTCATCGAATGAATATTGGTATGGAACTTGGTTTGGATGGGATCCATATGGTACTTCAACTACTGCATCAACAACAAAGTATGGAATTTTTGTTAAATCAGGTCGTTTTTGAATTTCTTCGTCTGACACAATTTTTTCAGCTGTAATGATCACTTTTTTTGCTGCATGTGCTAGTTCCACGTCAAGCGTAATATTTCCGTCTATTTGGCAATTTCCGTATTTGTCAGCACGGTGGACATGGATAATGGCTACATCAGGATAGCATGCAGGTAATAAGTTTATTTTTTCACCACTAAATGGGTCTTCAATTACTTTCGCCCCACTATAATGAAGAGTGTCAGTTCCAAGTGCTGTTCTTGATGGGAAGAATGGAATTCCTCTTGCAGCAGCTGAAAAACGCCATTGGAAGCCGGCATTTGTCATTTCGGACAGAATCTCCAAAGTTCCGTTCTTTACTGCTCGGCGTGATGCTGGGCAAAGGCCACGAATTTCATCCCCAAAGCCATAGGCAATTTCAGCTTTTGTTATTAACCCAGCTGCTGCCAACAGCTGCCAGTCATGCTGTGACCCCTTTGCCGCAATGGTTAAGTCACCGATATTTTGACGAATAATCTCATATACAGCAGCCATTGGGTTGCGGACCGAGCCCATGCCGCTAAATACAATATAATCCCCTTGATTAACCCTACGGCTTACTGCCTCTTTTAAAGTAACTCGTTTATCAATTTTCTTTGTTGATTTATTATTTCTTCGATATTCCCTTATTTCATCAGTAGATGCCCAGCCATATAAATACGGATTTTCGGCTTTAATGTTTGTAGTAGTCATCGCAACATTTCTCCCTTCGTTTTTTCCTAGCGGTCTGACCATTGTGCTGGTCTTTTATCTAAAAATGCACGTATTCCTTCTACTGCATCTGGTTTTTGGCTATTTTTCACCATCACATCTGAGCTATATGTTAAAGCTTCAAAATCGTTAGAGATTTGAAGCTGTGTATATAATTGTTTTTTACCAGCCTCTAAAACTGCCAAACTATGACGAGCAACGGAGTTTGCAAACTTCTCAGTTTCTTCATCTAATTTTTCAAGCGGTACAACTCTATTAATTAACCCATGAATCTTCGCTTCTTCTGCTGTGATGAAATCGCCTGTAAATAAAAGCTCCGCAGCCTTCTTGCGATCAAGGTTACGGCTTACGAAAACAGCCGGTGTATGACAGAATAGGCCAATTAATGTTCCAGGGGTTGCAAATAATGAATTATCACTTGCGATCGCTAGGTCAGATGCCGCTACCAATTGCGCACCCGCTGCTGTCGCAATAGCATGCACCTTTGAAATGACAACTTGTGGAATATTTCTGATCTTTTCCATTAAGGCTTGGCACTCTTCAAATAGATTTGCAACATCTTCAACTGGTGCACCGTCAATCTCACGAAGGTTATGGCCGGAGCTGAACACTTTTCCTTCTGCTTGGATAATAACAACATTTATTTTTCTTTCATTTGCAATTTCAGTTAACTTTGCATCCAGTTCTCTTATCAATTCAAGCGATAGCGCATTACGCTGCTTATCATTATCTAATGTAATGGTTCCAATTTTTCCATTTTCCTCATATTTAATTAAACTCATAGTAAATCCACCTTTCATATCTGTTTAGTTAGTTTAATATGTGTAAAACTGTTGCAATTTTTCCTTAATGGAAACTATGCCTATAAAACGAAAGTGGCCTTTCCTCAAGATAAGGAAAGACCACTACAACATTTATGAGTCCCTCACTTATCTTACTGCTGACGATTCATCAGTAGGAATTGGCACCTTCCATCTTATTAAAAGAATGGGGTTGCCGTGGTTTCATAGGGCCTTTCCCTCCACCACTCTGGATAAGTAAAAATTCAAATATTTTGTTTTTTTAAAATTATGTCCTTAACTCTATCATTAACTTCAATGTTTGGCAACTGCTTTTTCAAAAAAATAAAATTTTAAAATTTCTAATAATCCTTATTGACAAAGTATACTTTCCTCCCGTACAATCACAATCATAACAAAAACAACCAAATATTGAAACGGATACCTTATCCAGAGAAGGGGAGAGACTGGCTCTATGATCCTTCAGCAACCTTGCAGCAATGCAAAAGGTGCTAACTCCAGTAACAAGTTGTATAACTTGTTAGAAGATAAGGAAGAGTCGATTTTTTGCCTCTTCCTTGGGAAGAGGTTTTTTAGTTTCAGAAAATAATCGAGAGGACGATCTATCATTATGAAAAAGAGATTAGTAGTTTTAGGTACAGCATTATCATTAACAATAGGATTAGCAGGATGTAACAGTGCAGAGAATACGGCTAATACAACACAGCCCCCAACAGAACAAGCAGAAAATAATAATCAAAGCCAAAAATTGATAGACTTTGCTATCGGTCACTTACCAACAACAGGGCATAGCTTGTATTATATCGCACAAGAAGAAGGTTATTTTAAAGAAGAAGGATTAAATGCTACATTTCATCCATTTTCAAATAGTGGAGAAGGAATCAATGCAGTAATAGCTGGAAAATTAGATGTCGGCACATTCGGGACTCCAGCGCCACTTACTTTTGAAGAGCAAGGTGCCGATATTGTGTTCCTAGGCGGTCAAATGGGAACTGGTGCAGGGGTCGTCTCAAAGCCTAACTTATTACATGAGCTTCAGGATATTAACAACTTTAAAGGAAAAAAGGTTGCTACTGTTAAGCTTGCTACTGGTGATGTTATTTTGCGTGGAGCATTATATGAAGCTGGAATTGATTATGAAAAAGATGTAACCATTATTGAAATGAACTCACCAGCCGATGTAATTATGGCAGTTAAAAAAGGGGAAGTGGATGCCGGTGTAGTATGGGCTCCATTTGTTGAAAAAGCAAAACAAGAAGGATTAGAGATTGTTAAGTATTCACAAGAGTATGCTGAAAATCATGTTTGCTGCCGCATTATTGCAGACGAAAAGAGGTTTGACGAAAATCATGAAAAATATGTTAAATTTTTAAAAGCGATCATTAAAGCAGAAAGATTTGAAAAAGATGAAGCCAATAAACAAAAAGCAATCGAAGATATCAAAAAATATGTAGATGTTGATCTTGAAATTATTGAAAAAGATATTTACGGCGGCTACGTGGATCAAAGCGCCGACCCTAATAAAAAAGCGATTCTTTCAATGAGAGACACGATGGTTAATATCGGTTATTTAAAAGAAGAGAAAGATATTTCAGATCTTATTCATGTTGAAACTTACAAAGAAGCACTGGATCAGTTAATAGCAGCTGAACCAAATGATCCTTTCTATCAAGAGTTACTAGTACGTTTTCAGGAAAACAACCTATAGGATAGGGATGGGATAAAAGTGAGTACAATACTATTTGAAGATATTAATGTCAAATACGACAAAACAGAACAATATGCTTTAAAAAACTTAAACCTTACTATCCAAGCGGGTCAAATTGTTTCATTAATTGGCCCGTCTGGATGCGGTAAATCTACAACTCTTAATTTAGCATCTGGCTTATTAACTCCAACTTCAGGTGCGGTAAAAATTAATGATAGCGAGATTACAGGGCCTGGTCTTGACCGTGGAGTAGTATTCCAAAACTACTCCCTATTCCCTTGGATGACGGTGCTCGAAAATATTACCTTTGCCCTAAAACAAAAGTCGAAAGAACCAAATGAGGTAATTACAAAAAAAGCGATTCAAATTCTTGCAAAAGTCGGTTTAGATGAAAAAGCGCAAAAATCTTTTCCATCTGCGCTTTCCGGTGGAATGCAACAACGGGTTGCCATCGCTCGGATGTTTATCCTTGATGCACCAGTATTTTTAATGGATGAACCATTTAGTGCCGTTGATGAAATTACAAGAAATCAGCTTCAAGACCTGCTATTAAACCTTTGGGAAGAAGGGGAAACAAAGAAAACCGTCCTCGTTGTCACCCACAATATAGATGAAGCTATTTTTCTATCGGACCGGGTTGTTGTTCTCCATGATGGTCAAATCCAAGAGGATATTGCCATCCCTTTTAAACGCCCAAGAAACAGATTCAATATCGATCAAGAGGAAGAATATACGAAGATTCGCCGCGAACTATTAAAAGCTATTTCCGGAGAATACTAGGGGGCATTAAGATGAAAAATTTACTTGTTGGCAATGAAAAGAGAAAAGCTACGACTGATATTATAATCATTATTGGGGTACTATTGCTTGCTTGGCAGCTTTTAACCCAACAGCTGGGACTTTTGTCGAATTTCCTTTATCCATCCCCGCAATCAGTACTAGGTCAATTTAAAGCCGATGGGGCAGAACTGCTTGTTCACTTGGCGGCATCCGTTAAACTATTAGCCAGTGGAATGATTTTAGCCATTGTTTTAGGAGTTCCATTAGGGGTTTTTACAGCATCAAATAAACGGCTTGAATTCGTAATTAGACCAATTGCCAGCGTTTTATCTCCGATCCCTCCGATCGTATGGATACCATATGCAATTGCGATTCTACCATCGTTTCAAGCGTCATCAACTTTTGTCATCTTTATCGGTGCTTTTTGGCCTATTTTTCTTAATACATTAAATGGTGTTACCAATATTGATTCAAGATACATTAAATCTGCACAAACCCTTGGATTAAATCAATATACAATGACTACTAAAATTATTATTCCGGCAGCATTGCCTTCGATTTTCTCAGGAGTACAGGTCGGTTTAGTATTATCGTTTATTTTGTTAACAGCCGCAGAAATGATTGGGTCCTCAGCCGGCATCGGTTTTTATGTAAAGTTAGCAACAGATTACGGTAATTATACAAAAGTAATTACTGGTATTATCTTCATTGGCCTCATCGTAACTGTGATCATGACATTGTTTCACAAACTTGAAAAACATTTGCTCCGCTGGAGAAGTTAAGGAAGGACTGTCATTATGCCCTGCATGTGACAGTCCTTTTTATTTTTAAAGGATATTTAAAATTAGTATAGAAATAATATAGTAGAATAGGAGGCGTATATCTTATGGGACGTAAATCATATTTAAAAGGGTTGGCAACGGGCATTGTCGGGACTACACTTTTCATAACAACGATATCTACTGTGGATGCTTTTGAACCATACTATAAAAATGTTAAAGCGTTTATTTCTTCTATCAATATTGTTTTGGATGGGGAACCTATTTATCTAAAGACTGATCCGCTGTTAATCGACGGAACGACCTATTTACCGCTAAGGGATATAGGGGAAGCATTTGGAAAACAAGTAACATGGGATGGAGTAAACAACACGATTATGATCGGACAGACCGAAAAAAGCCATCGACCTTCAACGGGAATCTACCAACTAGATCCGATATATGGTGAAACGTACATGTTTGTCGGTTATGGCGGCAAAGACTATCTCGAGCCCGAGGAAGACGGCGGAAAAATAACGTTGTTAAAACAACAATTTAGCACAATCAATTCTATCGCCTTTCTTGACGGCAGTTCTGTTGCCTATCATCTATATGACAATAAATTCAAATCTATTAAGGGGCTAGTTGGTGTAGACGACTCCAACCCTGGTTATTCAGAAAAAGGCATTATTAAGTTCTATGGTGATAACAAAGAGCTTGCGACGATTACGACCGGAACAAAGCGGGATGAGCCAATCTCGTTTGAGGTTGATATTACAGGTGTTGAAAAACTAGAAATTAAAAATATCAAAGCGAGCGGCACCGCTTCAAGAGTAGCACTAGTAGATGTCGTTTTAGAAGCCGTTCAAGAGTAAAGGATATTCCTTTGCTCTTTTTTCTTTAAAATGAAGAAATAGTTTCCATTATATATTAAAATAACCATAGGGCATATTTAGAGAGGGGAGATATCGCAACTATGATTAAAAAATTAATTCTATTACTTTCTTTAACTCTGCTTCTATTACCTGCCACTACTGGTAATGCAGAGCATGTATATAATGATGAAAACGGGTATCATTATTATTTTGATTCATCTAGCGGATTTTATATTCGTTTAGATAATCCCAGGACAAATAACATAAGTACAAACATGATTGATGAATTAACCTTTACTGTCCTATGGTATAACAAGGATAATTCGAAACCGAACTTCGGGTATAATGGTATCCCCTACGGTGTTTTTGATGTTGATACAAAAGTCAGCCATTCAAGAATTACGAAAAAGTCTTACGAACATGTTTATACGATTCACGATATTGATACCAAACTTACAAAAACACAAACAGGCTATAAGATACCAATCGAAATAAAGAATCGTGATTCTAAAGACTCTTCCTACAGTAATTTTAAAGGTGAAAGTGGCAAAATCGACATTGAATTAAACTATTATCATGTTGATCATTCCCAGGCCAAATTTTATACAGACTTTATTGGTGGAAAAGATATAAAAATGTTTGGGGATAAGTTAATTCTTCGTTTCCCTGTAGGCACTTATATCTCTGATAATGTCAAAGCTGAATCTAGTTCTTTTAAACATATTCTCTTAGACCAAAGATTTGTCGTTAATGTTCGCGAAAAGCCGCAGCCATCTGATGATTATGTGTTTTTAAGTCAGCAATTCATCATTGACGATTCGAATGGAAGTCTGATTGCAAAGCCAAGTACATGGGGGGACATTACGCTTGCCTACGAAGGGGCTGTGCCTAAAGCAATGGAAGGCTATAACCTAGCTGTTTTAAAAAACAATTATGGTAAATGGATTCCGATCGGCGGGGTTGTTAATAGTCAAAATAAAACGGTAACAGCAGTCTTCGATGATTTTGGAACGTATGCTATCGGTCTAGTGTACAAAGACTACGGTCTTAAAAACCATTGGGCTAAAAAGGAAGTACTCGGACTTGCTTATAAAGGTGTGATTCAACCGGAAATAAACACGAAGGATAAAGAGTTATTAACAAGTTTAGATAAGCCAATTGACCGCCTCAACTATACGGTGCTTCTTTCAAAAGCACTTGGATTCCAACCGCTAGATTACACTGGCGTCTTCTCCGATATAAAAGAAATTGACTATAGCCAAGATGAACTTGGGTATTTAATGGCAGGTGTAATGAATGGACTTGTTTTTGGGAAGGAGTCCAATATTCCTGGATATATGGTCATGGAGCCAAAGAACACGTTAACCCGTGAAGAAGCTGTTGCATTTTTAGCTAGGGCAATCAGCCTAAATGGTGCTGAACAAGAGGCCTCAAAGTCTAAATTTACGAAAAAGAAAAAATCAACAAAAGATGCACCTGAAGATCCAAAAGCCGAACTCAAAAAGACATATAAGGATGCAAACAAGATTTCCGATTGGGCAGCACCGGCAGTATTACAGGCTACAAACGAAAAATTGATCACGCCTATTAGCGGAAACTTTAACCCTAAAGGCAAATTGACAAAAGCGGAAGCAATGTCAATGATCTATAAATTAATGGAATCGAAAAAACTGAAATAGCTACTAAATACAAAAGAAGGGACTAGTCCAATTTGTGACTGTCCCTCCTTGTTACTTTTCCTTCAATAATTCAATTTCTTCTTCTACTTTCGCTATTCTTAAGAGCTGCGTATCCAATCGTTTGTTTAATTTACCGACAAAGTCAGCGGATGTTTCAATTACATCCACTCCATTTCCATGAAGACATTTACTTTCCTCAATGCGTTCCAATATTTCTTTTATATCCGTTAAATCTATTTGGTTCACACTTACATAATGTTCGATGCTATCCATCTTTTCTATTCTTGCCAGCCTGGATTCAATTGTTTGCAATTTGCTCATTATATTTGAATTCATTTGATTTAGTAATTTTAAAATTTCGTTTATTGTTTGTTCCATGGTTTACCCCTCCGATGTTAAACATAGCCCTAAGATAATTATTTACTTCACTTCAAAAATTATCCTTACCATCCTTCGAAACTAGTTAAGTATTCTATATTAAAGTTATACAAATTCACGAAAAAAAAGAGTGACATTAGTCACTATTTATTTGAATCTTTTGTGAAGATAAGCTATGAAGGATCATTCCAAGGACGATAAGACCAAGACCTATAAGGGCGATAGCACCTGGGACTGCAGCACCTAATAATAGCATTTCGCCAATGACGGCAAAGATAATTTCGCCGGATTGCGTCGCCTCAACAGCAGCGAGCAGGCGAGAGCTCTTGCGGGCTAGATCTGTCGCATAAAAAAACAGCACCGTAGCAATGAGCCCTGAAAAAATCGCTACAATAAACGACTGGAAAAGCTGGTTATTAGAGGGAGCTCCATGGATAAACAACCCTATTGTTGACAATACAAACCAAAAAGGAAGGCTGGCAATCGTCATCCCCAATACTCTCTGAAAGGTATCCAATCTGCCATCACACACTTCCATCATTTTCCTATTACCGAGCGGATACGCAAATGCGGCTATGATGACAGGCAAGATACTTAAAAGTGTGGAGCTTAATTCGACCTGTGTGGCTTGCTGTGCTTGAATAATAATAACACCAATTAAAATAAGGGAAGAAAACTTCAGCTCTTTAACTGGTATTTTTTCTTTTTGAAGAAAAGGAACAAGTAAAGACCCGGCTATGATCGTTGTCTGCCATGTACCAGCAACAAGCCAGCCGGGACCAAAGGCCGCTGCATATGTAATTGGTGTATAAAACAAACCAAAGCCAATTGTACTCCAAAGCAGCCATTCAAATGGCTTTTTCTTCATTTCCTCAAACACAGGCTTCATATTTCCCCTTATTCCAACAATTAAGAGTAAAAATGGGATCATGAATATGTATCGTAAAGATGCGCTCCAAATCCAGCTTCCCCCACTCAAATCCATGGATCTGTTCAAAATAAAAGTTGAGGCAAAAAAGAATGAGGCTATAATTCCAATCAATATTGCTTTCAATAAAAAATCCCCCAATAAAAATTATAAAAAGGTATAATGTTTTTTGAATATTTTAAATATACATCACTCACTACTATGTATAGAAGCAAAAAAATCGCCTGTTTCTTTTTAAAAAAGTAACAGACGATTTTATGATTTAGACAAAAGTACGTATATCATGCACACATTGACATCACTTTTCATTCTTCCACTCCTTAATGGGCTTCATTTATCATCATTTCAAGTTGCTCATACGTTAACCATTCGATAAATTTTTTAAAATCAATGATTCGATCAATCCCATGCTTTTCACAATTCCTAATATAGTTCGAATATGCCATTTCATACTTTTCCACTTTATTTCTCTCCTCTTTATATTGTATTATAACAGATATCAACTGTTGTAATTTATTATATAACACATCTCAAATGCTAGTCAATATAAATTTTCAATAATTTGTTAATAATAGGAATAAGATAGGTTTTAAAGGAGTGTTCCGATTTTGCGCGGTTTTTTTGATAGATTTAGGCAAATGAATATTATTTTACGGTTATTTCTAATTATTAGCATAGTCTTTATTGCTTTTGGGGTGTCCATCCATTTTATTGAGCCTGAAAACTTCCCGACTATTTTCGATGGAATATGGTGGGTTGTTGTTACGACCGCTACAGTTGGCTATGGTGATTATGTTCCAGAAACTGTTATTGGCAGGTCTGTTGGCATCGTTATGATTTTAATAGGGGCTTCCCTTGTTACTTTTTATATGGTAACAGTAGCAACCTCTATCTTTAAGACGCTCGATGCTTTGCATGAAGGAAGTGCAGCTTATAAAGGAAAGGAGCATATGATTATTGTTGGCTGGAATGAGCGATCGAAAAATACGATTCAACATCTCCACTTCATCAATCCAACTTTACATATTGTCTTAATTGATGATTCATTGACAGAGAATCCTTTAGCTGATCGGAACGTGTATTTTGTAAAAGGAAATACTACAAAGGATGAAACTTTAAAACGGGCCAATATTGAAAAGGCAGGAACTGTCCTTATCACTGCTGATCAAAATATGAATGAGCATGAAGCTGATATGCAGTCCATCCTAACACTACTGGCCATAAAGGGACTTAATCCAATGATATATTGCCTAGTTGAAATTTTAACACATGAACAGGTAAACAACGCGCGTCGCGCTGGTGCAGATGAACTCATTGAAACATACCTTGTGTCAAGCTATATTATGGTCACAAGTATTCATTCACATGGATTATCTACCCCTATTCTTTCTTTATTAAATCTTACAAAAGAACGACGATTGGCTTTAGTAACCCCAACAGAAGAATTCCGCGATAAAACATTTTCACGTGGAGTTGAATTATTATTAAAAGAGGGATTCCTGTTGATTGGGATAAAAAAAAGAGAAGAGTTTTTAATTTACCCTTCCCCTTCGATTACAATTGATATGAATGACGAATTATTGGTTATTGTTCATTAAACGCTTTTCTAATTCTTCTTTTTCCTTTTCAAAGCCTGGTTTTCCTAGAAGAGCAAACATATTTTTCTTATAGGCTTCCACTCCAGGCTGATCAAACGGATTCACGCCTAATAGATAGCCGCTCATGGCACATGCCTTTTCAAAGAAGTAGACAAGATATCCAAAAGTAAATGCATTGATCTCCGGCACCGTAATAATTAGATTGGGCACATTTCCATCCGTATGTGCTAAAAGTGTGCCTTGGAACGCCTTTTGATTGACGAAATCCATGCTTTTACCGGCGAGGTAATTTAGTCCATCCAAGTCCCTTGCCGCTTGTTCTATTTCGATTTGTTGCCGTGACTTTTCTATGTATAGTACTGTTTCAAATAAATCTCTGCGGCCTTCCTGCACATATTGTCCTAATGAATGAAGGTCGGTAGAGAAATTGGCTGATGCTGGAAAAATCCCTTTTTGATCTTTTCCTTCACTTTCTCCAAACAACTGCTTCCACCATTCTGAAAAATATTGAAGACTAGGCTCATAATTAACGAGCATTTCAATGGTTTTCCCTTTTTGGTATAAAATATTTCGAATGGCAGCGTATTGATAGCTGGGGTTTTCTGCAAGTTCAGATTTACTTAAATCCTCCCTTGCCGCACGGGCCCCCATCATCATCTGTTCAATATCAACACCACTCACTGCAATTGGCAGTAACCCTACCGCTGTTAAAACAGAATAACGGCCGCCAATATCGTCCGGAACGACAAATGTTTCGTAGCCTTCCTCATCCGCCAAAGTTTTTAGTGCACCTTTTTCCTTATCCGTTGTTGCATAAATGCGTTTCCTCGCCTCTTCTACGCCATATTTTTCTTCTATATACTTTTTAAAAATTCTAAAGGCGATCGCCGGTTCAGTTGTGGTCCCCGATTTAGAGATTACATTGATCGATACATCTTTTCCATCCAATAAATCCAGCAAATCCTGAACATAGGTTGAACTAATATGATTTCCAACAAAATAAATTTGCGGTGTTTGTCGTTTATCCTTGGGGAGTTCATTATAAAATGAATGGGTAAGCATTTGTAATGCCGCTCTTGCTCCTAAATAGGAACCCCCAATGCCGATGACTAGTAAAACATCTGTATTATTTTTAATCCTTTCAGCGGCTGTTTGGATCCGGGAAAATTCCTCTTTATCATAATGGATCGGCAAATCGATCCAGCCAAGAAAATCGTTGCCCTGGCCAGTCTTTTCATGAAGTGAATGATGGGCGTTTTTTACAAAGTCTCTTACATAATCAAGCTCATGCTTATTAAAGAAAGGCAATGCTTTCGAATAATCAAAATTCACTTTACTCATTGACGTTCCCCCAGTTATCATTTATAAAGACATTTTTAAGATAGCAAGAGTATCCTCCCTATTCAATTTTTTGTAAATCCCGTATTCCCCACGTGCCATTGCTTTATCTGCCATTACATCCAATTTAGAATCATCAATACCATAATGAGCTAAGCTTTCTGGAGCACCAATTGAAGTCCAAAAAACTCGTAGTTTTTCAATTCCTTCAATCGCAATTTCGCGATCCTCCTTGCCTGTCGGATTGACATTAAAGACGCGAATAGCCAGCTGTTTAAACTTTTTCACATTTTCATCCAAAACATGGAGCATCCAGTTTGGGTGGAGAATCGCCAACCCGCCGCCATGCGGTATATCATAAACAGCGGAGACAGCATGCTCAATATTATGGGTTGCCCAATCCCCACGTGCTCCCATCGCAAGTATGCCGTTTAGGGCAATTGTACCCGAGTATAAAATCGTCTCACGTAAATCTAAATTTTCAAGGTCTTTTACGAGCTTTGGTGCTGTTTCAATCACTGTCTTTAATACCGCTTCACACATCCGGTCTTGAAGCAGTGTATTAGGAGTCTGGTGAAAATACTGCTCAAACACATGCGACATCATGTCGACAATACCATAAATGGTTTGATCTTTTGGTACCGTGACTGTATTTTCGGGCTCTAGGACGGAAAACTTTGGAAAAGTGAATGGATTCAGCGACCATCCGTATTTTTCTTGTGTTTCCCAATTTGTAATGACAGAGCTTGGGTTCATTTCTGAGCCTGTAGCAGCTATTGTCAAAACCACTCCAAAAGGCAGAGCATCTGCGGTTGTATTTTTACGGGTAATAATATCCCAAACATCGCCATCATACTTAGCACCGACAGCGATGGCTTTCGTGCAATCAATAACACTGCCGCCACCGACAGCTAGAATGAACTCAATGTTTTCTTGCTTGCATATTGCAATTCCCTTATGTACTGTTGATAGTCTCGGATTCGGTTCAACTCCTGAAAGCTCAAATATGTCAGCATTCATTTCTGTTAGCAACTGTGTAATTTTGTTATAAAGACCGTTTTTCTTGATGCTGCCTCCACCATAAACAAGTAATATTTTCGTTCCATACTTTACTATTTCGGTTTTCAAGCTGATTAGTTGATCCCTACCGAAGATTAATTTAGTTGGATTATGATACACGAAATTTTGCATAGAGTACTCTCCCTTCGAAAATCACCCAATGGTAATATTATACGCTATTTCCAATGGATGTTAAAACCTGAACCCGTCTTCAATATGTAAAACAAAAGAGGCATCCAATATTGATATTGAATACCTCTTTTTAATGACCCTTTACTTTTTTAATAATTTTTCACGGTCTGATGATTGTTTGATCCAATCTTCAAGCTTATCCTTCAAGGTATTAAAGCCTGAAGCATTAGTAGCATCAAGTTGTATTTGTTGCTGTTCTTTGTTAACCTGCGGACGTGGCTTTCTTTCTTTTTTCGGACGAGCTGGTGCTTCCGTTACTTCAGGTGCCTCCTGAGTAGCTTTAATAGAAAGACTTATTTTACCTGCTTCTTCATCAACAGATAAAACCTTTACTTTCACCTCATCTCCTACGGCTAAATGTTCACTAACGTCCTTAACATAGCCATGGGTAATTTCCGAAATATGAACTAAACCTTGTGTATTCTCATCAAGGGCAACAAACGCTCCATAAGGTTGAATACCTGTTACTTTTCCTGTTAATTCACGTCCAACTTCATACTTTTCTGACATGGAAACACTCCTAATTTATACATTTTTTCTGCGCATTAAAGAAGTATATCATAAACGGCCTATATAATCAAAAACAATGCTATTTACACTATTATCTTATACAAAGAAAATAATTTTATTTACCTTTCATTATTCGACATTTTCCACTATTATAGTAAAAGCGAAAAGGAGATGAAAAACTTCATGGAAAAACCAAACCACGAACAATGGTCTTCTAAAATAGGTTTTATATTAGCGGCTGCCGGTTCTGCGATTGGACTCGGAGCGATTTGGAAATTCCCTTATATGGCCGGTACGAATGGCGGAGGTGTGTTCTTTTTAATTTTTATTTTATTTACTATATTTTTCGGTGCACCGATGTTATTCGCAGAATTTATTATTGGAAGAAGAACTCAGAAGGACGCGATTACAGCTTATAAAAAGCTATCTCCGAATACGCCTTGGCATCTAGTTGGGGTGATCGGGGTCATTTCCTCATTTGTCTTATTATCGTTCTATAGTGTTGTTGGCGGATGGATCCTTTCTTATATGGTTAGAAGCCTAACTGGTGATTTGAGTGGATTATCAAATGAGCAGTATGGTAATTTGTTCAGCCAAATTATTTCAAACCCATGGGAAGTAACGATTACACAGCTTATTTTCCTTATTATGACGATCGCCGTCGTTCAGGGTGGAATCCAAAATGGAATTGAAAAAGCAAATAAATATATGATGCCCTCTTTATTTATCCTTTTCATCATATTAGTGATTCGGTCCGTTACGCTAGAAGGTGGAATGGAAGGTATTAAATTTTTTCTAATGCCAGACATGCATGAAATTACTTCTAAAACATTCATTATGGCTCTTGGCCAATCCTTCTTTGCGTTAAGTGTCGGGCTCTCTGTTATGGTCACCTACGGGTCTTATCTTTCAAAGACTGAAAGCCTACCACGCTCTGTAACATCCATTGTCAGCTTGAATATTTTTATTTCTTTACTAGCCGGACTTGCTATTTTCCCTGCTGTTTTTGCACTTGGCTTTGAGCCGGACAGCGGCCCTTCGTTAGTCTTTATTATTTTCCCTGCTGTTTTCGAGCATATAGCCTATGGAAGTGTTTTCTTTGCGATCTTTATGATTTTACTTTTATTTGCAACATTAACTTCAGCCTTTTCAATTTTGGAAATTATTGTTGCCACCATTGCTAAAGATGATGTTGGAAAGCGTAAAAAGGTAGCCTGGATATCAGGAATTTTGGTATTTTTATTAGGAATCCCAGCAGCCCTGTCCAATGGCATTCTTGCGGACTTTAAACCTTTATTCAATAAAACCATTTTTGACCTGTCCGATTATTTTGTAAGCAACATTGCCCTTCCAACCGGCTGCCTATTAATAGCCCTTTTTGTTGGCTTAAAAATACCGAAAGCGGTTCTGAAGGAAGAACTGCTGCGATCATCAAGCGCAAGTACAAAGCTATTTACTGTATGGTATTGGTCGATTCGGTATTTGGTGCCAATTGGCATCGTAATTGTGTTCCTGCATGCGCTGGGGATTATTCAAGTGTAAAAACAGCCTGGGATGTATTTCCCAGGCTGTTTTATTATAAGTAATGAAAGCGTGTTGTGCATCATTGTCTAGCTCCAGCGCCTATCGCCGTACAAACTTCAGGTCTCCTCCAGTTTGTACGGCGATGAGCAAGGCGCTTGCGCTTTTCTTATTATGCTTTTACTTGTAGGTTTTCAACAAACCGCTTCATACGTTTAATTGCTTCTTTTAACTGTTCCATGGAAGTTGCGTAGGAACAGCGTATATGTCCTGCTCCGCTTTCTCCAAATACATCACCAGGTACAACAGCAACCTTTTCTTCCATTAATAGATTTTGGGCAAACTCTTCAGAAGTTAAGCCTGTCCTTTTAATGGATGGAAAAGCATAGAATGCTCCCCCTGGCATATGACAGTCCAGACCGATTTCGTTTAGTGACTTGACAAAATAATTACGGCGTTGCAGATAACTCTTTTGCATATGAGCTACATCATCCATGCCGTTTTTCATCGCTTCAACAGCACCATGCTGGGCCATTGTAGGGGCACACATCATTGTATGCTGGTGTATTTTTAACATCGCTTGGATAAATACGCTTGGGCCGCAGGCAAAACCTAAACGCCAGCCTGTCATCGCAAATCCTTTTGAGAAGCCATTAATGACAATCGTCCGCTCCCACATTTCATCTATTGATGCAAAGCTGGCATAGCTATCTTCATAGCTTAATTCTGCATAGATCTCATCAGAAAAAACAATTAAATCATGCTTTTTCACGATATCAGCAATTTTTTCAAGCTCAGATTTTACCAACATTGAACCTGTTGGATTATTGGGTGAACAAATCAAAATAGCTTTTGTTCTCGGAGTGATCACTTCCTCAATTTGCTCCGGCTGCAGCTTGAATTCATTCTCAGCCGTTGTTTGTACAGGTACAGGAATACCGCCTGCGAGTTGAACAATTGAAGCATAGGCCACAAAACATGGTTCTACTATGATCACTTCATCACCAGGATTAATCGTCGCACGGACAGCTAAATCCAATGCTTGGCTTGCACCGACTGTAACTATGATTTCTTCCTCAGGAGAATAGCTGACCTCAAAACGATTTTTCATATATTTGCTGATTTCCCGACGAAGCTCAATTAAACCTGCATTAGCCGTATAGGCCGTGTAGCCTTGTTCCAATGATAGAATGCTGGCCTCACGGATAGCCCAGGACGTAACAAAATCAGGCTCACCTACACCCAAAGAAATAACCCCTTCCATACCGGAAGCAAGGTCAAAAAATCGACGGATACCAGAGGGCTTAAGGTTTATTACTTTTTCTGATAAATATTGTTGTCCGTGGGTCATGGTGTCACCACAATCCTACGATCCTTCTCGTCATCACCAAAAATTGTTCCATCATGCTTGTACTTTTTCATGATGAAATGTGTTGTTGTTGAAACGACAGAATCTAACGCTGAAAGCTTTTCAGACACGAAACGAGACACATCATGCAAAGACTTTCCTTCGATGACAACGGATAAATCATAAGCACCAGACATTAAGTATACTGACTGAACTTCTGGGAAACGATAAATTCTTTCGGCGATTTCGTTAAAACCTCTATCTCTTTTCGGAGTTACTTTTACATCAATCATCGCTGTAACGCCCGGATCACGCGCTTCAACCTTTTGCCAATCAATCACGGTCAAATACTTAAGGATAATTTGTCCGTTCTCCATTTTTTCAATAATTTCTTCTGTTTCTTTTACCGTTAGGTCGACCATCTTTGCAAGATCTTCCATGCTTAAGCGGCCATTCTTTTCAAGAATCTCTAGAATCTCAATTTCTTTTTGATTCATGGTGAGTGACACTCCCTAGATTTATATAGTTTTGAGACCAATTATATCAAAAATAGGAAAAATATCGAATACATTTTTGAAACTAATATAAAAAACCTACTGGTACTCAGTATTTCCAGTAGGATATTATACTATCTATTTAAAAATGTTCATTTTGCTTGATAATTTTTCTTTTTCACACTCTACTAAATGTCTTTCTGCAAATGGAAAAAGTACTTTTTCCTCTTTGTGAAAATGGTCAATAAGCGTTGTGTACGCAAACTCAATACAGGATAAAAGTGATAGTGCCTCAATTGGACTAAATGGCGTTTTCCGTTTTTCAAATGTCTCCATGAACTGGACAATTTTTTGCTCAACTGTTTTATGCTCATGATCCATTACCAATAACACATTATCGTCATCATCATAATATTGTTCTATGATTGGAAAGAGGAAATGCTCTTCTTTATATAAATGAATTTTCAAATGCGCGAAAAACATAACGACATGTTGATACAATTCAAACCATTTTCCATCCCATTCGTTGTCAAAGGAACTTTGTTGTAATTCCCGTACTAATTGGGAAATCTTTCTCATTTGACCTAAAAGTAAACCATGTGTACCCTTTAGTTGATCTAGCGGTTCACATAAATTACTTCCTTTGACTTCACTCATTTGCAACAGCTCCTTCTTATAGAAAAGGTCATCTAATGATCTAGACCGGATACCATAAGAATACTCTGATTGATTATCATGAAAAATGAAGTTTATCACACATTTGCACAATAAAATGTAGTTTATGTTATAAAACAAAAAAATCAAATGATTGGTAATTTAATGAATACCGTTGTACCAACACCTTCTTCACTTTCTATATAAAAATTACCTTCATGAAGTTGCACAATTTTTTGGACAATCGCTATTCCTAAGCCTGTACCGCCATAGACACGCGTTCTTGCTTTATCAATTCTAAAAAATCGTTCGCCGATGCGGTGAATGTCCTTTTTTGGAATTCCTATCCCGTTGTCTTTTATTGCAATTGTACAAGTATTGCCTTTCGATTTTTCCAATGAAACCCGAATAAATGAGTTTTCCGGTGAATAGCGTACAGCATTTTCCGTGATATTTTGAATAACCTGCTCGATCCGATCCTGATCTCCCATAATGATGATATCAGGATCCAGTTTTTTCTCAAAGCTGAGCTTTTTCTCGCGTAAAAATGGTTCAAATTTCTCAAGCGACTCCTCAATTAATTGGGCAAGCGCAATCGGCTGGATCTTCATTGGCAGTGATTTCTTTTCCAATCGGGCTAAATCGAGCAAGTCATGGACTAATCGCTGCATTCTACCCGCTTCACGATTGATTAATTGCATATACTTGATGGCCTCTTCTTTTTCAGAAATCGTCCCATCTAAAATGGCCTCACTATACCCTTTGATGTAACTGATCGGCGTCCTAAGTTCATGGGATACATTCCCCAAAAATTCTTTTCTCCGTTCATCCTCTTCATTTATCGCTTCCGACATTTGATTAAAGGCCATACCGAGCCTACCAATCTCATCATTGGAATAAACATGAACCTTTTCGCTGTAATCTCCCTTTGACATTTGATACGCTACCCGTTCCATTTCGTTTAACGGGGTTGTTAATTTTTTTACGATTCTCTTTCCAAAGAGAAGAGCAAATAAGCTAAAGATTAGACTAATAATCGTAATGATAAGGCTGGCCTCTTCAAAAACTTCATTAAGCGTGGCCAGCGGAATATAAAGATAGATAATACCCTTCAATCGCTTTTCATCAAGAAGCGGCACAATGACGCCCATTATATTCCTATCAAATTGTTTTTCATAACCAATTTTTGTGACACTTTCACCATTAATTAATCGTTCCCGATCCTCTGCGCCAATCAAGGTCTGATGATTTACATCAAAAGGCAAACAGGCACTTAATTCCTTCGGATCATTGACCATGACCACTTCGGATCTTGATATGTTGTTATACCATTCAATCTTTTCCTGAAGTTCAGGCGTTAACTCTCCGCCTGTGTATTCATTAGCCAGTTGAAAGCCTTCCTGTCTGAGATTAGTCTCGACGTCTTCAACATATATTTTTTTATATAAATAATGATACATACCATAGGAAACAGCGATCCCGGTCAACATAACAATACTAACGATAATCCATAATTTCTGTTCAAGAGAAAGAGAAATTTTATCCATTTTTTTAAACCTCAAATTTATATCCAATTCCCCAAACTGTTTGAATTAAACTGCCATGGCTTTTCAACTTTAATCTCAATGTTTTAATATGAGTATCCACTGTTCGAACTCCACCAACATAGTCAAATCCCCATACATTTTCTAATAGCTGTTCGCGACTTAGCGCCTGTCCAGTATGGCGACAGAAGAATAATAGGAGTTCATATTCCTTCAACGTTAAGTTAATGAGTTCACCTTCAAGATAAACTTGCCTTCCTTTAATATTTAATTGAATCGGCCCGAAAGATAGAGTCTCCTCCTCATCGCGTACACTCGGATTCGCCCGGCGAAGAACGGCATCCACCCGCGCAATTAATTCATTCGGACTAAATGGTTTTACGATATAATCATCTGCTCCCAACTTCAAGCCGTAAACCCGATCCCATTCATCTCCCCTTGCTGTTAAAAAGATAATCGGTACAGAAGAATGCTCTCTTACTTTCATAAGTAATGTAAGTCCATCGACCTTTGGCATCATAACATCCAAAATAATCAAATCAAAAGTATGTGATTTTAATAGATCAAGGGCAACTTGACCATCCTCTGCTTCGACGCAAGCGTAACCTTCTTTTTCAAGATACATGCGAATAAGACGTCTCATATCCGCTTCATCATCAACAACTAAAACTATACCTTTACTCATTTTCTCACACCTCTTTTTTGAACAGGATTTGGAAAGGACCCTTTCCAGCCTGAATCGTATCAACTATTTCCATCGTAGTAGGATCAACCTCGATAATTTCATTGCTGTCATAGCTTGCAATATAAATTAAATTATCAATAATCGAGATTTTAAACGGATTCGCGCCGATTTCCTTCACTGCGACAACTTCCTTTGTATGAATATTGATTTTTCGCAGTTGATTGGAGCCATGACTGACAACAAAAACATAGTCCTCCCATTTCTCCAAGTCTACCGGCATAATCGGTGCGTTAATTTCTCCTTTTATATCACCTGTATCCAATGAATATACCGTCACAGCATTCTCCGTCTTATGACCGACTCCATGGCCCCCGGTCCAAAGTTCATCATATGGTTCAATTAGTACGGCGCCTACAGAAGCTGGCTTCGCATGGATAACCTTTGTTTTTTCATATGATCTGCTATCGATGACAGTAATTTCAGGAGCATTGAAATTAATAGCAAATAATTGGTGCCTTTTTTTACTCTCCAATATCGTTAGCGGATCGTCTCCAACAGTTACTTCTGCTACTTTCTCCCCGCTTACTGTCCTCACTTGAATTTTATCATTTTCTTGATTAGCCAAGAATAGTTTTGAATCATCGTTCGAAATTTGGACATTAACAATTCCTTTTCCTGTTTTCCAGCGGTCCACTTCAGTTCCAGTCGTAATATCATATAAGTAGATTTTTTCTAAATGCTTCCCATATAAAAGCAGCGTTTTATTATCCGGTAATAACAAAGCACCTGTGAACGTATAGGGTATTGTCCACCTTGCCAGCTCTTCTTTTGTGTCTTGATCAAAAAAGGATAAGCTGCTCTCTAGCAGGTTAACAACGATAATCTGGTCTTTTGACGCCTCTATTTTTGTATATTGTTCCGCTCGGCAGCCCGTCAATAAGAGAGATAGGGTCAAAACTAGTAACCACTTTGTTTTATACATTACTTAACCCCCAAATCAAGTTACTATCTCCAGTATACCTTGTATATGTGTTGAAAAAGTGAATTCATTTTATAAAATTTTTATTAAACTTTTTCATTTCTATAAAGTTTACTCACAGATATTTCAAATCTTTTTATTAATCTGTAATTGGAATCAAAAATATAAATAATTTTTGGAGGTTAGATTTATTTATGAAGAAATTTTTAATTGTTTTATCAGTCTTTGGTTTACTAACAGCTGTAATCGCAGGATGTGGTACAGGCGGCAATGAAGGACAAAGTGGAGCACCTGTTGAAGGGACTACTGATGTTGAAAAAGCTGCTATGCAAGAAACAGATGGTGTAGGTGGAGATAAAGATGAAGCAGCGCAGAAAAATGAACCAGTGAATGTTGCTGTTGAAGCAACTGAACCTACCACAGAAACAAAATGCTCAATGTGCGATATGACAGTCTACCCTCACGACCATGATATGGGCAAATTTACAGGACAAGTTGTGACGGCTGATGGTGAACATTTATTTACAGATGATGTAGGTTGTTTAATGAACCAAATCCGAGTTCTTGAAGAAGCACCACAGGCTGCATGGGTGCGTGATTATAACACGTTGGAATGGGTGCCAGTAAGCAATGCAATTCCTGTAAGAGCAAGCATCGAAACTCCAATGAAAATGGGGTTTGCATTATTTGGTTCCGAGGAAGCTGCCGACAAATTCGTTACTGAAAATCCAATGTTAGCTGCTGTAGTAACATCTATGGATGATGTTGATAAGATTGCTTTAGAACGTCGTAAAGCAAAACTAGCAAAAATGAAAGCAGCAGAAGAAAAAGCAGCAGGTGCGGCGGGCGGTCAAGGACAGATGCAAATGGATGGCCAAATGAACGGTAACATGAACGGACAAATGAATCACTAATAAGAACAACAAAAAGGATTCCTTGCTACTATGGCAGGGAATCCTTTTGTTCACTTTATATTGTAGTAGGTTAAATAGAGTTATCTGCTATCAAACCTGGCTCTCCCCTTATTCACACCGTTTGCTCAGCCTTCACCAACGAAAAGAATACTTCCTCCAACGTTGTTTTGACTGCGGAACTGTCGTTATTTCCTTTTGTCAACGCCTCGACTGTATCTGTAACAAGCAGTCGGCCGCTATTCATAAAAGCAACCCGATCGGCCAACTCCTCAACATCAGATAAAATATGGGAAGAGAATAAAATCGTGGTCCCTTTTTCCTTTTCTTCTTTAATAATATTTTTAAATTCACGAACCCAATACGGGTCCAAGCCGTTTGTCGGTTCATCGAGAATTAACAACGGTGCTTCCGGCAATAAACTTTGCGCTAATGCCAATCTTTGCTGCATGCCCTTCGAATACTCCCGCACCTTTTTATCCTTATCATTGGCAAGACCTACTTTTTCAAGAAGAAAATCAACTCTTCCTTTTGGTACATTTGATAAGTCGGCAAAAAAGCATAAAACCTCATAGCCTGTTAAAACTTTCGGAAATACCATCGCATCTGGCATGTAGGAAAAAAGCGATTTGTACACTGCTCTATTCATGTCCATCGTCATCCCTGACAGCTTGATCGTTCCTGACGATGGCTTCACATTGCCAATGATCATCTGAATTACGGTACTTTTTCCTGCTCCATTACCACCACATAGGGCGAAACATTCGCCTTTCGTAATTTCAAAATTAATATGCTCAATTCTATTAGAAGGACTATAGATTTTGCTTAAGTCATTGACTTCAACCATCAAATTATGCTCCATGATTGATCCCCCGTTTTAATATACTATTTGAAATCAAAATCGGAATGAGGACCCAAAGAATGGCGGTTAAAGCAAAAACAATTTGACCGATATTCCCTTCACTCCAAACGGTTAAATCATATAAATGAGGTCCAAAGATTGAACCGCTATCCAATGAAATAATTGTCCATACCCGAATTAATTCCACCGGATTTAATAAAATGGAGGTGGTAAACATCGCTAGAATCGCTTGTTTACCAATGACCATTGCTAAGCCCATAATGACAAATTCATAAAACAAAACTGTCACTGCCCACAAAATTAGACTGAAACCTAAAGCTTGAAACCTCGTTGATGAAAGCACGCCAAGGAGCATGGCGAGACCAAGAAATAAGACCATTAGCAGCATCGTAAATCCATAAAACAATAGGAAAAAGTGGAGCGAAACACTTGCTTTACTAAAAAATAGAATCAAACTAGCGGCACCATAGCCGAATGTTATGACGGCAAACAATGTTACTAGTAACCCAATGAATTTTCCTACTAATATGCGCGAAGTTGGAATTGGATACGTAAATAAAAGGGTTAAGCTTCCATCCTCTTTATCTCCGGCAAGGGAAGTACTGCCAATTAATAGAGTTAATAGCGGAACAAGAAACAGAGATAAATTTAATAGACTTGCAGCCATACGGTTAAAGCCAGTGAACCCTGCTTCTTCTGCACTGCCGCCGAATAACACGATCGTAATCGCAAGCACTGTATATAAAATGGTAAAGCTGAAGACCCATTTGCTTCGGGAAATTACCTTTAATTCATGTCTTGCTATCATTAGCATATTCATTTCTTAATCACTTCCTTCTGTTTGGCACTTGACATTAGAATTAATGACCCTGCATGACCCAATTTACTTTTTCCAAGCCATTATAATCTAGCACTTCACCTTTTCCTTCTTTTTCAACATAGGATTCTGCTTGCTCCTTAGTTTCAAAAGAGACAACTCCGTATGCCATCGGAGTCCAAAACTCTGGGTGATACGCATGGTAGGCCTGTTCAAAAGGAACCCAATCAAGCGTTTCAAAATCTCTTACATAGGTTGCTCCAACCTCTTTGTCCTTGCCTTCACCATGTAAGTACTTCACCATACAGCCAATATCGTCAAACATATGAACCGTTCCATCCGTTTCAATTAACTGCGTGGCGAAATCCTCATGAGCAACAGACATATTACAAACCTCACAGGCATCAATTTCCGGATTGACTGCTCTCGGCTCATAACTTGCTTTACTTCCACACGCACTTACAAATAGTAAAAATGCCAACAATAATAGCAAATGTAACTCGCTTCGCTTCATTATTTTTTCCATCATAAAACCCTCCCACGGTAAAAAATAGTTATTCCCAGACTAACCATAACGATACCAATTAAACCAGCTAGCCAATTTCGCTCTGCATCAAGTCCAGTCTTATCAGCCTCATATTGAACAGGTTGGGTGTAGGGGTAACGATCCATTCCTTTTTCACCTGAAAAGGCCGGAAAGATCTTTTCAATCGAGGACCAGAGCTTGATCGTAGGACTTTCAAAAAAGAATTGCAGCATTGGATTTTCTTCTACCAATTTATCAAACAATTTGCCGGACTCATACGGAATTTCACCGATCCCGTCCCCATTTAAATCCATCCCGCTGTAATCATCCCAATAATTTCCTTGACCATTTAAATCCATCGGCTCAACAGATGTAAAGATTTTCGTTTGCACAATATTCCCGATAAAATTATTGTTAATCATCGTATTCCGTTCATTTTTATCCTTTAAATCCAAGCCAATATAATTTCCGGCAAAAACATTGCTCTCAATTTTACAATCTCTAGCATCCTGCAGGCTTAAACCGGTATTATTAAAAGTGACTCGATTATTTATAATGTTGATTCGGTCTGAATCAAAGATCAAAATGCCATGACCTCGATAATCTAAATTCTCGTTTATTACATTATCGGTAATATCGAAATCTTCCGCATCCATGATCATGACCCCGGTAATGTTTTTGGTTGAAATATTATCGTTTAAAAGACCCTTCTTGGCATACATAACATGGTATCCATACCTGGACCCTTCTACTTTGTTTCCTTTTACAGTGCTATCTTTTGCAAAATCAAAATAAATACCGTCCTGAACCTGCCGAATGACGTTCCCTGTTAACTCCGTTTCTTCAGCGTAAAATAAATGGACACCATTCCCTTTCTGTGAAAAATGACCATCATAACCGGTAATTTGATTATCAATTATTCGATTAAACCGTCCTTTTTGAATATAAATACCATAATAAATTTCTTTAAACACATTATCCTTGATCAGATTATTAGAGGATTCCACCCAAATTCCGGCGTCAGTACCCCTTTTCCCGCTCTTTTCAATTATGAAATTTTCAATTATGACATTGGGAGCTTTCACTTCAATAACGTTGCCGCTCCCATCGCCCGCTATAATTGCACCTTCTTCACCTATTAATTGAACCGATTTTTCTATTAATAAGCTGCCATTATACTGTCCTTTTTTCACCAAAATCGTTGAGCCTTCTGGTACTTGAGCAATCGCCTTCTGTATACTATCACCCGGTTTGACGACAATTTCTTCTTCCGCATTTGCAGCAGGCTGTAGTGAAAATGCGACTCCAATTAATAAAAATAATAAAAACAGCATGCGAATCATTATTCGTTTCACCGCCAATCTTCTACTACATACCATCATATCCATTAAATGTGAAGAATCAAAAAAGAAAATTTGAATAAAAAAAGAACTTACCTTACTAGGTTCGTTCTTCTTTTATACTGCATATGGGCTTGTTTCTTTTAATAACAGCATTCTTCTTGCAACCTTTTGACATTCAGGTAGAGGAATTGATTCCTCAAATGAAAATTCATAAATAAATTGAATTCTTTTTGCCAAATACTTTAGATCATCAATCTCATGGACAGCTTGAATAATATCGACTACTTCCACTTCATAAGCACCTGGTCCAAGCCCTAAAGGGTCCCACTTATTAATAACCTCTCTTAATTTTTCATTTAACATTTTCGACCCTTCCATCCAAACCACCTTATTAAAATAAATATCTTAATTCATATTCTTATTTTACGCCCGGAATCCTGCTTGGACACATAAGTTTTATTACAGATTTACGACATTATGAAAAGAACAAAGAAAAAGGGCACCACAACTGCATATGGCCCCTTCAAAAAAATTCGAATTATTTATCATTGACAACAATTTCATTGATAATAACTGACTCAAGTGGTGCACTTGATGTTGAATTGACTTTAACGCTAGCTATTTTATCTACAACATCCATACCTTCGATTACTTGTCCAAAAACGGTATGTACATGATCAAGCCAAGGTGTTCCCCCAACTTCTTTGTATTTATTAACGACAATTTCCGGGAAACCGGCCTGTTTCATTTGTTCTAATAATTCTTCATCAACTGTATCTGGACCTGCTTGAACAATAAAAAACTGGCTTCCATTTGTATCCGATCCACTGTTAGCCATTGACAAAGCCCCGCGGAAATTTGCTAATTCCGGAGCGAATTCATCTTCGAACGGACCACCCCAAATACTTTCGCCACCAGTACCATTTCCATTTGGATCGCCACCTTGGATCATAAAGTCACTGATGACCCGATGAAAGGTTAAACCATCATAATAACCGTCTTTACTATGTGTGATGAAATTTTCAACAGCCTTTGGTGCTTGTTTAGGGAACAGCTTAATGACAATATCGCCCATTGTTGTTTTCATTGTCACCACTGGCTCTTCATCACTAACTGGTTCAAACTGCGGCAAGGCTGTAATTTCTTGCCCATTGGCTTCTGTTTGTTCACCAGCAGTTTCTGATCCGTTTTTTGCAGCATCATTTTCTGTAGCTGTATTTTTATCTCCTTCATTTCCACCACAAGCCGTCATGACCGCAATCAAAATAACCATTACTGTATAAAAGAATATCTTTTTCATCTTATCTCTACCTTTCATTTTTATTTATCACTTTATATATGATAAGATTTTTAGCAAGGGTCTGTCAAAATTTCTCGTCGTGGGGGGACTAAACTAATGTCTGAAGAGTACCAAATCGGCCAAATCGTTACAGGAATCTATAAAACCGGAAAATATATTGGCGAGGTAACAGCAATCAAGCCGCAGCATATTACGATTCGTGTCAAAGCTGTTTTAAAGCATCCACTTCAAGGTGATCTGCATGCGCCAAGACAATCGGATGTTTTATTTTTCCATGAAAGAAGAGCATTAGCTCTAAATGAACAAACGAATATTCCGAAGACACAAGTTAAACTATATGAGGATGAAATGCCGGAGTATTATGAGTCATTGAAAAAGGTCGTTGATGACCAAATCACGGAGCTTAAAAATACAGATAGTGACTGGGCAAAACAATCGCTTAAAATTTTTGAAAGCTTGAAGAAAGAATACTTTAAATAATGGAAAAGGGGGCTTACTCCAGGTATGGCTGCCCTGAGACAGCCCCTTTACATTAGTTAATCGTAATCGCCACCATCGTTACATCATCTTCAAATTGACCATCTTTACTACTTGTATGCTCCAACACCATTTCCAAGAAATGTGTACTATCTAAATCTTTTAAACCTACGACTAGCCTTTTCAGTTTTTCTATGTTTTGGGAAGTTTCTTTGCCTAAGGAGTCTATAAGACCATCTGTGTACAAGAAAAGCTGGCTCCTTCCTTTCAGTGGAATCGTTCCTGTCTCAATAATTAACTCAGGAAGTAAGCCAATCGGTGGGCATCCAACATCTAAAAGGTCCACACCTCCACCTTCTTGAATTACAAATGCAGGCGGATGACCGGCAGACGAATATTCTATTATTCTCTCTTTAACATCGATTAGAACATATATTGCTGTGAAAAAGTAGGATTGCTCCCTTTCATTTTGTTGATACAATACACGCATATGATGATTGAGTTCGTTAAATAACTTTGCCGGTTTGATTGAACTTGTAATAATCCCCCTTAATAAAGACCGGATTGACATGCTGACTAATGATGAGGCAACCCCGTGGCCCATGATATCAAATAAAATAACGCCATATCTATGATCATCGATTTGATACCAAGCATACATATCACCGGCTAATTCAGCCGACGGCAGATAAGTGCCATCAATATGAATGAATTCATTTTTTATCGGTTTACTTAAAACACTTTTTTGCAGCTGCCTTGCCAATTTCAAGTCAGAGATTAGTTTGCGTTCTGCTTCCTTCACTTTTGTAACATCACTAAAAATCGCACAATAGCTTATTGGTTTTTCGTCTTTATCCTTGATCGTCGCAATTGTTGTCCTCTGAAAATATAGTTCGCCGTTTTTTCTTCTATTGATAAACTCGCCCTGCCATTGCCCGTTTTTTTCAAGAGAAACCCAAATTTCTTGATAATATTCAATCGGATGTTTCCCAGATTTTAGAATCCTCGGATTTTGGCCGACTGCTTCTTCAGCAGAATAACCAGTTATTCTTTCAAATGAACTATTAACGATTTGAATGCTGCCTTTTAAATCTGTTACAAAAATGGCTTCTATTGAATATTTAAACACCTTAGCAGCTAATTGGAGCTGTTGTTCGACTGAGGTTGGGAGGCTATTCATGTTGATCACGCTTGAAAAATTGTAAAGCCTCTTCTTTTGAATCAAATAGTTTTATAAAAGAACCAAACTTAACGATATTAAAAATCTCTTTGACAGAGTTTTGCGTTGCCACGACAACAAGCTCCTTTTGGTACTTCCTCGCTTCCATAACGGAATCAGCAATTACACCTAAAGCCCCACTATTTAAATACTGTACCCCTTCTAGACATAATAATAATTGTTTAGAATCTGATTTTACTAATTCTTTCATTGTGTCTTTAAAGCTCGTATTATTTCTTAATGTAATATCGTCTTCCCAGGTTAATAGAATCACTTGATCATTAGAAGTGAATATCATTAATATCCAATCCCCTCTTTTAGATTTTGGGTTATACATTTTGTCATAACCAGCTCGACATACTCCCCACACCCTTGAACTTGAACATAGTCCATTAAATTTACAATTAAATGCAACCCCCTTCCTCTAAGACCACGATTGGTCCCGTTCATTGGGGTAATCGCAAATTTTTTCCCACGATGTTTTATGAAAATCGAAAGGCAGTCCTTATGATTATGATCCCAGCAGATCCAAAAGCCTTGTTGATTTGTTTTTTGACAATATTCATAGGCATTCATACAGGCTTCTTCCGTTACAAGTCGCAAAAATAATCTATCGTAATGAATGAAACCCATTTTGTTGGCAATTTCGTCAGTCATATCCATTGCGCGGGAAATATCATCTGCTTTTTTTACTAGCAGTTTTAATTCTTCCTCATAATTATTCATGACCATTCACCTTACTAGAGTTGTGTATTTTTCATTACAACGCCCACAATATTATAAATTATAGAGGAAGTAAGAGAAATCCTTTCCTACCTCCTCGAATGTCACAAAATATACTTATTTTATAGAAAAACTTTTACAGCTTGAATGTTGCCGCAAGCTGTGTAAGGCTTTCAGCCATTTTCGCCAAATCAGTCGCTGTTGCAGCTGTTTCTTGAATACCCGCTGCAGTTTCCTCTGATACGGAAGCTATATTTTCAACAGCAAGTAATACTTCATTAGATTGGGCCGCCACCTCCTCACCAGCCGCTGCTATTTCAGCAATCTTTAGAGCAGCTTCTTTCGTTAACTTGACGATATGGTCAAATGTATCTCCGGCAGTTGCCACGGTTTCATTTCCAGCTGCAACAGCTGCCACTGAATCTTCCGTGTTTTTTTGAATAGAAAAAATTAACTCTGAAATTTCCTTTGTTGCTTTGCCGCTTCGTTCTGCCAGTTTTCGAACTTCATCGGCTACAACGGCAAAGCCTTTTCCAGCATCACCAGCACGTGCAGCTTCAATTGCTGCATTAAGTGCAAGTAAATTTGTTTGCTCGGCAATATCATCAATCACTTCCACAATTTCACCAATTTGCACTGATTTAGAAGAAAGATCGCCAATTTTTTGACTTATGTCAGCCATCCCAGCAACTGTATCCCTGATAACACGACCGCCTTCCTCAGCAGCATTGACTGTTTGATCAGCCCCGGTTGAAGCTGCTTCGGCATTTTGTGAAACATTTCTAATAGCATTAGCCACCTCTTTCACCATCTCTGAGGAGGCGGCGGCATCGTTAGCCTGCTGTCCGCTCCCCGAAGCGATTTGCTCAGTGCTTGCTGATATTTCTTCTGAGCTGGCGGCAAGACTCATCGCATTTTCAGTGACCTTACCAATTAAATTCCTTAGAGATAAAACCATTTCATTCGTTGATTTCACCAGCTGTCCAACTTCATCCTTTGATTTCGTCACTAATGTATCCCCTGATAAATCTCCAACTGCTACTGTTTTAATGCGATTGACGATTTCCAGAATTGGGCCGGTAATTTTCTGTGCTAGAAATAAAGCGATAACGGTTCCTAGCAAGATACCGAATACACTAATGATCGTTGTGATCATAATTAAGGAGTTACCACTTTTCTTTATTTGTTCTTCTAAATCATCCATCTTTTCTCTAGTTTTACCAGCAGCCCCTTCAAAATCAGCCCATAATTCCTTAGTAAGGTCTCGAACATTGCCACTTTGTTTAATGGCTTCTTCAGGATTTTCCCTATATAATTCAAAAAGTGAATATATTTCTTCATCCCATATTGCACTTTTATCGAATATAGTTCTATCTTCAGTAGTGATATCTTGTTTTAATAAATTTTCCTGAACTATTTTACTTTCATTCGTTAATTGTTCAAATTCTGTATAATAATCCTGATTCCCAGTCAATAAATATCCACGTATATTGGCAGTTCTTCTTGCCACACTATAATTCAACTCTTCCCAGTTTAATAGCTTGTCCAATTCATGCCCCAGTACCTCCTCAACTTGTCCCTTAAACTTACTTGTTTGAATATAACTAACGACCGATAAAACTAATAGTAATGAAAGGATAACTGCAAAACCGCTTAATATTTTTAACCGCAAGCTTTTCATAGTGAAGATCCCTCCCATTGATCATTTTGATTAGACCCTATTATTTTCTTCCGTAAGCTTTGAAATAGCTTTAAGCTCCCCCATATCTAAAATAAGATCTAAATCTAATAGAATGATTAATCGATCTTTCAAATTACTAATTCCACGAATATACTTCTCATCAATTTGGTTGTTAGAGTCTATTGGTGCTTCAATCGTATCTCTGTTTACTTTTAAAACCTGGGTAACTTTATCTACTAATATACCGATTAATTCCTGAGCCAATTCGACCACAATTATTCTTGATTTTCTAGTTAAATCCGTTTTATTGATCCCGAATCGCTCTCTTACATCCATGACCGGAATTAACTTTCCGCGAAGATTAATCATTCCAAGAACGGAATGTGGTGCATTCATAATTCTAGTGATCGGCGGTACAGTGATAATATCTTTCACACGATCAATTTCGATGCCATACTCCTCCATCCCTAGCTTAAAGGTTGCAAGCTCAATGATTTCTTCATGCCGTTTTGCATTTTTAAAGTTAAGTTCTTCGTTTATCATATCCTTTGTACCTTCTTCACGAACGATCGCCCCTGTATCGAGAATGATCGCTACCTTGCCATCACCCATGATTGTTGCACCTGCAATATACTTTGGTGTGCCAATGTATTTACCTAAAGGCTTTATCACGATCTCTTGATTGCCCAATGTTTTATCAACGACAAGTCCAACACGTTTCTCCGCTAACCCGATAACGATGACGAAAATCCGCTTTGTGCCAGCCAGTTTTATTTCACTAACACCTAAACGCTTGTGCATTCTCACTAACGGAAGTACACGATCACGGACAACACCAACCTCTTGATTTTTGATCGTTTTTACTTCATGTTGGTTCAAACGGACAATTTCCTGTACATTGACGAGCGGGATGGCAAATTCTTTATCTCCAATTTTTACAAGTAATGAACGAATAATCGCTAATGTGAGTGGCAGTTTAATGGTAAAGGTTGTACCCTTACCAACGGTTGAATCAATATCAACGAGTCCGTTTAATTTTTCGATATGACTCTTGACTATATCCATCCCTACACCACGACCTGATATGTCAGTAACCTTTCTGGCGGTTGATACTCCAGATCTAAAGATAAGGAAGCTTAAATCTTTATCGCTCATATTATCTGCTTCTTCTTTCGTTATTTGGCCTTTCTTAATAGCTGATGTTTTTATCTTTTCAGGATCAATACCACGCCCGTCATCAGAAATCGTAATGACAATATGATTTTCCTCATGGGAAGCTTTTAATAACACTTGTCCCTTCCTTGACTTCCCTGTTGTTTCCCGCTCATTTGGGTCTTCAATTCCATGATCAATCGCATTTCGGAGTAAATGAATGATAGGGTCACCAATTTCTTCAATCAGATTACGGTCAAGCTCGGTTTCCTTCCCTTCAATAACAAAATCAATCTCTTTATTGGCCTTTTGACCTAAATCCCGAACCATACGGGGAAAACGATTGAATAATTGCTCAATCGGCAGCATTCTCGTTTTCATCATGCCTTCTTGAAGTTCGCTAATCACTTGTCCTAAGTGATTCCCGACTTCACTGAATAATTCAATATCCACATCATTTGAATAGCGGTCTTCCAGCCGGCTGCGGACATCGGCTAATCTTGTCTGGTCAATGACAAGTTCTCCGACTAAGTTCATCAAATGCTCGAGCCGTTCCACATCAACACGAACGGTTTGTTTGATCTTGGCATCGTTTTTTGGATTACTAGTGATGACTACCTCTTGTTTTGTCTCAGAAAATTCCATTTTATTTCCTTCAACAAATTTAGCGAGGTTCGCTTTCGTAATTTTTGTCAGATTAACTGAGTAAATATCTGAAATATTATTAACAATTTGAATGGCTTCATGTTCAGTGGCATTGGTAATGATAAGATAAACTAAACTCCCTTTGAATTTAGCATCATCTTCAATAATCTCTGGTGGCGGAAAGGCGGCGATGATTTCTCCGATTTCTTTTAAATTGTTTTGAATCAAAAATGCTCTTACAGATTTTAACATTGCATCTTGTCTTATACTGACATAAATAGCCATCACTTGAAAACCTGTTTCAAAAGCCTTTTCAACTATATCTTTCTGATAAACATCTAAAATTACTTCGGGATAAAATACATCATCAATATGTGGTAGGTGTTCTTCTTCTTTACTGGCAGGTCTAAAATCTTCCATAGTTCCTGCTGAATCTTTTACTTTTTCTAATTTATTAACGACTGGAGAAATATCAATTGCTTCGATAGTTCCATTAAGGATAGCTTCCTTCAAAGCTTTAATAAAATCGATTGATTCAAAAATTACATTAATAATATCCGTATTCACTTGTAGTTGTTGATTACGGATGAGATCAAATAAATTTTCGACCTTGTGCGTAAGTTCCTTCATTTTGTCAAAGCCCATTGCTGCCGATGACCCTTTTAAAGTATGGGCTGCTCTAAAAATTCGCTGTATGGTTTGAAGGTTTTCACCATCCTGTTCAAGATGAAGGACCTCTTCCTCTAAAATTTGAAGCTGCTCATCAACCTCATCCAAAAAAACACCAAGGTAGGCTGATATATCAAATTCACTCATTATAGGCCACCCCCATTTCCAAATCAGGGTAGAGTACTTTGTTTTTATTTAAAATGCCAATTAACTCGTCTTTTACTTTAGCAAAACCTTTAAAGCACCCTTTTTCTAACGTATTAAACATTTCGAGTGTCGGTTCCAAATCTTGCTCTTCAATATAAGTAACCATAACAACCTCATCTACAATTAATCCGATATCCTCGCTATCCTCCTCGACAATGACAATTCTGTTCTTTTTCGTAAATGGTTCGCCCTCCATATGATATCTTTTCCGTAGATGAATAACAGGAATGATCTTCCCGCGTAAATTGATCATTCCAGAAATATACTCTTTAATACCGGGAACCTCTGTTATCGTTTGAACACGAATGATTTCCACCACCTCCTCAATCGCTAGTGCACATAGTTGTTTATTAATAGAAAAAACAACATATTGACCAGCCTTTAAGCTTATTGCAGTATCCACGCTATCACCTCCCGAATTGGTATACATCTAGTATAAAATGAAAATTTTACCAGCACCATTACCTATCATTCCTATCTTCTTTCCCCTCGTTCACATGTTTGTGATAGAATTAGGATCGTTTTCCTATAGAAAAAAAAAGAAAAAGACACTTGCCTTAGTTAGCAACTGCCTTTATCAAAAGTTTTTGTAATTTAATGAGTAAAAAGCCGCAATGATTTGACGCCTATCATTAACCTCCAATTTATTTAATATATTGGATATATGGTTTTTAACTGTATGTTTACTAATATAAAGCTCATCACCAATTTCTTTATTACTCCTACCTCTGACGATAAGCCTCAATACCTCCAGCTCTCTGGCCGTTAACAGTCCCATTAGCGGCGATGATTTGATGAATTCTTTTTCAACCTCTATTGATTTTATTTGTTTCTGCTTTAACTTTTTCAATAAAGGTTTGAGAGCCAGGCCGCAAATGGAGCTTAAACTATTTAAATAGGCCTCAGCTTCCTTAAATCCAATCGACTCCAGCAACGAAACACTGATCATTCCAAACAGCGAATCATCAATATAGATCGGACATTCGATCATAAATGTTTCATACTTTTCAAGTATTCTTGACGATTTTCGATAAGTAGCATTCGTTTTTTCTGTTTTAAAGGTTTGATCGTGAAGATTTTGGCAATATTCCTTAATCGTCATGTCGTTGATTATATTTGTTACATTCAAGAATTCGAAACTGCCGAACTTCGTTGTAATACTAGTAAAATGGGATGGTACCAGTGAGTTCGCTATATTAGTCATTAATAGCAGCATATCTTGCACGTTTTTAATGGTTGTCACTGACTTTGAGATTTCCATTAATATAGATAATTTCATTAAATGCAAGTCAATTCGTGTTTTTAGCCATTCATTATTCATACCCATTTCAACGATTGACCCTACGATACCTATTCTTCGTATTGAATAGGGACTCAGTCTATTTTCTATTGTTTTTCCCCCAAAAAGAAACGCGCCAACTTGATTATTAATTAGAATCGGATAACAAAAAAAGCAACCCGTTCTTATTCCATTGATCATTAAAAATGAAAGCCTGGGGTCAAAGCCAATGTATTCCCAATATTTCATGCTTTTACAGGAACTAACATCCTCAAAAAATGTTCCAGCCTTTATAAAACTACATCCAATAATACTGTCTTCTAAAGGACCGATAAAAGCTTTAATTTTGACCGTTTCATCTGTTAACGAAGCAATACCGGCATAATCAAGGTTTTCATTTTTTTTCATTATTTCTAGTAATTGATAGTAATGGACATTCGTAGCTTTTACAGCGTTTAAGAGATGCTCTTCGACATTCAAGAGTTCTAGTTCCCTTTTAGATTTCAATAATTCCGCACATATACTTGCCATGTTGATTAACTGTTCTTTTTTTTGCTGAAGTTGTTTGTTAGTCAACACCGGGAGCTGGTAGATTGGATACTTCCAATCTTCCTTCAGCTCATCAAGTTTAATGCCTGCCTTTACATAATCAGAAACCCCTTCTTCAATATATGCCCAACACCATATGTAACTAATTATTTTTTCATCGATAATAACCGGAACTAATAACCCCTTCACACCAGAATAAACAGGGCACCCCATCACATCAATGACTACACAAGTTGTTATAGTAGGATATTCAACGATTATTTTTTTCAACTGACTCAAAAAGGGTAATTTTTGCTTGTAAACTAATAATTCCACGAATGGAGAAATGCCAGACATGTTTGTCATCGGACTGCCATCCTGATCTGTCATATAGAGGGTCATATTTATGTAGGCTGAAAAAGAATCTTGCAAATTTTGTAAAAGCATTTTCGAATGATTTAACAACTTCTTTAGCCCCTTTATCAAAAATGCAATATATCAAATATATCTATATTCTACCAAATTTTAATTTTACAAGATAAAATAATTATGGATTTTTTGTGATAAAGGGGCGTTTGTTAAACTACTTTCCGTGTTGTCGAAGAAAAGTAGTCTTCCAAATAGTGAAGCGCATCACGCTCATATGAAAACACTTGTACAATTGAATAGAAACGAACAATCTCAAATATCGTTCTTATTGTTGTTGTATTATTAATAATCACAAGTTCCTTGTTCATCTCTTTAGCTTCTTTAATTGAATCCGCAATAATGCCTAGGGCACATTCATTCATATAAGATACATTTTCAAGATTTAAAATAAGACCGTTTAAATTTGCGTAAAGAAGCCTTTTGATTGACTTTTCGAATCGATCAATGTTACTTAGAGAAATATTATCATTCCATACAAGTGTTTGGAACAACCATTCTCACTCCTTTCTTTTATTACTTGGTACTATATTAATTATTCATACAATACCTAGTACTGAACACCCCCATCTCATCGTATTATTCAGACATTTAGAGACAGCAAAAGTGTATATCCTGACGATTTACGTTGTAAAAACACTTATTATCACGAAGGAAACGAAAATACTTGTAATTTTTAATAAAGGTAAGATATAGTTAATATAAGTAATTGAATATTTTTTCTTCGGGGTCGGGTGAAATTCCCAATCGGCGGTGATGTAGTACATATACTAATAAGCCCGCGAGCCATATAACTTCATAAATGAAGTTAAAGCCTCCGGCGGATGCCTCAGATTTTTAAAGGTAGTTTTTCGAGCATGGTAGCTCGATAATATCCGCTGGGCGCAAATACGCCAAGGCGCATTTGATTGGCAGGAGCTGGTGTGAATCCAGGGCCGACAGTTACAGTCTGGATGGGAGAAGAGAATGTAAAGGCAGATAGTTCAATTTGTCATGGAATACGCTATGGTGTATTTTATTTGACGCGCAATTTTTGAACATTTATTTTCTGTACTTATTTTTGGCTTTCATATTTATTTGTTTATTTCGAGACCCTTGGAAATCATTCTAAGGGTCTTTTTGTATAGCCAATTATTCCATAAGTCGATTATCGCTCCCTAAAGTGATCGGACAACCTAGTATGAGAATTGTGGGTTGGCATCCCTTCACTTCGCTGTTGCTCTAAAGTGCAAGAGCAAAGGCTCGTTCAGGAATACCAACCCACAATAGTAATTATGCATTTACACTGAAAAAGGTGATACGATGACGGACCAAGATTATATGAGATTAGCGATTGAGCTCGCAGCAAACACTAATGGTCAGACAAGCCCAAATCCACTTGTTGGGGCGGTAGTGGTCAAAGAAAACCAAATAGTCGGAATGGGAGCCCACTTGAAAGCGGGCGAACCGCATGCTGAGGTTCATGCGATAAATATGGCCGGAGATAAAGCAAAAGGTGCTACTATTTATGTGACATTAGAACCGTGCAGTCATCATGGACGAACCCCCCCTTGTGCTGATCTCTTAATAAAAAGTGAAGTGAAAAGAGTAGTTATAGCGTCTACTGATCCGAATCCACTTGTAGCTGGGAAGGGAATTGAAAAGCTGAGAAAAGCTGGAATTGAGGTAGATGTCGGCATTTTACGAGAAGAAGCGGAACAGCTAAACGAAGTATTCTTTCACTACATCTCAACCGGGATGCCCTATGTCACATTAAAGTCAGCGACAAGTCTTGACGGAAAAATTGCAACTGTTTCAGGTGAAAGCAAGTGGATTACAAGCGAAGAATCTAGACTGGATGTTCATAAATACAGACATCAGCATGATGGGATATTAGTCGGTGTAAATACAATTATAAAGGACGACCCCGAATTAACAACCAGACTTCCATTAGGCGGCAAAAATCCGATTCGCATCATTCTTGATACAAATTTAAGAACACCGCCGGGTGCAAAAATAGTAAACGATAACAAAGCACCAACATGGATTATCGTTGGAAAAAATGCTGCCGCTGAGAAAATTCAGACCATGAATGAAAAACAAGCTCAGGTCATTGAAATGTCGTTTGATACACTGAACATTCATAACGTTCTGAAGCTTCTTGCTGAAAAAGGAATTACCTCCCTATTTGTTGAGGGTGGTTCACAAATCAACGGCAGCTTTATTAAGGCTAAAGCGATCAATCAAGTCATTACCTATATAGCTCCCAAAATAATTGGAGGGACATCAGCACCTACATCTATTGGCGGGGAAGGCTTTGAAAAAATGAACGAAGTCCTTTCTTTACAAATAAAATCCATCGAAACAATCGGACCGGATATAAAAATAATCTCAAAGCCTATCCGAAAGGAGGAGTAAAATGTTTACCGGAATTGTTGAAGAAAAGGGAACAGTTAAATCGATAACAAAATCAGGTGATGCAATTAAAATGTCGATTCAAGCTCCTAAAATACTAGAGGATGTTCACTTAGGCGACAGCATTGCAGTTAACGGCGTTTGTCTTACTGTAACGACCTTTGATAAACATACATTCTCAGTCGATTTAATGCCGGAAACGGTAAAGGCTACTTCATTACGGGATCTCACCAACGGATCTAAAGTCAACCTTGAAAGAGCAATGGCCGCTAACGGGCGATTTGGAGGACATTTCGTTTCAGGCCATGTTGATGGAATCGGTACAATCATTTCGAAGAAGCCTGTATCCAATGCCGTTTATTATGAAATTGAAGTAAATGAGGAATTGCTGCAATATATGCTTCTTAAAGGATCTGTCACAGTCGATGGTACAAGCCTTACGATTTTTGGTCTAAGTGATAAATCATTTACGATATCGCTTATCCCACACACTCTTTCTGAAACGATCCTTGGTGCTAAAACACCTGGAGATATCGTCAATATTGAATGTGATATTTTAGGGAAATATATAGAAAAATTTTTATCAAAAGGCAGGATGAACAAAACGGGAGGTACAATTACCAAAGCTTTTTTAGAAGAAAATGGCTATAAGTAAAGGTAACGAAAGTGAGTGATGGAACATGTTTGATACGATTGAAGAAGCCATTAATGAGCTTATCCAAGGTAATGTTGTCATCGTTTGTGATGACGAAGATCGAGAAAATGAAGGTGATTTTGTAGCATTAGCTTCAAAGACAACACCTGAAACAATCAACTTTATGATTAAGCACGGGCGCGGACTTGTTTGTGCTCCAATATCTGAAGAGATAGCCCGCACTCTTAATTTAGTCCCAATGGTTAACCGAAACACGGACCCACATGGAACCGCATTTACTGTCAGTGTTGATCATAAAACATCAACAACAGGCATCAGTGCTTTCGAAAGAGCAACTACGATCCAACAATTAATTAATCCAAATTCAAAAGCTAGTGATTTCAAAAGACCCGGTCATATTTTTCCGTTAATTGCAAAAGAAGGCGGTGTTTTACGAAGGGCTGGTCATACTGAGGCTGCGGTGGATTTAGCGAGACTTTGCGGGGAAGAGCCTGCTGGTGTTATTTGTGAAATCATCAAAGAAGACGGCACAATGGCAAGAGTTCCCGATCTCCGTCAAATTGCAGATGAATTCAATTTGAAAATGATTATGATCAAGGATTTAATTAAGTACCGCAATCATAAAGAGCAGCTTGTAACACGAGAAATTGAAATTACCCTACCAACTGAATTCGGGGAATTCAAAGCCTACGGCTACTCCAATATTCTCGATTCCAAGGAACATGTTGCCCTAGTGAAAGGTGATGTAAGCGGAGATGAGCCGGTATTAGTACGTGTTCATTCCGAATGCTTAACAGGCGACGTTTTCGGTTCATACCGCTGTGATTGCGGACCACAGCTGCACGCTGCCCTTTCGCAAATTGAAGAGGAAGGAAAAGGCGTCCTTTTGTATATGAGACAAGAGGGGCGTGGCATCGGTTTATTAAACAAGTTAAGAGCGTATAAACTACAGGAAGAAGGCTATGATACAGTTGAAGCAAACGAGAAACTTGGCTTTGCTCCAGATCTCCGTGAATACGGGATTGGCGCCCAAATTTTAAAAGATCTTGGAATTAAAAATATGCGCTTATTAACGAATAATCCTCGCAAAATTGCTGGTCTTGAAGGGTATGATTTAACAATTGTAGAACGCGTGCCAATCCAAATACCGGCACGAAATGAAAATGCAAATTATTTAAAAACAAAATATGAAAAGCTTGGACATATGCTTAAATTCTAATTAGGAGGAATTCGTCATGGGGAAAGTTTTCGAAGGTAATTTAGTAGGGACAGGAATTAGAGTAGGGATCGTCGTATCACGTTTTAATGAATTTATTACAGGAAAATTGCTAACAGGCGCACAGGACGCTTTAAAAAGACATGGCGTTGATGATGATGCGGTTGACGTTGCCTGGGTACCGGGTGCATTCGAACTGCCACTAGTGGCGAAAAAAATGGCTGAGTCCGGAAATTATGACGCTGTCATTACTTTGGGCACTGTAATTCGTGGAGCAACCACACATTATGACTATGTTTGCAATGAGGCTGCTAAAGGTGTATCTCAAGCAGGAATGTCTTCAGGAATCCCGGTTATTTTCGGTGTTGTAACAACTGAAAATATTGAACAAGCTATCGAAAGAGCCGGTACGAAAGCCGGAAATAAAGGCTGGGATACCGCTGTTGCGGCAATTGAAATGGCAAACTTAATGAAAAACTTAGGGTAAATAGAAAAGCGCAAGCGCCTTGCTCATCGCCGTACAAACTGGAGGAGTCCTGAAGTTTGCTAGGCGATAGGCGCTGGAGCTAAACATAGAAGCGCAAAAAAGGAGAACCGATATGGTTCTCCTTTTAATTTTCTCTAATCGCTTGAGTCTCTAATTCAATGCCGCCTCTGGCTGTTTGGTAAACAGTAACAACAACCTTTTTCGGATTGATCGCATAAACAATATCATCAGCAATATTGGCCGCCAACGATTCACAATAGGCACCATGATCACGATAAGACCATAGATAAAATTTTAACGACTTAGATTCAATACATAGTTCATTCGGAACATAGGAAATCTCAACACGTCCAAAATCCGGTTGCCCTGTTTTGGGACATACAGCGGTAAATTCCATTGCTCTGAATGTTATTTGTTGTACATTTGGTGCTGGAAATGCTTCACCCTTTAATACTTCACGGCTTTCCTCAACACTTCCTGGTCTTGGCATTGGACCGGATCTTGGCAAATAGTAATTTTCTTTCATTTTATATTCATCTCCTTAGTTTTTTAAAGCAGGATTTTTCGAACTGCTGCCATTTATTGAATAAGACAAACGACATATTATTATACCACAAAAGTCATTATGTGTATTTTAAAAATATTTATTTAAAACTTTTTTAATATTTTATGTTAATTTTATTGTAAACCTATTAAATCAAGGAATAACTGTCCCGCCAAAAACACTTGTCACAAAATCGACAAATTTATTAAGCCCTTAATGCCGTATAATATTACTAAGCAGGGTATTATTACTAATACCTAAAAGGGAGAGGGTAAGATGACGGTAACTTATACAATTATGATGTTCGCCACATTAATTGCATTACTAGTTTGTGGCTACGCGGTTGGGATGATTTCGGCAAAGTTCAGCAAAACAAATCTATTAAACTTCATTCCTGTTTTGATCGCTATTCTAATGATCAACATCGTATTTGCCCTAGTAGAAATGTCACGGGTCGGAAGGATTTAACGTGATAATATCACTAAATAAAGTAAAAAAGCTGTAGGACCATTGTCTTACAGCTTTTTTACGTTTAGTTTAGTAATAAGGTGCAATCATAATGTAAACAAGGACACCCGTTAAGCTTACATACAACCAAATCGGCATTGTCCAACGTGCTATTTTACGATGTTTTTCAACCTTCATATTGAAACCTCTAGCAACTGTTACTAATGCCAACGGAACAATGGCCGCCGATAACACGATATGAGTTAATAGAATAAAATAATACACATATCGGATTATTCCCTCTCCGCCAAAAGCAGTCGATTCAGCCATGCCATGGTAGGTTACGTATGATACTAAAAAGAGGGCAGTCGTTGTAAATGCTGCTAATATAAAGCGCTTATGGAGTTTAATATTTTTTTGTTTAATTGATACTAAAGCTGCTACCAAAAATACAAACGTAAAACTGTTGAACACAGCATTCAAAAACGGCAAAATCGTTAAGTCAACATCGCTTAATGTATCATATTTTGGCATAAAATACAGAAAAGCTACAAGTGCATTGATTACAATTGTCAACAATACAATGATAGGTGTGAAATTGCGTTCTTTAACAGAATGGTCATTCATTCCCCGCTCATCTCCTCTTAATATTCCTTTTGTTATATCTTTCCCTAATTATAGACTATTTCCCAGTAAATACCGACTTTAAAAGCAAAATAGTCATAGTTTTGACACAAAGTCTATTTATAATATATATATATTTGTTTTTATTATAGAAGTTTGCAGCGAATAATTCCACTTTTTCATTTTTTATAGTGCATTATGACTAGTTTTGTCGAAGCTATTATATTATTTTTCAAAATATGTAATAATAGATTTACAGTAAACAGTACTATTTTTATAGGGAATTGCGGGGAGAAGAACAAATGACTAATGTAACAGGAAACGTTATGTTACTACAACAACAGATAGAGACAAAAAGAAAACAAATGTTCAATTATGCAGCTACTTACGGCATTAATAGTAAGCTTACATTACAATGCAGTCAAGAACTTGATATTTTATTGAATCGTTTAAATTATAAGTTGTATCATAAACAAACGGCTTGAAGGACTGAAGAAAAAGTGTCTGGCATCGATAAAAAATAATGCTGGACACTTTTTCTGTGTGAGAGGGACTCTCCCTTCTTTCTGCTCTCTATAGATCCACCTATCATTATAATGCCCCCTTTTTATATTTTTACACTTCAGTAGTTGTCGCAAAAAGTTTTAACTTTCTAAAAGTATAAAGTCGCCCCAATTTCACAAACTAGAATCGATGAAAACGTCCTGCGTTTTCAAAATTTCACTTAAGAGGTGAAGACGATGGCTGAACATGCTGGAAGAGGAAAAAAGTCGAAAACTCCTAAAAAAAAGGTCCATGATGGTCTTCAAACAAATATTGAGACAACAGAGTTCTCAAGTGAATTTTCTAAAGCACAGAAAGACCAACATGGTTATAAAGAATTTTTCAATTAGCATGAGCAGAGAGATAGGGGCCCATCCCCTATCTTTTATTTTTTCGTTTTATTGTTAACCTATTATAAATTTAAGTTGACAATAATCCAACCCCCATACTATTATTAAATTAACAAATTTTGAAAGGGGAACACGGATGAAACGTTTTAGGACGATTGATTTAACAATGGTAGGGGTATTCGTTGCATTGATGGCGATTGGGGCTAATACAGCATCCTTTTTAGTCATAGGCGGTGTACCCATCACGTTGCAAACCTTCTTCGCGATCCTTGCCGGGGCGATTTTAGGAAGTCGAATCGGGGCTTTAGCGATGATCGTTTATACTTTAGTCGGCATTGCTGGCGCACCCGTATTTGCACAATTTACAGGCGGGGCCGCTATTTTAATTAAACCGACCTTTGGCTTTATTTTATCGTATATTCTAGTTGCTTATGTTATTGGTAAAATCATTGAAAACGGCCAAAAGCCGACGATGCGCCGTTTTATTACTGCTTCTTTAATCGGTATGGTCGTCAATTATGTGATCGGCACGAACTGGATGTATTATGCTTATAAACTTTGGGCGGATGCACCAGATGACTTTAGTTACGCTATCGCCTGGGGCTGGATGATGTTTCCGCTGCCTAAAGACATCATTTTATCCGTTCTTGCCGGGGCAATGTCACCACGTATTTATGCTGTAGTCCAAAAATCAAATCCATTAGCGAAAGAGACTGTTAGCTGAATAGATTGAAAATCGCCTTTGGTTTTAGCACTTTAAGAGTGCAACCAAAGGCGATTTTTTCGTAAGTGCTAATCCTTATCCGCCATTCTTTCAGCTAAGGTTGCCAGTGTTCGGACCATGACACCGGTTGCCCCGGCTGGCCCTAAATCATAATCTTTTTTGGATGTTGCCGTGCCGGCTATATCGAGATGGACCCATGGTGTATCTTCGGCGAATTCCCCTAAAAATGCACCAGCCATAATGGCATGACCTTCACGTCCAGGGGAATTGCTTAAATCAGCGATTTTGCTATGGTTACGGACTCTTTCTTTATGAATTTCAAAATAAGGCAAGAGCCAGATCGGTTCCCCGGCTTCATGGGAAGCTTCCAAAACCTCTTCATAAAATTCCTCATGATTGGTCATGGCACCAGTTATTTCTTCGCCAAGGGCAACAATGACACCGCCAGTTAACGTTGCGATATCTACAATATAATTTGCCCCCTGGTGCTTTGCATATGTAATCGCGTCCGAAAGGGCTAAGCGGCCTTCTGCATCTGTATTTAATACTTCAATCGTTTTACCACTCATGGAGATAATGACATCATCTGGTTTGTAGGCTGTGCCGCTTATGACGTTATCTGTTGAAGGAATAACCGCGACAACATTTAAATCTGGTTTGAGCTCCCCGATAATTTCCATTGCCCCGAGGACTGCCGCTGCACCACCCATGTCCGTTTTCATCCCAACCATGCTTTCACGGGGTTTCAGGCTATAGCCGCCGGTATCGTAGGTGATCCCTTTCCCTACAAACGCTAGAACATCATCCCATTTTTCTTTACCATGATATTTAAGGACAATCATTTTGGGTGGTTCGACGGACCCTTTATTAACTGCCAAAAGCGCCCCCATCCCAAGCTTTTCCATATCTGCCTTTTCAAGCACTTCATAATCCATTCCATATTTATTGGCTATTCCAACCGCATAATCAGCGAGATCAGAAGCAGTCAGCATATTAGGAGGCAGATTGACTAAATTACGGGCTGTATTCGTACCCTTACCGTAGGTGTAGCCAACTGTTAGTGCTGCACGAATTTCGCTTTCCTCTTCACCAGAATAGACATCAACAGACTCAATCCGTTTATCAGGGATATTCGGTTTTTTCTTATAGTTTTCAAATTGATAAGCGGCCAAAGCCACAGCTTCTCCAAGGGCATGGGCTGCATCAAGCTCCTCAATTTCAGTTGTTATAAAAGTATCTAACACAAATAAAAGACTTGATAATCGATCTTTCTTTACCTGTTTTACTAGGCAGCCGAACAATTCGCGTAAGTCGGAAAACTTTAATTCCTTTTCCTTTCCAAGTCCAACAAAATAAATGCGCTTGAATCCGATTTTTCCTAATGTATGTATTTTAGAAATTACTTTTTTCTTTCCGCTAAGTTCCCCATTCCGTATTAATTCGAATAACTGTCCAGCAAATATATCATCTATTTCCTTGATGACTCCTTCAACTTTTTGATGCTCAAACAAACCAATAATAAGTGCTTCCTGCACTTCATTTAAGGCCAATTCCTCCACGACTTTAAACATTTTCGACACCTCCATTTTTATTATCCAATTATTAGAAAACAATTGCAAATTTCGAATGAATAACATGAATTATGATATAATTAAGAAAAGCGAAACCAAGAAAGGACGAAACGAAATTATGGAGCTATTTTCTAATTTCCCGCTTGGGGCAGCACTCTTTTCAATATTCTTCGCGCAATTCGTTAAAGTCCCGATATCATTAATTGCAACAAAGAAGATCGATTGGTCCTTATTAACTAGCACAGGTGGCATGCCCAGCTCTCATTCTGGTGCTGTCACAGCTTTATCGACTGCGATTGCACTACAAGAAGGGTTAAGTTCACCACTGTTCGCAATTTCCGTCATTTTCGGAGTCATTGTTATGTTTGATGCAACTGGAATTCGATACCATGCAGGGGAGCAAGCCACTGTTCTGAATTGGCTCGTCGCTGAATTCAATAAATTCGTGGAAGAGGCTAAAGCACTGCCTAAAAAGGAGAGCTTTGAAAGAAGAAAAGAACTGAAAGAGTTACTTGGCCACAAGCCGATCGAAGTCTTTTTCGGAGCACTAACCGGCATTTTATTAACTTTACTTTTGTATTATCTTCTATATTAAAAAAAGCAGCACTCTATTTTCAGTTAGAATGCTGCTTTTTCGCTCTTTTATACTAACCTTTTATGATTTGCTGTCTAAATACTTGCATGGACCGATCTTCATTTAAACGAACTAGTTCCTCTTCCGTAAGGGAGCCATCGCCTTTTTTAACAACATATACTTTCACTTCTTTTTTGCCCCACTTATTGTAAACATCATCAACTGTTTCATAATAAAGATCAATCTTATGACCTTTTATTGCTCCACCCTTGTCAGCAACAACCCCGTACCCGTAGTTAGGAATAAACAGGATTGTCCCAATTGGAAAGACATCCAAATCAGCTGCAACCGTTGAATAAAGGTCACGTTTAACCTTCACCCCTGAATAGGTAATGCCATACTCGGGATGATCTTCATCTTTGCCTGTCGATTCAACTCCCGCCGTATAACCAGTTGCCACCACCTTTTGTGAAGGGTACTTAGACCAATCGAAAGCCTCTTCAAGGCTCTGTGGCATTTCAACTGACTCACTTGAAATTGCCTTTCTTTCAACAACATATCTTGATAATCCTTTTTTCCCTAATGATAACTTCTTTGAAGTATGCTCCTTGTTTTCATAAACTACAGGACCTTGTTTAACAAATTTCGTTTGATACCATTCCCAAATTGAAAAATCTTTTGCTTGAACACCTGATATAGATTGAAAAGTAGTCAATAAGGCCGCAATAAACATAAAGGTCATAATGGTCCGTTTTAGTGTTTGTTTCCAAAATCTCACTCATGTCCACTCCTCTCTTAAACTATTTATTTCCAAAATGAAAAATAAATATACAGAAAAGAGTGTTAATTTATCCCAAAAATAAAAGAGACTGACATAAACCGTCAGTCCCTTAAAACATTTGATATCCATTTTTACGTAAGAATTTAATGACTACTCCTGATAAAATGGCTCCTAAAAATCCACTTGATAAAATAATGACGTCAGCCCCGCCTAAAGCAGAAAAGTTATCTGCTAGCCTTTTAAATGATTCAGCTGGTTCTGTAAAATATTTAAAAAAGCGAATTTTATCAACAATTAATATAACAACTATTGGATAAACAACAGCCATTAACCATGAAGTTCTGAGCAACATATTTAAAATAAAACCAATTCCCAAAAATAATACAATAAATAATAACATCGATACTAGCAACTGTGGAATACCCACTACAGATACCTCCCCTACACCTATTAGTTAGTTTACTTAAAGTGGGGGGAGCCGTCAATCAATAAAGTCAAAAGAAGTTTAGCTTTCCTTTTTTAAGAACTAATGAAAGGCCGCCAAGCTTCCACAGATAGCGGTTATCAATCATCTTTTTCATAATCGAAGCCTGTGTTCCATATAACTGATGATTGCCAAAGACAACACCCATAGCATCATCGTGACCTAGTGAGCAAACTGTGCCTTTAATATCCGGCACAAATGCTTTCAATTCACCCTCTTTTCCTCTAATTAACGCTGCTAGGTTAGCCGCACAGGTATCGGCCATTTGAATAGCAATTTGCGCGGTTGGCGGATAAGGGCGATTAATTTCCTCATTAATTAATAGTGCACAGTCACCAACGATAAATACCTCATCATAACCTGGGGCTCTTAAGTCAGGTTGTACTTTAACACGGCCACGCATTGCTTCAAATCCGGATTTTTCAACGATTGAATTCCCGCGGACACCAGCTGCCCAAACAACAGTAGCCGCTTTTATTTCTTCAACTACTTCATCTTTTGAAACAACAATTCCATCTGGCGTACATTCTTTAATGGCTGTTCCAATTTTAAATTCAACGCCACGTTGCTCTAAATGGTTCATAGCATATTCAACTAATGCTTGGTTGAATCCAGGTAAGGCTGTTGGAGCTGCTTCGACGCAGACAACACGGACCTTTTTGCGATCAATATCATATTCGTCACAGAGCTCAGGAATTCTATTCGCAAGCTCTCCTAAGAATTCAATTCCGGTAAAGCCCGCACCACCTACAACAATGGTTAATAATTCCTCGCGCTTTTCAACTTCATTATTATACTGAGCAAAACAAACCTCGATATGTTCACGAATAAGTCTGACAGAGTTAATGCTTGTAATTGAATAGGCATACTCCTTTAAACCTTTTATTCCAAAAGTTTCTGATTCAAAGCCCAGCCCAATTACTAAATAATCATAGGAAAGAGGCTCCCCTTTTTCGAGGATTACCGTTTTCTCTTGAGGCTTTATTTCAACTACCGTGTCCTTGATAAAATTAACCTTGCTTGGTTGAATAACATCGTTAATAGGGATACGAATTTTATCATGGTGAAGCGTTCCAGCAGCACCTTCATGAAGCCATGTTGATTGATAATGATAATTATGCTTGTTCACAAGTGTAATATTCGCTTCATTAACCCCTAAAGTTTTTTGTAAATTTACGGCAGTCATGATTCCACCATAACCTGCTCCTAGAATTACTACGTTTGGTCTTTTCAAGACAATCACATCCACCTTTATTTTAGTAGTTATATTTTTTGCATTTCATAACATTTTTATAATCTTGTTACCTTTTTCACAAACTTATCTAAAATTAAATCTTTCATTATTACATAATATGAAAGATTTCATCAAAAGTTTACTGGTTGTTCACAAATAAGTTGATTTTTTGTAACAAATTTTTAACAATATCTTCTTGAATTCATATTATTCCTTTCTCATGCATTTATCAACTATTTTATTTCAAAAATATTATGCCAAAAATTGTTTCTTTTCTGGATTGAATGTATTTCTAAATATTGTGAATTTTCATTATAAATATGCTAGAATAAAAATATATGTAAGTCTAGACTAGACTAGGGGGGAATGGCATGAAAAAAGATCCTAAAGTGTATGATATCACCATTATTGGTGGGGGACCTTGCGGTTTGTTTGCCGCTTTCTATGCTGGCATGAGACAAGCGAGCGTTAAAATAATTGAAAGTCTTCCACAATTAGGAGGTCAGCTGTCCGCTTTATATCCTGAAAAATATATTTATGATGTAGCCGGCTTTCCGAAAATCCGCGCTCAGGAATTAATAGATCGATTAAAGGAACAAATGAAAAAATTCGAACCTGCCATTACGTTAAATCAATCTGTTGATAAGGTTGAAAAATTAGAGGATGGTTCATTTAAACTGACAACGAATTCTGAGGTCCATTTTACTAAAGCGATCATTATTACAGCAGGTAATGGTGCCTTCCAGCCCCGTCGTCTCGAACTTGATGATGCGGCCCAATATGAAGGTAAAAATCTACACTACTTTGTTGATGATATGAATAAATTTCAAGGTCAGCGCGTTGTCGTATTAGGCGGGGGAGATTCAGCAGTTGACTGGGCATTGATGCTAGAACCAATTGCGGGTGAAGTAACAATTGCTCACCGCCGTGATAAATTCCGTGCCCACGAACACAGCGTTGAAAATTTAGTGAATTCTAAAGCGAATGTATTAACTCCATATAATCCGCTCCGATTAATTGGTGATGGAGAAAAAATAACGCAGATCGTATTAGCAGAAGCTAACACAAAAGAAGAAGTTACAATTGATATCGATGCATTAATCGTGAACTACGGATTTGTGTCATCATTAGGACCCATTAAAGAATGGGGCCTAATAATCGAAAAGAATTCAATCGTTGTAAATTCAAGGATGGAAACTAATATACCTGGGATTTATGCAGCTGGAGATATTGCAACTTATAACGGAAAAATTAAACTAATTGCCACTGGCTTTGGGGAAGCACCAACAGCAGTAAATATTGCAAAGTCTTACATTGATCCCGATGCAAAAGTGCAGCCAATGCATTCTTCAAGTATGTTTAATAGTTAGAGTTAAAAAAGAGCTAAGGCACCCTTAGCTCTTTTCTGCATTATTGGATTAGATTTAACACTCTTCTGGTGAGCCAGTACGTTCAGCAGTTCTAAATGACGAACCACAGCCACAGGACGCAATGGCATTGGGATTATCAATCGTGAAACCCCCGCCCATCATGTTTTGTTTGTAATCTATTTTCACTCCATCAAGCACTGGTGCATCTTCCTTATTGACTACAATTTTTAAGTTATGTTGTTCCAACAATAAATCAGCATCGGACTGCTCTTGTTCAAACCCCATCCCATATGATAAACCACTGCAGCCTCCACCTTTAACACCAATACGTAAAAACAGGTTTTCATTGCCTTCTTCTTTCATCATTCCGAATATATGACTGGCAGCTGCCTCGGTGATCGTAAGATTCATGAGATTAACCTCCTTTTGTTTGTGTATAACTTTTCATCTGGTTGATAACAGTATACTAATTTCCTACTTTTAATACAAAAATGTTGCTTAATCTATATTATTATATGGCATTTTTAAAAAATTGTTAGAAAGGATGTATAAAAGATAGTTTGATTGACCATAATGTTTTTATCCCCCGTTTCTCTAAATTTTGAAAGACACGTAATTTACCAAAAGGGAAATTACGTTGTTTTTCTTATTTTTTTGTCTATAAGGTAATTGGATGCAGTTCTTTTCGCGCATATTCCTACCTTCTGAATACAATTAGTGGTACATTAGAATTATTAGATTATATCATGATGAGGGGATGAACTTGAATGGCAAAAGAGTTATTAACACCTTTGTATGATAAAAAAGAAACATGCCCAAATTGTAAAACAACATTTACTACAAAAAAGATTCGTTCACGATTTATCAAACTCGACCATAGTGATACTGATTTTTGTCCCTATTATCAAGATGAAAATATCAGTCCCCTTCTTTATTTTGTCAAAGTATGTCCATCCTGCGGATATTCTTATACTGACCAATTTACTACATACTTCTATGAAGGAACTCAAGAAGCAATCCAGGAGGCCGTCTCTGACAAATGGGTGCCCCATAACTTTGGTGATGAAAGATCTATAAGTCAAGCGATCCAAACATATAAACTAGCATTCTATTGCGCCACACTAAAGAAGGAAAAATCAATTATTATTGCGAACCTTTTACTTCGTCTTGCCTGGCTCTGTCGGAAAATTAATAATCATAACGAGGAAAAACGTTTTACCGAACTGACATTGGAGCATTTAAATAAAGCCTATTTAGACGCTTACTATGGAAATAGTGAGGATATGACGGAAATTCGTGTTTTATATTTAATTGGTGAATTAAACCGGCGTTTGGGACGTTACGACCAAGCAATCTCTCATTTTTCAAAGGTCGTCGACATGCAAAATAAAACCCATGAAAGAAAGGTTGTTAACTTGGCCAGACAACAATGGTATGCGGCAAGGGATGAAAAGCGAAGCATGACAGAAAAGTAACAAAGCTTCCATCAGAAAATTGATGGAAGCTTTATCATTGTCTAGCTCCTCCAGTTTGTGCGGCGATGAACAAGGCGCTTCCGCTTTTCTAATTAGAACATTGGATTTTCATCTAAATATTTATAAATATTTTCTACCAACTGATCTGGAGTCTCACCCGAAACAAACTCACCGTTAACCAAAGCAAATAATGTATGGGCACATTTCCCGCAATAGCTAAGGCATCCATATTCAATGACATCAAGATTCGGATCCTTCTCCAATACTTCTCTAGCCTTTTGTGCACCACTTGCTAAGTTGCTGACACAAAATTCAATAAGTGGGTTAATCATATTACGACCTCTTTCACAACTAATCTACAAATAGAACTAGTTTTCTTATTTCGATATATATCCCAGTTTCTCCAACTTTGCAAATATTGTTTTTAGCTGAGGATTTCCTTCACCAACAAGGACATCGTTTATCACAACAGCCGGATAAAAAATATCCCCATTTTGAATAGATGCCACATACGGATCATTTTCAAAAGGCGGCTGTTCAATATCTATATAATTAATTGTTATGGACTGTTTAGGGTACTTCCTCGTTAAGGCCGCTTTAAGCCATTCAAACGTTTCCTTTGAAGAAGGAGAATGCAGACAGCTTGGACAAGGATGTTCACTCCCGTAAACTTTTATTTGCACATTTTGTTGACTCATATTAACTCCCCCTTGTTTTTTATTTTACTAAAACCCAAGTTGTTTGAATAGCTTTTTAAATTATCAACAATTATAATAGGGAGGTAAGGAAGGAGTCGATTATAATGAGTGAAAACAATACAATGATTCAGCAAGTTGAAGAAGTTTTAAACAAATTGCGTCCATTTTTACAACGTGATGGCGGTGACTGTGAATTAGTAGATGTAGAAGATGGAATTGTAAAATTACGCCTAATGGGTGCTTGCGGGAGCTGCCCAAGTTCTACGATCACATTAAAGGCTGGAATCGAACGCGCTCTTGTTGAGGAAGTTCCAGGCATTGTTGAAGTAGAGCAAGTATTTTAGAGAGAAAAGCGCAAGCGCCTTGCTCATCGCCGTACAAACTGGAGGGACTTCGACTGAGATAAAGGAAACTTGAATTGCGTTAGCAATTCTTAGTTGACTTATCGTAGGGAGGAGACCTGAAGTTTGCTAGGCGATAGGCGCTGGAGCTAGACAATGATGCACAACATCAAAAGAAAAAGCTGTCATTTGACAGCTTTTTCTTTTTTTTCTATAGACAAACCAGATTGGTCCACTTTCAATGTCTCAATTCTTGCAGTTGGGAACTTTTCTTGAAGGTGCTTCTGTATAGATTCACCTTTGCCCTTTGGTGCAAAGCAAATAATGGTCGGTCCTGCACCGCTAAGCGCTACACCATAGGCGCCCAATTCATCCGCCAATGAAAACACCATTCCGAGCTCCGGTATGAGTTCACCACGGTAAGGCTGGTGGAATAAATCTTTCACCATCATTTTCCCTGCCAGCTCCCAATTGGATGTTAACAATGCTGCTACAAGCACATTACTAATGCCACTTGCGAACACGGCTGTTTTAAACTCCATTGTTTCCGGGAGTACACTCCGTGCTTTTTTGGTCTCAAGTTCATAGGCTGGAATATAGACAACCATATCGATGTCAGGGAAGCCCGCATGAACCATATCTGTTCCATCTTCACGATGGCTGCCGATGATAAGACCGCCATATAAGGATGCTGCTACATTATCCAAATGACCTTCGATATTGCTTGCTCTTCTTAACTTTTCTTCAGCGGACAAATCAAGATTCAGAATTTGGTTTGCAAGTTCAATTCCGGCAACAATGGCTGCCGCACTGCTGCCGAGTCCCCTTGATAGTGGAATATCACTCGTAACTTCAACTCTGTGTGGTGGAAGTTCAAAGCCATAATCATCAGCCACAGAGGTAGCAACTTTATACATTAAATTTTCTTTTCCTTCTGGAAGTCCAGTAAGTTCTTCTGATTTAGAAATGAATTTCCATTCATCACTTGGTGTTACATCTAAAACTAAATAACGATTTACAGCCATGCCAACTGAGTCAAAGCCAGGCCCTAGATTAGCAGTACTGCCAGGAGTAGTTATTCTAAAAGCCTTATTATTTACCATTAAGTTACAGCTCCTTGGATATGTTCATCAGATAAATTTTTAAGAAAGTAAGATGTGTTGCTGGCATTAAAGTACTTCTTCCCCTTCAACTCGATAGCTGCTCTTTACACCACGGACAACTTCTAATGTATTTAGTTTTTCCATAATTTCATTATAAGCTTGCTTATTAGCGTGATGTGTGATGATAACAATTTCTGCTACACCTTTCGTTTTTAAAGGTAATTGCAAAATTTTCTCAAAACTAACATTATAGCTTGAAAATAATGATGTAATCGCCGCAAAAGCCCCTGGGCGATCCTGCACATGGATACGCAAGAAATATTTCGATAAAATTTCTTCATCAGATTTCAGGCTTTTTTTAAATTGTGATGCAACATATTTGCTTCCATTTACACCTAAAAGCATATTCTTCATTACTTCAACTAGATCCGATACGATTGATGTAGCAGTTGGAAATCTACCTGCACCTGGTCCGTAGAACATCGTTTCACCAACGGCTTCACCGCAAACATAAACAGCATTATAGACATCATTAACAGTTGCGAGCGGATGATTATTAGGCAATAATGTCGGCTGAACACTAACCTCAACCTTATCCTCTTCACGATCGGCAATACCAATTAATTTCATTGTATAGCCGAGACGTTTACTGTAGTCTAAATCTTCTTCTGTTATGCTTGAAATACCGCTGACTTTTACGTCATCCAAATCGATCTGCATGGAAAATCCTAAAGTAGCGAGAATTGCCATTTTTCTTGCCGCATCGAGACCTTCAACATCTGCTGTTGGATCTGATTCTGCATAGCCCAACTCTTGAGCCTCTTTTAATACTTCACCGTACGGACGGCCTTCCTGTGACATTTTAGTAAGGATGTAGTTGGTTGTTCCATTTACAATCCCCATCATTTTCGTAATCCGGTCTGATGCAAGGCCGTCTACTAAACTACGAATTATCGGAATTCCGCCCGCAACACTAGCTTCAAAAAATAAGTCGCAGCCATTTTCAGAAGCAATTTGTAATAGCTCTGCCCCGTAAAGTGCCATTAAATCTTTGTTCGCTGTTACAACATGTTTTTTATTCTGTAGTGCTTTAACCACGTAGTTTCTAGTATCTTCAATACCACCCATTACTTCAACAACAATATCGATATTCGGATTTTCAATGACTTCATTCGGATCTGTTGTTAATTTAGATGGATCAATTTCAATATCACGCTGTTTATCCAAATTTTTTACTACAATTTTTGTAATTTCAACCGGACATCCGATTTGATGAATTAATTTATCCTGGTGGCGCTCAACGATTTGAACAACACCGCTTCCTACAGTTCCTAATCCTAGCAATCCGATAGAAATTGATTTAATCATATTATTTTCACCCTTCCCACATGTCTACATACACGATACATCTGTTTTTGTCATACGGACATTATAGATGGAATTACCTTTCAATACAAGAGTTGTTTTTACTTAATTTTTGGACAACAGCTTTTCCTTACTTTTATAATATTAACATAATTCAATTAACCTTTTATACCCTGAAGCCATTCTATTTCAGGAATTTGCAAATTTCTCGATGAAACCCCACCAAAATTTTTAGAAAATGTACTTAAAAATCGTTCATAGTCCTCTGCTTGATCTAATACTCTAAAAAATTGTTTTTCATATTTCATTTTTCTTTTTTCCGTAGATGCTGAATAATATCCCTCAACTGCCTCAAAATAGGAGAGTGGAAATAATAACCTGCCAAATAATAATCGACAGCTTACTATTGATAATGGCATAATCCGCTCGTATTGATTTAAAAAGCTGCTTATTTCCTGCATGTCTGCACCTGTTACGTACTTGGATCGAATCCATTCTGCAAGATCACGTGTTGGATGATCAAAAATTAGGTCAGTTGGGAAAATGACTCTGTCTGGATCGGTTTGCGGTTTATATTTCACATAACAAATCGTACCTATTTGTGCCTCCTTGCGAGCGTCCTCCCACATACAGTCGGCAACATATTGGATCGCATTTTCAGATACACCAAGATAGTATGGAAAGGTTTCAAAAAATAATTTCTCAAAACGATTTTCCGGGAGTCCTTGAATCCTTTGGCCCCACCATTCTTCCAACTGATCAAGGCGATTTTCCCACATTGTTTTCCATAGACCTAGACGTGTCGCTATTTGTGGTGGATATGGGTAATAACGCCCCAGCTGATGTAATCTGGCTAAATCCTCGCCATCACCGAAAAGTCTTCTCCGATGATTTATATCAGGAAGCTTAAAAAGAGCGATGCTTTCACCATTAATATAACCAATCAACTCTTGTGTAACGGTCGGGACAAAATGGGCTATTCTATCTTCTTTTTGAAATTGCAAATAATCGCTTATTTGCTTCAGTTCCAATAATTCCTCCCGTTCTATTTCAGGAATCGGAACGATCACATACAAACTGCCATTTTCGTGAAAAGCTTGAAAGTTTTTATACTTAATAAATTGAGAGCTATTCAATCGATATTGTTCATATAGATCTCTTTCGATCATTTCCAAGCACCCCTTTCTAATACCTTATTAATATGTATGTAGGCTTACCCGTAAGTATAAATTGTTGCTCATTGGAAAAATTAAGAAGTATATAATGAACATAAAAAGCAAAATGAACGTATATTATGATAAGAAAAGGTGAAAAACATGATGAAGGATGAAAAACACATGGACCCTATTGAAAAACGTGCAAGGGAGCTATTAAAGGAACGCGGAGTCGAACTTAAAGATATCGCCGATTTAGTATATTATTTACAAAATAAATACCACGAGAATTTAAAAATAGAAGAGTGCTTAGCGAACATAGAACGTGTTTTATCAAAACGCGAGGTTCAAAATGCGATCATAACGGGAATTGAATTAGATATATTGGCAGAGAAAAAGCTAATTTCAGAGCCGTTATTAACTACATTATTAAATGATGAAGGTCTTTACGGGGTAGACGAAATCATTGCATTTTCCATTATTAATGTCTACGGATCAATCGGATTTACGAACTATGGGTACATTGATAAGCAGAAGCCGGGAATATTAGAAAAAATTAATGAGCACCATGAGGGTGTCTGCAATACATTTTTGGACGATATTGTTGGTGCCATTGCAGCGGCGGCCTCAAGCCGGTTAGCACACCGAGCTAAAAATGTGGAGTAAAACGAAAAGCCGAAGCGCCCATTTAGCGAAGTTTACGAGTCGCTGGGCGCTGAGGCTAGACAGCTTTTATATTTTATCAATCCATACGGATAAAGAGTCGACTACATAGGTTGGCTGGGTTTCATATTCGGTCAATTTTTCTTTGGAGGTCACCCCTGTATGGACGAGCAATGTATCTATACCTGCACTCATGCCGGCCGCAATATCGGTATCATAATTATCACCAACCATTAAAGTTTCTTCCTTATTTGCACCGAGGACGCGCAGAGCCTGCTCCATGATAATTGATTCAGGTTTTCCGATAAAGATCGGGTTCACTCCAGTAGAAACCGAAAAAACAGAGGTTAAGGCGCCATTTCCAGGCAGTAATCCTCTTTCTGTTGGAATCGCGATATCTGCATTCGTTGACAAAAAAGTAGCTCCATTTCTAATCCCCAAGCAGCCTTTTGCCAATTTTTCATACGTAAGATCCCTGTCAATTCCAACGACAACGTAATCCGGGTTTTCTTCAATAAAGGTGAACTGTTTTTCCTGAAGGGCATGCTGCAGACCTTCTTCACCAATCATATAAATAGCGGCATCTTTCTTCTGATCTGCAATGTAATTAGCAGCAGCCATACTAGATGTAAAAACGAGCTCTGGTGTTGCAGGAATATCAAAGGATATTAATTTTTCGGCTATTTGGTCTGGTCGCCGCGATGAATTATTCGTTACGAACAAATAAGGTATGTTCTTTTTTTGTATCGCTTTAACAAAATGTACAGCTTCTTCAATCCGTTCTGCTCCACGGTACATGGTGCCATCAAGGTCAATTAAATAAGCATTATACTTTTTCAAAAAATCACTCCTAACACAAATTATATAATGTTTGAATACAAAAGCAAAAAGAGACTGTCCCAAAGGTATCCATGTCTGCTGGACACTCTTAAGACAGCCTCTTTTTAATCTGCCGAAGGCTTTAACTTTGAATAAAGTTAAATCATTTCTTAATATGATATTGACAAGCTCCATCGCCATCACTTAAGCATGCATGTCTGACAATTTTGTCAGTGCCAAGAACTTCTTTAAATAATTCAAGCTCACGATGGCATGCAGATTGATATTTATTGGCTACTAAAGCTATTGGACAATTATGCTCGGACATTTCAAAACTTCCATCTTCATTTTGTTCGATATCAGCCATATAGCCGTTGTCATTTTGAATTTGAACAAGAGTTTGAAGTCTTTCTTCCAATGATTTACCTTCCATCCGCTTCATAAGGGTCACTTTCATCCGATCCTTACGTCGTTCAAACAGTTGATCGACCATTTCTTGTCCGTTTAATTCTTCAATATCAGCGATGAATTCTAGAATGATATTCTTATAGTTTCGTGGGAAAAGTTCTTCTCCAGCTTCTGAAAGTTGATAAATGTTTAAAGGACGTCCCATTGCTTGTCGAACAAGAATAGTTTCAACATAGCGGTCCTTTTCTAACGTATTTAAATGTCTCCGAACAGCCATCTCAGTAATTTGCAATTGATTAGCCATTTCAGTTACTGTCATACGTTTATTCAATTTTAACATTGTTAATATTTCATCTCTTGTTGAAGACGTATTACTAGTCATTATAGATCACCACCCTTGAATTCATTATAGCTTACTTTTCGACATTTTTAAACTTCTATATTTATATAATATTGAATACTTTGTTAACATTTTTATGCTTTAAAAGCGTTTATTGGTCCTAATTCATTTTCAAGGTAGATGCGGACCTGATTAGGAAATTGTTCAATTTTTACAATATTTTCTTTTAAGCTCTGTAAAATTTGATCATGATCAATATCTAAATAATTTTGAATCAGGATTTTACGAAAAGCAACGACTGCTTTTAATGGAACTTCATCCTCGGCTTTCACTACTTTTTCATCTAATAAAATATCAATGATATCCTCGTAGCTGCCTGGGTCTCTCATAATAAATCCATCAATTAATGTATTACCAACATCCAAAATTGACTCAATTAAAATATGCACAACTCGCTCAAGGGCAAGCTTTTCAAGGGGGCCATCCCAATTTGAATTTTCCTTTAAAATAGCAATATTTTTTTCAATATGTTGCAATAGCTGTTCGAGAAATTCACGATCTACAAAATACAACGCAATACACCTCTTAAAAATTATTTGTTTTTATAGGTTTACCATTTTACTACACCTAATTTATCGTAATGTATATTTTATTGTAGCATTATTTCAACTAATTTTCGACAAGAGATGGTTGTTGTTGTAAAATAAAGCACAGTAAGCTAAGAATCAAAATGGAGGGGATTATCATTACAGATTTTTTCTATCTATATGATGATACTGAAGAAACTAAAACACGATTTATAAGTTTTATGGGATCTAAACAACGATTTGATTTGGCTGTCATTCAAACAGACCGTTTTTACGGAAAAAATATAGTTCTTGATATTCAAAGCCATCGTTTTGCGATTATCGGGAAGGATGATTTAGACGAACCGGGGTATCTTGAACATATTTACAATTTAGATGAAGAGGATGCAGCTGAGCTTCATCATTTTCTAAAGCAAATCACTTCAGTATAACTAGTACAGTAAATTGGATTAAGTTTCACCACATGAAACCATCTTTTATAGACCATTCTATCTATAGGAGGTGGTTTCTTTGGGTTTTTGGAAGAAAAAAGGTACAGAACGTGAGCAATATACGGATTTTTCTAATGTTGAAACGATGAGGAATTTTTTGACTGCAGAAGAATTTCCAGATGGGGCCTATGGTTGTCCAATTAGGCAGGATGAGCCGGTAGAACTGAAAAGTACTCCTTGGGAAGAAGGACAGCGTAGATATAGTGCTTTCAACTATGAATTCAAATCGATGCATCAAGATTCTCCAAGGCAATATCCCGGTGCCCATCCACCGCATGATGATCCAGATACAGATCACGAGCTGCCATATACAACACCGTAAATGTATTATCAAGTTGGAGTGGTATTCCACAAGCCGAATATCGCTTCCAATTGTGATCGGACAATACAAAAGTAATTGCAAGAAAGCAAGCCTCTAAGCTAACCCGAATGAACATCTGGGTATTTCAGGAAGTAAGACTACATTCGGGTTTTAACGCTTAGAGACTTGTGGTTTGTATAAAATCATTAATTTATCACGTTGTCCGATCAAGATCGGTCGCAATATCCGACTTATGAAATACAGAATATTTAGGTGTAATTATTACTTTTTTAATTTTTTTATAACAAAATACGCACAGCCAAAATTGCAATACTCATACAGATACTCGGACAGTGTACTAATTTTCGTATCTGGTGCTGCCTTTTGATTGGAATCATCAAAAAATCCTTTTAAACGCAATTGATTATAACCCCAATCACCAACAATATAATCATATTTATTTAAAATATCACTGTAACGTTCTTTGATCGCATCTTCATTAAATCCATTTCGGTAATCCTCTACGAGCTCATATTGTACCCCGTTGATTAACATCCTCTCACCTCTTATCCCTTATTTCACCATATCTCAGGCATAGTTTTCTTTATTTTCAGCATTTTTAGCAGCTGCTTCTACCTGCTCATCGGCATGATAAGATGACCTTACAAGCGGCCCGGCTTCGCAATGCTTGAAGCCTTTTTCAAAAGCAGTCTTTTTCAACTCGGTAAATTCATTCGGATGATAATATTTTTCCACCGACAGATGCTTTTTCGTCGGCTGCAAGTATTGACCAATCGTCAAAATATCAACATCATGTGCCCGTAAATCCGTCATGGCTTCGATGATTTCTTCCGTTGTTTCCCCTAATCCGATCATAATGCTCGATTTCGTTGGAACACTCGGTTGAAATTGTTTGGCATTATAAAGGAATTTCAAAGACTGGTCATATTTCGCTTTCGAACGAACTCGATCAGAAAGTCTTCGAACTGTTTCAATATTATGGTTTAAAATATCCGGCTTGGCGTCCATTAAAAGCTTTAAGCTTTCGATATTTCCCCCTAAATCTGACGGCAAAACTTCGATTGAAGTTAATGGCGAACTTTTTCGTATTTCCCTTATAGTTTCAGCAAAAATGAATGCACCGCCGTCATTTAAATCATCCCGGGCAACGGCTGTGATGACAACATGCTTTAAATTCATCACTTTCACTGATTCAGCAACCCGTTTTGGTTCTTCCAAGTCCGTTTCTGTTGGAAGACCTGTTTTAACCGCACAGAATCGACATGCTCTTGTGCACACATCACCAAGGATCATAAAGGTCGCTGTTCTTCTTTCGCCCCAGCATTCGTGGATATTCGGGCATTTTGCCTCTTCACAAACTGTATGTAATTCTTTATTCCGCATTAATTTTTTTAATTCTGTATAGTTTTCATTTGTATTTAACTTAATTTTTAGCCATTCAGGTTTTCTATTAGGAACATGATTGTCTTTCACTTACATCACTCCAAACGATAGATTGTATAGTGTTCAATTTACCATAATGCACTCACCTTTTCTACTTTTCGAATATTTGACTCCATTTTCCACCTATTAATTTTTGGTTTTTTTGCAAACTATAAATAGTAATTCATTTGCGAAAGGGGAATTTGACGTTGTGAAGCGGACTGTCATTTTTATACTCTTACTTTTATTTTGCCTGAGTATAGATCCAGACCTTACAAAAGCAAATACACAAAAGAAACCCGAAGATATTTATAACGAAAGATTAGCCTTATATAAAAAAGTAGAAGCCATCACGCAAATCCCTTGGTACTACTTAGGTGCCATCGACCAATATGAACGGAGCACCCGGCGTGCTCGAAAGGATATCCCTAAGGAACAAGGGTTTATTGGAATATATTTTTCTCCACGACAATGGGCTGGCCCTCTAAACCCAGAATTAAATGATACGAACGCAAAGACAATTCAGTTTTTCGGAGGCATTGGCTTGGATGGAAATGGAGATGGATTAGCAGACCAAAATGATGACGAGGATGTTTTATTTACATTTGCCAATTATATAGCTGACTTTGGTTTTGATAAAAAGAATATAAAAATTGCGCTTTGGGAGTATTACAAACGAGACAAAGCTGTCGGTATTATCATAAACAATGCTCTTTTATTTGAAAAATACGGTTTAGACATTGTGGATAAACATGCTTTTCCGGTACCATTAAGATGGAATTATTCCTACCGAAGCACATGGGGCGACAGAAGAGGATGGGGCGGCATTCGCATCCATGAAGGCACTGACATTTTTGCCGGGTACGGGACCCCTGTCCGGTCTACAAGTTATGGTGTCATTGAGCTAAAAGGCTGGAATAAATACGGCGGCTGGAGAGTCGGTATTCGTGATCTAAATAATAATTATCACTACTATGCCCATTTATCCGGTTTTGAGGGTAAATTAAAGCCTGGCCAATTAGTTGAAGCCGGCGAAGTGATTGGCTACGTTGGAAGTTCCGGCTATGGCCCTCCAGGTACATCTGGAAAGTTCCCGCCACATTTGCATTACGGAATCTATAAAGATAACGGCATGACAGAATGGTCCTTTGATCCGTATCCTTCGTTGCGTAACTGGGAGAGACAGGAAAGACAGCAAAGGAAGAAGAAATAAATTAATATTAGAATAAAATAGGGGCTGCCGCAATTCTTTTGCGGTCAGCCGTCCCCCAAAATTAATATAATATTAAGGCAGCGGTGCTTCTATCGAGGGTTCTCCTCCTTCACCACTATTGTAGAAGTACGGTACTTCTCCGTTGATATTTCGTATATCTATTGGAATATTTGTTGAAACGGTTATCATATTTGATTTAAATGGAATTATCACTTGAATTTTTACGATTACATTAACGAATAGTTTTATTAAGACATTATTAATTCCATATTCAGTCATTTCATTTTTTACATCTGTATTTACTTCACCAACCATTGAAAACCGAACTGGGATCTTTGGACCTAAGTTTGCCAATAACACATTTCCAGTTGCTTGACCCAATGGAATTTCTGCAATTATCCCTTTTTGATCCATTGTTATATGTTCCCCCGTTAAACGAGACGGAGGAATTTCTCCTCTTTCAATTGCATGCAAATAATCTTGCACTACTTGTGTTGATTCCCATAAAAAATTTCTTATTTGCGCCGTATCCCATCCGATAGTTGAGACTCTGCCGTCCTCTGATTTCTCGATAATGACTAAATCCTCAATTTGCTTATCACTCTCTGCAATTTTTTCTCTTAATGCTTCGTTAATGGCTAACGTTGCAAATTGCTCTGCCTTGCTTTCAGCAATACTCATTAACGTCGGTTCAATGCCTTTATTTATAATCCATAACCCTTGAAAAGTAAAAAGGGTAAAGATAACAAACGTTATAATAAATACAGTTTTAGTAGGTAAGGGTCCTCTCCTAGGAAAACGCCGCCTGAATTTAGCCAAAAAAATCCCCCCTTAACAACAATCTATGTTTGTTTAGGCGGGACTATTTCATTTTTTCCTAATAAGGTTGTATCTGTTTCAACAATAACAACGGAGAGTTCTTTCAGTAAGTCTAATTCGTATGGTGTTTGCACACGGGCTCCATGATCTTCAATAATTCTAATCACCGGTCTTTCGCTTGTGCCGGTGTTTTGTCTAATAACAATCCCTTTTCGGCCATCATTTAGGTGAACTGATAACCCTGTTGGATAGGCGGCAATGGATCTCCGAAAGGCTTCAATCATAGTTAAATCAAATTTCGTCCCTGCACCTGCATATAAAATTTCCAGACCCTCATGTGGAAGCAATGCTTGACGATAAACTCGATTGGATGTTACAGCGTCATATACATCCGTAATCGCTAGAATACGGCTATAATAATGAATATCTTCCCCGACTAATGACCTTGGGTATCCACTTCCATCCATCCGCTCATGATGCTGGTATGCACAGTGAGCAGCAACTAACGGCAAATTAGGAATATTCCTCAAAATATTAAAGCCATCTTCAGCATGCTTCTGTATAACGTAAAATTCCTCATTTGTTAATTTCCCGGGTTTCGTCAAAATATCATATGGAACGAGCATCTTTCCCACATCATGAAGCATGGCTCCCATTCCAAGCTCTTCTAGCTTCCGCTCTGGCAGCTTCAGTTCTACACCGAGTGCAAGGCTATAAATCGTAACATTCAATGAATGTGTGAATATGTAATGATCATAAGCTGATACTTCAGATAATAACGAAATGACATCTGTATGATTTTTTATTTGATTCAAAATATCTTGAACTACAAACGAAAACTTTTTACCAAGCTGTTCGAAAAGAAATACATTTGAAAGCGATTTTCCACTTTTTACAACTTCAAATGTCTGTTCAATTGTCTGAAATGCTTCTTTCTTAGTTTTTTCTGAGATTGGTGATTTTAGCTCGATATCATTTGTAAAAGGGTCGCTTATGTAAACATACGTTATTCCTAACTCAATGAGACGATCAATTATTCGAGGAGTTAGCGGTACTCCCTCACCTACCAAAACCTGCCCTTTTCCATTATAGATAGGTTTGGCGAGTGTCATATTCCTTTGTAATGACTTTGTTGATAATAATCTCATAAAACTACCATACCCCTATCTAACTAAAAAATAATCAATACTACTTCTCACTGATTATTATCATACCAAAATTTAGTCGGAAGAAATAGAATTTTATCGAATTTTGCTGAAAACAAAAAGTGTCTGGATACAGACTCAGACACTTCAGTCAAGCATTTCAGATCATTTTAAGCAAAGCATCCTTGCCTTGCATTCCCACTGTAATACCGCGATTTTCAGCTTCGATCGTAACAGATTCGAGAGGTGCTTCTAGCAGTTGTTCAATCGTCCGAACCCCTACTGCTCTCCCTGCAATAATTCCTCTCTCCTTCAGCTTTTCATTTAATAAAGCTACATCTAAAGCACCGCACATAATATATCCTTTATCACTTGTCACCGCCATAAAATTTGTTTTCGGCAGCGCAATTGTAATAGCTGTAAATTGGTGATCATTTATGAAAATAGGCTCCGTTTTAATCATCCAAATACCACATCCTTTCCATAATCAATTTATGATCATTTGAAGAATTGGTATGGGTGTCTGTCCTTTTTTTCAAGGATTATAAAATTAAACGGATGCCAATCAAAATTAAAGTAACACGTAAAACTTTAACCAATGTTTCAGCTTTTAAATGTTGATTAATAATCGCTCCTAATTTTGCTCCAATCCATGCGCCCGGAATTAAGGCAATCGCGATCAGCCAGTCTATATTCCCAAGCGTAAAATGGGTATATGAACTGACTGTTGAAGAAAGAAAAATAAGAAACATTGATGTTGCAATTGCAATATGCGCAGGAAATCTGAATATTAACAGCATGGCCGGAACCATTAATGAGCCACCACCAATTCCAAATATTCCTCCTAGAAAACCAACGACGAAAGATATAAAAATTCCAAAAAAGATATTAAAGCTATATGTATCTGTATTCCCTTTTACATCCACATTCGTTCTACTAATCCTAAAGCGGCTCGTAGAAGCGGAAACAGGCTTCAATTTCCCCCGAATCATTAAAGTAAACGAAATAAATATCATAAAAAGTCCAAAATAAAGACTAAACTCTTCCGCATTTAAATATTTGTTCGTCATCGCCCCAATTATTGACCCTGGAGCACTCCCAATAAAAAAGAGTAAGCCACTGATATAATCGACTGTTTTATGCTTCATAAACATTAACGTCGACGATAAACCGGTAAAAATAATAACTAACGAAGAGGTTCCAACCGTAATTTGCGGCGTTACATTGCTAATCCAGTCTGTATAGGTGCCAAGAAACAATAGCGATGGCACAATAATGATGCCTCCACCTAAACCAATTAAACTCCCAACAACCCCTGAAAACAAACCAAGAAAAAACAAAATAATCCATTCCATCATACTTCACCACCTATTACCTTATGAATATAACAAGACTCGAGGCTATTTGATTAGCCTCGAGTCTTACATTAATTGGTTAAACATATTTAGTTTAGCCGATAGACCCTTCCATTTCAAACTTGATCAAACGATTCATTTCAACCGCATATTCCATTGGAAGTTCACGTGTAAATGGTTCGATAAAGCCCATTACGATCATTTCTGTAGCTTCTTGTTCTGAAATACCTCTGCTCATTAGGTAGAAGAGCTGTTCTTCTGATACTTTTGAAACTTTCGCTTCGTGTTCAAGCGAAATATTTTCTGTATGAACTTCATTGTATGGAATTGTATCTGATTTTGATTTATTATCCATAATCAATGTGTCACATTCAACGTTTGAACGAGAGCCATCAGCCTTTTTGCCAAAGTGTACGACACCACGATAGGTTACGTTTCCGCCATGCTTAGAGATGGACTTAGAAACAATAGTGGATGAAGTATTCGGTGCTAGGTGAATCATCTTCGCACCAGCATCCTGATGCTGTCCTTTACCAGCAATCGCAATTGAAAGTGTAAGACCACGTGCGCCTTCACCTTTCAAAATACAGGCTGGATATTTCATTGTCAGCTTAGAACCGATGTTGCCATCAACCCATTCCATTGTACCGTAGGCATCAACTGTTGTACGCTTTGTAACAAGGTTGAAAACGTTATTTGCCCAGTTTTGAATTGTTGTATAACGGCAGTATGCATTTTTACCAACGATAATTTCTACAACCGCACTATGAAGGGAGTTTGTTGTATAAACTGGTGCTGTACAGCCTTCAACGTAATGAACCGATGCATCATCATCAACGATAATGAGTGTACGTTCAAATTGTCCCATATTCTCAGAGTTAATACGGAAATACGCTTGCAGCGGTGTATCTACCTTTACACCTTTCGGTACATAGATAAAGGAACCACCAGACCATACAGCTGAATTAAGGGCTGCAAATTTATTATCTGCAGGCGGGACAACTGTTCCGAAATATTTTCTAAAGATATCTTCATTTTCTTTTAATGCAGAATCAGTATCTTTAAAAACAATACCTAGTTTTTCAAGGTCTTCCTTCATATTATGATAAACAACCTCAGATTCATATTGAGCAGAAACCCCTGCTAAATATTTTTGCTCTGCTTCAGGAATACCTAGTTTATCAAACGTATTCTTAATTTCTTCAGGAACCTCATCCCAAGATTTCTCGGACTTCTCTGAAGGCTTAACATAATACGTAATTTCATCGAAGTTTAACTCGCTTAAATCCCCGCCCCATTGTGGCATCGGCATTTTGTAAAATAATTCTAGAGATTTTAAGCGAAAATCTAACATCCATTGTGGTTCTTTTTTCATTTTTGAAATTTCTGTTACGATTTCTTCTGTTAATCCACGCTTCGATCTGAAAATAGAAACGTCTTTATCTTTAAAGCCATATTTATAATCGCCGATCTCCGGCATTTTCTTTGCCATCTTAATATCCCCTCCTAAATTGGGTGTAAGAGAAAAGCTGATTCTTAATGTTCATGATCTTCGTGTTCATGAAGACCTTTCTCCATTGCCTTCCAGCATAATGTCGCACATTTGATACGAGCCGGAAACTTGGCAACTCCCGCCAACGCTTCGATATCACCAAGATCCAAACCAGTATCATCATAATCTTCACCAAGCATCATTTTTGAAAAAACATCAGCCATCCGCAGGGCCTTTTCAATCTTTTGCCCTTTAATAGCCTGACTCATCATGGATGCAGATGACATACTAATGGAACAGCCTTCTCCATCAAATTTAACATCCGTTACGATTCCATCTTCAACCTTCAATTGCAATTGAATTCGGTCACCGCAAGTCGGGTTATTCATATTAATCTTAATATCACTTTCATCCTGCATTACTCCACGATTACGCGGATTCTTGTAATGATCCATAATCACTTTGCGATACAGTGAATCCAAATCAATATTTTTATTAATAGAGGACATTTCCAAAATACTCCTTTGTCTTTATTAATGCCTTAACAAAGACGTCAATTTCTTCTTCAGTATTATATAGATAAAAGCTAGCCCGAGCAGTTGCCGATACTTTTAACCATTTCATCAATGGCTGTGCACAATGATGTCCCGCACGAACGGCGATTCCCTCTGCATCTAATACTGTTGCCACATCATGTGGATGGACATCATCAATATTAAATGTAACAAGACCAGCTCTTTCTTTCGGTCCATAAATCGTTACACCTTCCACTCCACCCACTTTTTCCATCGCATATTGTGCTAGCTTATGCTCATACTCAGCAATATTATCCATTCCGATCTCTTCTAAAAAGTCAATCGCTGCACCTAAACCAATCGCACCTGCGATGATGGGTGTACCACCTTCGAACTTCCACGGGAGCTCTTTCCACGTTGAATCATACAAATCAACAAAATCAATCATTTCTCCACCGAACTCAATCGGCTCCATCTTTTCCAGTAAAGCTTTCTTTCCGTATAATACACCGATTCCTGTTGGTCCGCACATTTTATGACCAGATAAAGCATAAAAATCACAATCTAAATCTTGAACGTCAATTTTCATATGTGGCGTGCTTTGGGCACCATCGACAACCATAACGGCCCCATTTTTATGAGCAATGGCCGCAATTTCCTTCACTGGATTGATTGTCCCGAGCACATTAGAAACGTACATGACTGAAACAATTTTTGTATTTGGCGTCACTGTTTTTTCAACATCTGCTAAGGCAATCGTACCATCCTCTTGAAGTGGAATATACTTTAACGTTGCACCCGAAGTCTTAGCAACCTGCTGCCAAGGAATAATATTACTATGATGCTCCATTGGCGTGATAACGATCTCGTCGCCTTCTTTCAGGTTTGCACGAGCATAACTTGCAGCCACAGTATTGATTCCTGTCGTTGTACCACGAACAAACACAATTTCTTGAACTGCTTTTGCATTAATAAATTTTCTAACCTTTTCGCGTGCGCCTTCATATCCGTCTGTTGCTAAAGTTCCTAGTGTATGTACACCGCGATGAACGTTAGAGTTATATTCACGATAATACCGGTCTACCGCCTCTATAACTTGTACCGGCTTTTGCGATGTAGCAGCGCTGTCCAAGTATACTAACGGATGATTATTAACTTGCTGGTGAAGAATCGGGAATTGTTTACGGATTTCTTGAATATTCATTATCGAACTTTCCTTTCAATCACTTCAACTAGCTGATTTTTTACATTTTCAATCGCTAATTCATTAACGACCGGTCTTAAGAATCCATGTATGATTAGGCGTTCTGCTTCCACTTTTTGAATACCACGGCTCATTAAATAGTAAAGTTGAACTGGGTCAACTCGTCCCACTGATGCTGCGTGTCCTGCCATTACATCATCTTCATCAATTAATAAAATTGGATTTGCGTCGCCACGAGCTTTTTCACTTAGCATCAGAATACGCGATGTTTGCTCAGCATTCGATTTTGTTGCACCATGCTCAATTTTACCAATTCCATTGAAAATGGAAGTAGCCTCGTCCTTTACTACACCATGATTTAAAATATTGCCTACTGAGTTTTTACCGAAATGAACAATTTTCGTTGTAATGTTCTGTTTTTGCTCGCCACGGCTAACAGTCACAGTTTTGGAATCTGCATAGGAACCATCGCCTTTTAGATTCGTAATGTTTTCAGAAACTGTATTGCCATCATTCATTTGTCCTAATGCCCATTCAATACGTCCATCACGACCTACAACACCACGACGGTTCACATAGGCTGTCATTCCTGTTGCCAAGTGATCAACAGCACCATAATGAACGTTTGCATTTGTACCAGCAATAACCTCAGCAATAATATTAGCAACATTTTCTGTTTCATTAAATGATAAATAGTTTTCGATATAGGTAACAGCACTATTATCCTCTGCCACTACGATGACATGATTGAAAAGTGCCACGTCTTCATCTTGCAAATAAACAACTTGCAACGGTTCTTTCACTTCAACGTTTTTCGGAACATAAATAAAAGTACCGCCCGTCATTAAAGCAGCATGTAAAGCCGTCAATTTATGTTCATCCACTTTTACTGCTTTTGTCATAAAATATTTCTGTAGTAGTTCACCATGGGTAGAAGCTGCTGTAGCAATATCCGTGAAAATAACACCTTGATTTTTAAGTTCTTCTGATATAACAGTATATGCTAACGAGCCATTACGTTGAATAAGCAAATTTTGTTTTTGTGCTTGATCACTATTAATTAATGCTTTAATTTCTTCTGGTAATTGCTCTAAAGATTGTATTTTTTCATTTTTTAAACCATGCTTGAAGTTTGTGAAATTCCAATTATCAATTTTTGTTTTATCAGCTTTTGGCAGTGGTAATTGGTCTACTTTCTGCAAAGCTTCAAGACGTATATTTGTTAACCATTCAGGTTCTCCAAGATTTTTTGAAAATTGACTTACATACTCAGCATCGTATGGAAGTTTAGTTTCGACTGTCATCAAAATTCCTCCTCACTGCTATTACGCTTCTGTCTCCACTGTTTCGTCTTCGATTCCTAGTTCCTTTTTGATCCAATCGTATCCTTCTGCTTCCAAACGCTCAGCCAGTTCAGCACCGCCAGTTTTAACAACACGGCCTTGCATCATAACATGAACAACATCAGGTGTAATATAGTTTAATAAGCGCTGATAGTGAGTGATCATTAGACAGCCAAAGTTTTCTCCGCGCATTTCGTTAATTCCTTTTGAAACAACCTTTAACGCATCAATATCTAGACCAGAGTCAATTTCGTCTAAAATAGCAATTTTTGGCTCTAACATCATTAATTGCAAAATTTCATTTCGCTTTTTCTCTCCACCAGAGAAACCTTCATTTAAGTAGCGTTGAGCCATATTAATATCCATATCTAAAAACTGCATTGTTTTGTCCATAGACTTAATAAATTTCATTAATGAAATTTCATTTCCTTCACCACGACGAGCATTTATTGCAGATCTTAAAAAGTCGGAATTTGTAACACCCGTGATTTCACTTGGATATTGCATACCCAAAAACAAGCCCGCACGAGCACGCTCATCTACTGCCATCTCTAGCACATTCTGTCCATCTAATGTTATACTACCTTTAGTTACCGTATATTTGGGATGTCCCATGATTGCCGAGGCAAGGGTTGATTTACCTGTTCCGTTTGGACCCATGATCGCATGGATCTCTCCACCCTTCACTTCAAGGTTCACACCTTTTAAAATTTCTTTTCCCTCAATCTCAACATGTAGATCTTTAATTGATAAAGTAGATGACATTTTAATACCTCCATATTATACTAGTCCCTTTATTTACAACGTTTTTATAAAAGGAGCTTTCATTCTCAATCTATTCTCATTCTAATTCTATACCAAAAGATAATACTTATCAACCATGAGTTATTTTGTTAATGATACTTTTTATACTAAAATGTTTAAAAAGTATATTTCCACTATTTCTTCTAGTTTTTGTAATATTCGATAAAACATGCATTCAGCACAAATAGACATGAGGATAGTTTCAACATCCTCATGCCTATTTTTACTTTTTTATTTTGCAGGAATAACTGCACCTTGGTATTTTTCATTAATAAAATCAGCAATTTCTTGTGATTGTAAAACTTCTACTAAAGTTTTGATTTCTTCACGACTTTCATCACCGCTACGAACAGCAATCACGTTAACGTATGGGTTATTTTCTGGTGATTCAACAGCGATTGGGTCTTTAGCAGGGTCTAAGCCAGCATCTAATGCATAGTTAGCATTGATTAACGCTGCATCCCCTTCACCATTGTTATACACTTGTGGCAATAAACCAGGTTCTACATCAGCAACAAACTTTAATTTTTTTGGATTTTCAATAATATCATCTAAAGTTGCTGTTGTTTTTTCAATACCTTCTTTTAACTTAATTAAGCCTTTTTCTTCAAGCATCGATAAAATACGGCCATGGTCAGGGATCGAGTTACTCATAATAATTTTTGCGCCTTCTGGAAGCTCTTCAAGTGACTTATAATTTTTAGAATAAATACCGATTGGTTCGATATGAATACCACCAGCATTGACGAAGTCATAACCAAATTCTTTCTTTTGCGCTTCTAAGTATGGAATATGTTGAAAATAGTTTGCATCAATTTCTTTATCATTTAACGCTTTATTAGGTAAGATATAGTCTTGGAAAGGAACGATTTTTAATTCGATTCCTTTTTCAGCTAAAATAGACTCTGCCTCTTCTAAAATTTCAGCATGTGGAACGTTTGATGCACCCACAACTAATTTAGTTAATTCAGTTTTTTCTGTTTGTTCAGCAGTTCCTTCTTGGTTTCCCCCAGTTGCTTCTTCCTTTTTAGCATTGCCTCCACCACAAGCTGCAAGAGCAAAAACTACAAAAAGTGTTGTAACTAAAAGTAATAGTTTCTTCATCTAATTTGCCTCCTATTATTTTATCTTTTATCTATTTTAGAAGTGACTACGTCACCAATAAACTGAATGATAAATACAATTACTAAAATTAATATCGTTGAAAAAATAGTTACATCATTATGATTGCGTTGGAATCCTTCCAAATAGGCTAGGTTTCCAAGTCCGCCTGCACCTACAACACCAGCCATCGCTGTATATCCGACAAGGGCAATGGCAGTTACTGTAATCCCTGATATAAGAGCCGGCATGGACTCCGGTAATAATACTTTAAAAATGATTGTGCTTGTTTTTGCTCCCATTGCCCGCGCTGCTTCTAAGACCCCTTTATCTATTTCACGTAAGGCGATTTCCACCATCCTTGCATAGAATGGGGCTGCACCAATGATAAGGGCTGGCAAGGCAGCGTTCGCACCAAGCATTGTGCCAATTAAAAACTTTGTAAAAGGAATCAGTAATATAATAAGGATAATAAACGGTATCGATCTAAATATATTGACTAATGCAGCTACGATCGAGTTAATCGTTTTATTCTCCCAAATATTACCCTTCGCAGTTAAAAATAACAGCAAACCGAGGACTATTCCAATAATAAATGTAGCAAATACTGAAATACCTGTCATATATAATGTTTCGACAGTCGCTTCCCACATTTTAGGCCATTTTACATTCGGAAGTAATGTCTCAAGCATGGTCAATCACCTCCACATCAACTTTATGACTTCTTATAAAGGTGATCGCTTCCTTGATTTCATCCGGACTTCCATCAAGATGGATAAATAATGTCCCATATGCACCACTCTGCGTTTGCGAAATTTTCCCTTGAAGAATATTTATATTAATTGTAAATTTACGGATTAATTGATTGATCAGCGGCTGCTCAGCATCATCCCCAACAAATGTTAACTGGATAACTTGACCATCTGGATATTTCTTTAATACATGTTCAATTGTTTCTTTTGTTTCCTCAGGCTCTGTCACTTGATTAACAAAACGTTTTGTAATCGGCTGTTGCGGCTTACGGAATACTTCCAAGACAGACCCTTGCTCAACAATTTTACCGTTTTCCATGACTGACACATTGTGACAAATTTTGCGAATCACATGCATTTCATGAGTAATTAGAACAATGGTTAGCCCTAGTTTTTTATTAATATCCACAAGTAAGTCTAAGATTTGATCTGTTGTTTGTGGGTCTAACGCAGAAGTTGCTTCATCACAAAGTAAAACCTTTGGGCGATTGGCTAAAGCTCTTGCGATCCCGACTCTTTGTTTTTGACCTCCACTTAGCTGCGATGGATAGGCATCTTCCCTGCCTTCTAAACCAACCAACTTAATCAGTTCATCTACTCTCTTCATTCGTTCAGCTTTATCTACACCTGCTATTTCAAGAGGAAATGCAATATTTTCTCTTACAGTTCTTGACCATAATAAATTGAAATGCTGAAAAATCATTCCAATTTCCTGACGAGCTTTTCGTAAATTAGCCCCTCTTATTTTTGTCAAATCCTGCCCAGCCACTTCGACTGAACCGGCTGTTGCTTGTTCTAGTCTATTTAATAACCGAATTAACGTACTTTTTCCGGCACCGCTATATCCGATAATTCCATAGATTTCACCTTGGTTGATTTGTAAATCAACATGATCAACAGCTCTTACTTCACCATTTTTTGTTTTAAAAATCTTTTCGACATTTTTAAGAGTTATCATGCTAAACGTTCACCTTCTTCCAAATGCTATTATACACCTTTCAACACTCATAATACTAAAATATAACTTAAAGAGAGCTATAATAAAAGAGCCTTTCTGCAGACGGGCAGAAAGGCTTGGTAGATTCCTTTCTCTCATCTGTGTGAATTGGCACCATGTCACTTGACGGTTGCCGGGTTTCATCGGGCACATCCCTCCACCTCTCTTGATAAGAGTTTTAAAGATTTATTATATTAAAATATTAGCATGTTTGAAAGTTTAGCATGGATAACCACTTTATGTCAATGTTAACTGTTTCCATCTATTAATCATATTTTACTATTTTGCAGCGTTAGTTAGGCTTGAAGTAACTCCTGTTGCTTTTTCAATTGCTTGCTCTAAATCTTCTAAAATATCGTCAATATTTTCAATACCAATTGATAGACGGATTAAGTCTTCAGAAACACCTGATTTTTTCAAGTCTTCTTCATTTAATTGTGAATGGGTAGTGCTTGCAGGATGAATAATTAAGCTCTTAGCATCGCCGACATTTGCTACGTGCGACCAAAGCTCTACGTTATTAATTAGGGTTCTTCCTGCCTCGCGTCCACCTTTAATTCCAAATACAACTACTGAACCAGCACCCTTTGGTAAGTATTTTGAAACATAAGCATGTGAAGGGTGATTTTCCAGTTCCGGATATAATACCCACTCAACAGCAGGATGGTTTTGTAAGTATCCCACTACTTTTCTAGTGTTTGCGATATGTTCTTTCATACGGACATGTAATGTCTCTAAACCTAAGCTTAGTTGGAATGCATTGAATGGACTTAATGCCGGACCAATGTCACGCAATAATTGAACCCTAGCTTTAATAATATAAGCAGCTGCACCAATAGCTTCAGCGTAAACTAGACCATGATAGCTTGGGTCCGGCTCGGTAAAGCCTGGGAACTTCGGTGAATTCCAATTAAATTTTCCTCCATCAATAATGACTCCGCCGAGTGTCGTACCATTTCCACCGATCCATTTTGTTGCTGAATGAACAACGATATCAGCTCCAAATTCGATTGGTCTTAAAAGGTATGGTGTTGCAAAAGTATTATCAACGATTAAAGGAATACCTGCCGCGTGGGCAATATTTGCCACTGCTTCGATGTCTAATACATATAAGCTAGGGTTTCCAATTGTTTCAGCGAAAATGGCTTTTGTTTTATCTGTAATCGCTGCTTTGAAGTTTTCTGGATCAGTTGGGTCAACTAGTTTCACAGTAATTCCGTATTTCGGTAATGTTTGAGCAAACAGATTGTAAGTTCCACCATAAAGATTGGATGCTGCAACAATCTCATCGCCAGCACCAGCAATATTTAGAATTGCTAATGTAATAGCTGAAGAACCACTTGCTACAGAAAGTGCTCCAACTCCGCCTTCTAATAGAGCAATTCTTTCCTCAAAAACAGTGCAAGTAGGGTTATGAATTCTTGTATATATGTAGCCAGGCTCAGATAAATTAAATAAATTAGCAGCATGATCTGCATCTTTAAATAAATATGCATTAGAAGGGTAGATAGCTGTTCCTTGTGCACGAGTCCCTTCATCTAATTGTAATCCACCATGAATTCCTAATGTTTCAATACGATATTTTTTTTGTCCACTCATTACAAACAACCCCTTTTTTATTTTTAATAATGTCTTGTTTAGGTAAATCAGAAAACCCCTCTTCGGATAAGAAGAGGGGTCTATAGTCAAACTCTCTACTTATCTTTCAGAGCAATATACTCTGTTGGAATTGGCACCGTGTTTTATAAAAAATCGGTTGCCGGGCTTCATAGGGCCAGTCCCTCCACCTCTCTGGATAAGAAAACTTATAAAATTTGTAATATTTGATTAACGTAATCCTATCACCGTTTTTAGGCTGTGTCAAATACTTTTTTAATCTTTTTAGGAAGTTTTTGCAAATGAACAACAATAGATTAGCGACTCCAATTTTAAAATGTTGCGGAACTTTCCTTTAACATTTATTTCCCCTCTTTTTTTTAGAACCTGTAGCCTTGTTCTGCCTTCTACAAGTTCTAATAGGCTCGAGACATCACCGCTAATGATTAACGACGGCCTCTCGGAATTTTTATAATCAAGCCAGACATCCTGTTTATTAATGAACATCGTAATCCCATTGTAGTCAGGTGAACAAAACTTTACTGATAAACTTTCATTTTCCAGTAAAGGCACAACATGAGAAGCATACTTTAGGCAACTAATAAAATCAAACAACGCTTTATTAAATTCCTTCTCTCCCATTTTTTCACACCCTATTCAACGCATTTTCCCCTCCTTTTACGTATTCTCTATGGACAGGAATTTCCCTTGAATATTAGTTCGACAATCACAAAGTTTTTAACATCAAAAAAAGACAAACTTTACTGTCGATAGTAATGTTTGTCTTTATTTACCGGGAAATATTGTCTAATTTTCCTTTTTGTCGCCATTATATTTATCTTTTTGCTTATCTCTATTATCATTATCTGTTGATTTTTTGTCGTCTTGTTTATCTTCTTTTTTATCTTTGATGGACCTTTGGTAATCTTCGTGTTTTCCAGAGTACTCCTTTTTGTTTTTTGATGAATGGTCATCGCGGGATTCTATTATTTTATTATAATATTTTTCATTTCTAGGAGGACTGTCTTTGTCTTCATCTTCAGTTCTATTTTTGTTCGCTTTCTCGTAGCCTCTATTATTTTCCTTTTCCTTTACCTTGCTTTTGCCGGGGGGCTCATTATTGAGATCACTTTCCTTGTTATGATCAGTGTTTTTATCAGCTTTGACAGGGACATTGTCTATGTTTCTATTGTTCTTTTTATCCTCAAATTTCCACTGTTTATTGCCAGCTTTTTGTTCATTTTTAGTTTCTTTATTCATTTTTTCTTGTTTATTATTTTTCTCTTCTTTATTATTTTTCTCTATTTTACTGTTCTTCTTTTCTATATCTTTTTGCTTTTTACCCTTGTCTAGTTTTTCATAGATTTGTGTGACTGATAACTCTTTCGTTTCCTCAATTGTTAAGGTCTCTTTAGATTCCTTGTAAATCACATACTTGCCTGTCGAAACCCCTAAGTCTTTCGCTTCTTTTCGTGTATTTTCGTCACCTTTTAATGTAGTGACGACTACTCCTCTTTGTTCAATTTCCTTTTTTATTACATTCACTTTCTCTTCGATTTCTACTTGGGCGTCCTTATTTATTGTTGTTGTTGTTAGTAGAACATCTTTATTTTCCGTTAAATATCCATCCGCTTTTGCTAGTTCAAGCGTGTCGTCAATGAATTTGGATAGAGGTCTATTGCGGTAGTCGTCAGCGATTTGATCGACGATTATTTTTCCATCATTATTAATTGGAATGACCTCAACAACATTCAACTTTTCATTAACTCCAACTTCGATGCTTGGGTTAATGTCTAATCCTACATAGGCTGCTACTGCTAAATTACTATTCTGTAAAAACGGATATTGAGTGAAGAATAAAACAAGAACGGCTGCGACTGCTACGATCGTTGAAATCCGTTTTGTATTGGAGTTGAAATATATTTTAGATACTGGGATATCAATTTCCGAGCCAATTTCAACATGTTGCCCTTTCTTTAGAGAGACTGTTTCGAAAGCACCTTCTTTTGTTAAAACAATCGCTTTTTTATTTTTTATCTCCATAACAATTCCTTGATTCATTAGTGTGAGTCCCCCCCCTACTCAGGTGCAATATATGATTTTAGTGCATTAAACTCTCCAATATAGATTAAAGCGATAGCAATAATATACTTTCGATTCCGTTCAATCGTTTTTCGGCTGCACGAGACCCGTTCTTCGAGCTCCTTAATCGGCAACCGCTTTTTTTCTACTAATGCACCCCGTAGTCCGACATCATCGGCAATCGTTTTAGCAACAATTTTGGCGTTTTCCCTTGCATCAATATGTTTCGGGCATTCGCTGCTTAGCACCTCAAAGGTGATTCCATAACTAAACAGCAGCTGTTGATAATCTTTTATTTCCTCTACCCTCTTTTTACGTTCTTCTTCCATGACGTATTTTTCTAAAGAGGTTTTTCGTTCTATATAATTTTCCTGAATATTACCTTCCTCGTCCTCTTCATCTGAAAAAAGGATATGATTATGTCTGCTTTCTTTACGAATATGATCGATTATCCTTCTATTAATGACGATACTTGCAAAGGATAGAAATTTACCGCCTTGCTCTTGATTAAACTGGTCAATGGCCTCATTCAGAGCAAGTAAACCGATACTATATTCGTCCATGGATTCGGAAATATATCGTTTGCACGCTTTAGATACGACTTTTTTCACAAATGGCTTGTATTGCTCAAGAAGATTGTGACGTATCCGCTCATCTCCGCTTTGTGCTTTTAAAACCAGATTTTCAATTTCCCCATCTGATTTTGAAAGCTTATTTTTGAACCATGATTTTATACGTAAAGGCCTCATGTTTCCACCTCGATCCCTATATACATTCGAATGCTCTTTTTATTTTTTGGGTATACTCGAATTTTTCCCGCTTCACTCTTTATAACATAAATTAAGGTGCCCTGGGACCAAAACTTTTTTCCACAAACACGAAAAAGCCCTTCACCACTCGTATGAAGGACACAAAATTATAAGTAGCTATTCACAATATCATAGACGTACGTTACGGACTTAAACGCATATATTTTTTCGACAATCTGACTATCCTCCCATATTGTTAAACAAGGGACACTTTCGATTTCGTACTCGGCGGCAATAGCTGGAAAATAGTTCAGGTTGCATTTATTAATTTGTAAAGATGAGATGGTTTCGTTCACGACTTCAAGCATTTTACTTGCTAATTGGCACGTGCCGCACATCGGTGTATAAAAATAAATGAATTGCACTCCATCCATTGTCAAAAATTGTTGCCATTGTTCAGGTTTAACCTCATTCATTTTTACTAAGCCTCATTTAATTAGAAATTTTGGATCTACATTTATGTTTTTGCTAAGCAAAGCTGTTGCCAGCTGGTATTCAGGGGTGGTCGCTACCTCACGATATACTTTATCAATATAGATATGATTTGCATTTGGAAGCTCTCTTTTTAGTTGTTTTCTTAGTTTTTCCCCGGCATAATCAGCATCGGCTAATATATAGACATCTTTATTATCGAGGTCAAATTCGTCAACGAGCTCTTCAATTTTCTGGGCGCTTACCGTTCCATTTGTACAAATAATTTCAACTGAATCACGGATCAATGGCTCGATTTTTTTCTTATCTGATTTTCCTTCAACTATGATTACTTTCTCTGAATCCATTTGTTCCAATGCGCTCTCCACCTTAGTTTGTCGGTAAATATTTCTCCATATTATATTCTATTTTTATTATAAGTTTATTATTTAAAAATGAAAAATAAGCTGACTCCGAAACTAGGGGTCAGCCTATTACTTTAAAATACTTTATTTTTTTAACGGAACTTTATGTCCACCGTAAATCCAGTCACATACTTCATAATCAAATGGAGTTCTAGCTTCAAAGATTGTTTTTCTTAAAAGAATGGCAGTTGGGTCTTCGGCATGGATGATTCCACCCCATGAACGTGCGCTTGTTTGTACTCTGGCAGATCTTGGTTGACGTTCCGCTTGGTATTCTAGGAATGCTTTTTCATACTCATTCGGATACTTGATTAACATATCTGCAAGGTAGGAAGCATCTTCAAGCGCTTGCACTCCTCCTTGGGCTAAGTATTGAAGCATTGGATGGGCTGCATCACCTAATAATGTAATCTTTCCTTTTGTCCAATTTTGGATTGGATTTCTGTCATACATTGGCCACTTAAATTGACGCTCAATAAATCGAAGCATCGTTTGAGCATCTTCATGCGCACCAAGAAAGCGTTTTTCCATTTCCTCAGGTGTTCCCCAATCTTTACCTTCTTGGTAATCGTAAGTCTTAAATACAACTACGATATTGTATAATTTACCGCCGCGAACTGGGTACTGTACCAAGTGCAAGTTAGGTCCGATCCACATGATTACATCGTCGAAGTTGGCTTCACCTCTTACTTCTTCGGCAGGAACTGTACCGCGGTAGGCCACATATTCTGAAGGTACAGTATCATCAACACTCATCAGTTTTCGAATATTGGATTTAATTCCATCCGCTCCGATGACTGCGTCTCCTAAAAACTTATCACCATCTTGATTTGTTATGACGACTCCCATTTCTGTTTGCTCAGCTGTTTGAATTTGTTGGTTTGTTTTAAACTGGATATTGCCATCTTTCTTACAACCTTCTAATAAAATTCTGTGTAAATCTGATCGGTGCATAACGATATATGGATATTGATAACGCTCTTGGAACTTTTCTCCCAAATCAAGGGTAGCCGCTTCAGCACCGGTATGGATGTCTCTTAATACGAGACGTTTTGGAAAAACAGCCACTTTTTTAATTTCATCTAAAACACCAAACCGGTCAAGTACTGCTAAGGCATTGGGACCTAATTGGAGTCCTGCTCCAACTTCACCAAATTCAGGTGCTTGTTCAAACACCGTTGAAGGAATTCCTGCTTCAGATGCTGCAAGAGCTGCAGCAAGGCCTCCAATACCACCACCAACGATCAATAAATTATTTTTTTCCATGGTACACCCCTTTTTTATATTATTAAAATTTTCAATCACACGAATGTACTGTTAACTCAGTAATGCTTTAAATTCACCTGTAACGGTTTGGAAACCATTATTCTTCTCGTACTCTTCCTTGCGTTCCAAATTAAATTTCTCAATGATTGGCAGATCATTGCAAGAGAATAGGTAGCTGTCCTCTGATGCCACATGTTCATGCCATGCATAATTCGGTACAACGAAGAAGTCCCCTTTCTCCCAGTCAAAACGAACGCCATTAATAATCGTATAGCCTGATCCTTCATGAACATGGTAAATCAAAGAATGTGTATGACGATGTGCCTTACCATGGAAATTCGCTGGAAGCTTTTGCATCCATGCGCCAATTGTTGGGTTAGCCGTTGCTCCGTTTGACGGATTAATATATTCAACCGCATATCCATCACATGGGTCTGGCTCAAAACGGCTAAGTCCAGCAAGAGCTGCTTCTGTTGCATTCCACTTATAGGCACCAACGGGAGCAATTTGTGGATAGCGATCGGAAATTGGACGTACCATTCCACCTTCATAGCGCTGTGCTGTATAGTTATCAGGCACACTCGGCTTTTCTAGATGGTCTGGATGGTTCTCAAAAAACGTTCCACCAAGATGGAAGACCGTCGGGATATCAAGGCAGTCCATCCAAATCATTGGCTCATCACCTGGATGACCATGTCCATGCCACAGCCCGCCTGGTGTGATTAAATAATCACCACGTTCCATGAAGACTCGTTGTCCTTGAACGATTGTATAGGCGCCCTCGCCTTCGATAATATATCGAAGCGCATTTTGAACATGTCGATGCGACGGAGCTGTTTCACCAGGTAAAATTAACTGAATCGCTGCATAAAGTGTTTGTGTTGCCGATGCCCAACCCCAAGGCTGTCTGTATGTAAGCCCTGGATTTTGAAAATAAATCGCCCGGCGTTCACCACCGCGTTCAGGCGTGAAAATTTTCGTAGCTTCTAATAATTTTTTCTTAAGCAGATCATATTTCCAAAGATAAGCCTCAGCCTGTGGCGTTGGTTCCTTTTTCATTAAGTCCGGAATCGCATCCCATAACGGCCCTAAATTATACTGTGCAATATCACGGGTAAAATCACGGACTTCTATACTTTGAAAGAAATCATTTTTCTCAGCCATTTCGTTTCCACCTCATTTGCGAAATAGCGCTTTCATTATTTAAAGCAAACTCAATAGCTTGTTTTGCAAACTCCATGCTCTCCTCTCCACCTTGCAGGAAGCCATTCATATCTGTGGCCGGAATATAGGCGTCTGCAATCTGGCTAGCACGAAGCTTTCCTTCTGAACGGAGTTTTGCTACAAAAGCTGTATGTAAATCAATAACCTTTGTACCTTCCAGCGCACCAATTCTTTGTACGCCGTTTTGTGTGAAAGTAATAAGTTTCATTGTAAATCCATCTCTCCCTTACCATTAACTTTTTTATCTTTATAGTTAACAAAGTTCACTATTTGAGAAAATAGTAAGATATTTCTCGTATATTTGTCAACATAAATATTTAAAATTTATAAAATATATCGAATTTATTGAAATCCATAAAATACAGGGTTGAATAATTTATTTTTAATTACTTTTTCTTTTGTTATAATGACATGAAACTAAAGGATGATTAAAAAGGAGAAATTTATGGAAAGTCAAAAAAACGCGCCTGTTATCCAGTCCCTGCAAACAGGAATTCAGCTATTAGATCTTATAGCCGAACATGGACAATCATTGAAATTTAATGAAATTCAGGAATTATCAGGCATTACCAAGAGTAATCTCTACAAGTACTTAAATACTTTGACACAACTGGGCTTATTGTATCGTGATAAAAAACAAGGTACTTTCACCCTTGGCAGCAAATTAATTGAATATGGTATAGCGGCAACTGGAAGTAAAGATCTTATCGGAAAAGTTGCACCTTATTTACAAGAAATCAGCCGGCAGACCTCGTTAACTGCCCTGTTAGCAGTTTGGACACACGATGGTCCTGTGATCGCCAATATTTGGAGCGCTAATTACGGATTAAATATTGGTGCACAAATCGGCACGCATCTTCCATTGATGTCATCCTCTGGAAAAGTATTTGCAACATTTAAAGAATTGGTCTATATCAAGGAATGGAGACTAAAAGAATTAAGTAAAGTTCCGGAAAATAAGCGAAAAGAATTTGAAGAGGAACAAAAAAGTATTTCCAATACATATTTTTCTTATTCAAATGAACCATTAGTAGAACATGTTTCGTCCTTCAGTGTACCTATTTTTGATTATAAAAAAGAGTTGTTGGGTGCATTAACAATTGTCGGCTTTTCACCACTCGTTCCCCAAATGCATGATGATGAAGTCAGCCAATTTGTTTTAAAATGTGCAAAAGAAATCTCAGAGTCATTTGGTTTTGATCCAAATAAAGCCTCTTATGCTGAATAATATCGATAAAAAATTAACCTAAATAAAAGCGAACGATTGCATAAAGAATGTCTTATGTTCATAATTGGACATTACATTTTTATAGACAACGCTCGCTTTTTTTATTTTTATATAAATTCATTTAATAATTATCTTAACTAAATATGATGAATATTCAAAATATTAATTGACTTTTATTACCTTGCCTTTTATTATAAAAAAAGAATTTAATTCACTATTTCGATAATCTTTAATATAGATAGTCTATTAAGTATCTAAAGTATCTATTTTATAAGTTTTATTGAAAGCGTTTAATTTAAAATTCACATAATTAAAAGGAGGAAATTTCAATGAAACAAAAAAACAGCTTGAAATTATCAATTTTAGCAATTTTGTCAGTCCTGACATTGTTACTAGCAGGCTGCGGAGGAGGAAGTCAACAAGCTAGCGGTGGAAATGAAGCAAGCGGAAAAGAGCAAACGTATACTTTCAAGGCCACACATGTAACTCAAGAAACCCATGTATGGCATCAAACAGCACTGAAATTCGGAGAAGAATTAGACAAGCTATCAAACGGTAGAATGAAACTGGATGTTTATCCGGCATCCCAGCTGGGCCCTGAAAAAGATATGGTTTCACAGCTAGAAACAGGCGCCATTGACTTTGGCTTTTTAACTAATGCTTATATGAGTACTAGACAAGAGTCACTTAATGCATGGTTCATGCCATTTGCATTTAAGAGTTTAAAAGATGCAGTGGCTGTAAGAGAATCTGCACCTGCCAAGGACATGTTAAAGGAGCTCGAGGCTCAAGGATTAGTAGGGCTCGATTTTGGATTTGCAGGAAACCGCCACATTTTAATGAAAGATGGTCATATCGCTTCACCAGCAGATTTAAAAGGCAAAAAAGTCCGTATTATTGGAAGCCCGGCTATTCAAGATTTCTGGACTGCCATTGGGGCTGGTCCAACTGCAATGCCGCTTCCTGAAGTTTATACATCACTGCAAACAGGTGTTATCGATGGTATCGATATTGACTTAGATGCTCTAGTAACAGAAAAATATTATGAGAATGCTGAAAATCTAACATTAACGAATCACTTTACATTCCCAACGGTTATTGTCATGAGCCAAGCTTCATACAACAAGCTTTCTGCTGAAGATCAAGAAATCGTCAAAACGGCTATTAAAAATGCAGTCGATTGGGGCGTTCAAGAGGCAATCAATCGTGAAAGCGCAAACCTTGAAACATTAAAACAAGCTGGTGTAAAGGTAGAAGAATTAACAGATGCAACTTCGTTCGAAAGCATGATTAAACAAGTAGAAGAAACCTATTCACAAAAATCACCAATCATTAAAGCTTTCTTGGAGGAAACAAAAAAATAAATAACGGAGGATCACCATGAACTTTATACATTTGTTAAGCGATTGGCTGCATAAAGTAGAGAAATTACTGGCCATTATTCTTTGTACAGTAATGCTCATTTCCTTATCAGCTGGTGTTTTCTATCGCTATGTATTAAGTGCTCCTCTAACTTGGTCAGACGAGACGGCAATTTTTTCGCTCGTCTGGCTTACCTTTATTGGAGGAAGCATGAGTATCAAACAACAAAATTCTGCTGCTGTTACTATTTTTATGGACCGTTTCAGCGGTAAAGCAAGAATGATTCTTTTAGGGATTAGTTTTCTTGTAGTATTACTGTTTGTCGGCTATATTTTCTATCAATCGGTCATCTGGTTATCTGGGCCTACGATTATGATACAGTATTCAAACTCAATGAGAATGCCAATGATTTTTGCCTACTTGAGCGTACCTGTTAGTTTTTTCTTTTTAATCGTACATTCTTTAGATTTAATAGTTAAAAACTTCAAGAAGAAGGAGGAAGTAGTGTAATATGACAGTCGCTTTAATCATTTTTATCATTCTCTTGCTATTGCAAGTACCTATTTCCTTCGTGCTTGGAATAACAACAATTCTGTACATTATCGTTTCAGATAATATGGGGTTATTAGCTACCGCTCCACAAAGGCTTTACTCGAGTTTAGAAAATTACGGTTTACTTGCCATTCCATTATTCATGCTTGCTGGGGAATTGATGAATTCAGGTGGAATTACAAGCAGGCTTATTGGTTTTTCCAAAACACTTGTCGGTCATTTCCGCGGTGGTTTAGCCTATGTAAACGTCATTTCCAATATGCTGTTGGCGTCGATCATCGGTTCGGCTACGGCGCAAATTGCAATGATGAGCAGAATCATGGTTCCATCGATGGAAAAGGAAGGCTATTCACGTGAATTCAGTGCATCAACAACTGCGGCTGCAGGGCTGCTTGGACCGATTATCCCACCAAGTATGTTGTTCATTATTTATGGGGTTTCCTCCGGTGCGTCAATCGGCACGATGTTTCTAGCCGGAATAATGCCTGGAATAATCCTAGGATTATCCTTTATCGTATTAATTGCGTTAACAGGAATGAAACAAAAATGGGCGACACATGAGCGTGCCTCCTTTTTAGAAATTTTCAATTCATTTGTAAAAGTAATCCCCGCACTTCTTGTTCCCGGAGTCATTATTATCGGAATATTGAGCGGTGTTTTTACTCCAACTGAATCGGCTGCGATCGCTTGTATCATTGCATTGATTGTTGGATTTTTCTTTTACCGTGAACTAAAAATCAAAGACTTGCCTACGATCATGATTAATACCGCTATGACGACGGCCACGATAACGTTATTAATTGCTATGGCAAACCTTTTTGGTTGGATGCTGTCATTTGAAAAGATTCCACAGGCCATTGCCAATTGGATGGTATCGTTATCAGAAAATCCATTAGTATTTTTATTAATTGTTAATTTGTTCTTGTTACTTGTAGGAATGTTTATGGATGGAATTGCGGCTTTAATTATTTTGGTACCGATCTTCGCCCCATTGCTTATCAACTATGGAATAGACCCAATTCACTTCGGGGTTATCATATGTATTAACCTCACAATCGGATTGTTAACACCACCTGTTGGAGCCGGGTTATACATTGCATCCTCATTGGCGGATGTGAAACTTGAAACACTTACGAGAGCAATCTGGCCATTCCTAGTTGCATCCTTTGCAGCATTACTTATCATTACGTATTGGCCATCGATGGTAATGTGGATTCCTACCGTTTTACAATGATAGCCCATTTTTTAAAAAAGAACATGACCTTTTGCAAAGTAGCCAAAAGTCATGTTCTTTTTTACTAGTCTTCTTTAATCATTTCTTCGTATTGCTCTGCAGTCATTAATTGATCCAATTCTGAAGTGTTAGATGGCTCAATCAAAATCATCCATGCTTTTTCATATGATGATTCATTTACTAATTCAGGACTATCTTCAAGATCACTATTGATTTCCACAACTTTACCGCTGATTGGCGCATAAAGTTCAGAAACTGTTTTTACTGATTCAACACTTCCAAATGGTTCACCAGTGTTTACCTCTGAACCAACCTCAGGAAGCTCAACAAACACGATATCTCCCAATTCTGATTGCGCAAAATCCGTAATGCCTACTCGGACTTTATCTCCTTCTACCTTTGCCCATTCATGCTCTTTTGAATAGCGTAAATCCTTTGGAATACTCAAGATAATCCCTCCATGGTCCATATTGTATACTTATTAAAGCTACCCATTTAAAGGTAGATTATAATAACTATTTAAATATCGTACAAAAATGTTATTGCCATGTTTCATTAAATTGTTCTTCGTTAAAACCAACTGTAACCTTTTCACCGTCCGTTACGATCGGGCGTTTAATCAGCATGCCATCTGATGCTAAAAGATCCAGTAATTCATCTTCGCTTGCCGTCTTTACTTTATCCTTTAGGCCTAGCTCCCGATATTTTTGACCGCTTGTATTAAAAAACTTTTTAAGTTCCAGCCCGCTTTTTTTATAAAAATCTTCTAGTTGTTCCCTTGAAGGTGGATTTTCAACGATATGTATTTCATTAAAATCAATTTTATGACTTTCTAACCATTGCTTTGCTTTTCGGCATGTCCCACATTTGGGATACCAATAAAAAGAAATTCCCATTTGTTCCCTCCTTTTCATTTTTATGATTATTTTATCATATCCTTTCCGGGATTTCATTCTTTTTGGGAAAACAAGGGTGGTGCTGTCAATTGGCATGCAAAAAGCTCCTAATTGATTAGGAGCCAAGTCTTTTAGACAATATATTTTTCGGCTGAGATTACACCGGCAGCCGCTTCTCGTTTTTTAGCGATCACGTTGATTGGGATATGGCGAGTAAGTTTGCGAAGGGCCGACATCATAATTCGCTGCATATCACCTGATTCTGCAGCGACGATAGTTTCCTTTGCATGTACTTCAATTTGATTGAACGCCTCTTGACAATAGATTTCGGTATATAATATCTTTTGCTTATTTTTTTCGATGCCATTTCTGGCGATTGCTTTTTCTGTACGTAAAAGCGCTGATTCCATCGCATAAATATTACCCGCGATGTCGGCGATATTGCTTAGGATTTCCTGTTGTTTTTCGAGGGCAAGACCAAACTTTTGAACTGCCAAGCCTGCGGAAAGCAAGGCGATTTTTTTTGCATTTTTAACGAGATATTTTTCCTGCTCAAGTACACCGTCTTCAAGTTCTTCCGGCATCATCATCATGATCTCCTCTTGAAGTGCCTGCGCTTTTTGCAGAAGTGGAAGTTCACCCTTCATCGCCTTTTTGAGCAAGGTACCCGGGACGATTAATCGATTGATTTCATTTGTTCCTTCAAATATTCGATTGATACGTGAGTCACGGTAGATTCTTTCAATCTCGTATTCTGCCATAAAACCATAGCCGCCATGAATTTGGACGCCTTCATCCGCGATATAATCAAGCGTTTCTGTACCGAAAACTTTACCTAAAGAACACTCGATTGCATATTCAGCAATTGATTTAGCGACGGCCTTGCCATCATTTACTTCCGCTGGTGATAAGGCGCCTAAGCGGTCTTCAAATAACCCGACTGTTCTCCAGACAGAGCTTTCCATTGCATATAATTTTGTTGCCATGCTTGCTAATTTTTCTTGAATTAAACCAAATTTGGCAATAGGCGTTTTAAATTGTTGTCTTTCATTCGCATATTTTGCTGAAAGCTCAAGGGCCCGCTTCGAGCCACCAATGGTCCCGACAGCCAGCTTATAACGGCCCACATTTAAAATATTAAAGGCAATCACATGACCCTTTCCAACTTCACCTAATACATTATAGGTCGGCACTGGTACATCCTCCAAAATTAATGTACGGGTGGATGAGCTTTTAATTCCCATTTTCCTTTCTTCCGATCCAGTTAAAACACCCGGGAAGCCGCGCTCAACAATAAAAGCAGTAAAATGCTCCCCATCAACTTTTGCATAAACGATAAAAATATCGGCAAAAGCCGAATTCGTAATCCATTGTTTTTCGCCATTCAAAATATAGTGTGTTCCTTCTTGATTGAGCTTTGCTGTCGTTTTCGCACCAAGGGCATCTGAACCCGAGCCTGGTTCTGTAAGCGCATAGGCAGCCAGCTTTTCACCAGTTGCCAGCTGTGGCAAGTATTTTCGTTTTTGTTCCTCGTTGCCAAAAAATACTATCGGTAAGGAGCCTATCCCTACATGCGCACCATGGGAGATCGAAAATCCACCGGCAACAGAAAACTTTTCAGCAATAAGGGCGGAGCTGATTTTATCGAGCCCAACTCCTCCATATTCCTCAGGCACGTCGGCACCCAAGAGGCCTAAGTCACCTGCCTTTTTTAGTAATTGTACAGATTTATCAAATTGGTGATTTTCTAAATCGTCCAGATGGGGCAAAACTTCATTCATTACGAAATCCTCGGTTGTTTTCGCTATCATTTTATGTTCTTCAGTAAAATCCTCTGGGGTATATACGTTTTCATATGAAATATCATCCATTAAAAACTGCGCTCCTTTGATGAACTCGTTTGTCATCTTGATTCCTCCCCGCGGAAATTTGGTTTACACTAACTCAAACACCCCGGCAGCACCCATACCGCCGCCGATGCACATCGTGACGATTCCAAACTGGACATTACGGCGCTTCATTTCGTGAATTAAAGTTAATGTCAGCTTTGTACCTGTACAGCCAAGTGGATGTCCTAAAGCAATGGCACCACCGTTCACATTCACATTATCTTCATCCAGCCCAAGTTCACGGATCACTTGGATGGCTTGTGATGCAAATGCTTCATTTAATTCAATTAAACCGATATCTGATAATTCTAGTCCAGCCAGTTTCAATACTTTTGGAATGGCAACAACCGGTCCCACACCCATAATTTCAGGAGGAACGCCACCTACTGCAAAGGAACGGAATTTTGCCAATGGCTGCAATCCTTCACTTATTGCTTTTTCCCGGTCCATTAATAATACAGTTGCGGCACCATCGCTCATTTGTGAGGAATTGCCGGCAGTTACTGTACCAGTTGCCTGGAAGGCCGGTTTTAACTTACTTAAGATTTCCGGTGTTGTATCTCCCCTGATCCCCTCATCCTGTTGCAACAAAAAGGCATCCTCTTTCACTTTATAGCCAGCACCGACTGCACGACGAATCACTTCAACAGGAACGATTTCTTCAGTAAACTTCCCTGCTGCTAAGGCCTTTGCCGCCTTAGCGTGGCTTCGTGCCGCTAAGGCATCTTGATCCTCCCTACTAATCTTGTATTTATGTGCAACTGCTTCTGCTGTATGACCCATCGCCATATAGTATTCAGGCGCATTTTCAACGAGTTTCAGATTCGGCTTAAGTACATGACCCGTAATCGGAATAAGGCTCATCGACTCGGTTCCACCGGCTATAATCGTGTCAGCTAACCCAAGCATGATCCGCTCGGCACCATAGGCAATCGATTGCAGTCCTGATGAACAGTACCGATTAATCGTAATCGCTGGTGTTTCATAAGACAAACCGGCCAGTGCAGCAATTTGCCTTGCCATATTCATCCCTTGTTCGGCTTCAGGGACGGCACAGCCGATAATGACATCATCAATCGTCCCGTTATAATCACCTGCACGTTTTAATGTTTCCTTAAGAGTTAAGGCTGCCAAATCATCAGGGCGCATATTGGCAAGTGAACCTTTTTTCGCTTTACCAACCGGTGTTCTTGCACCAGCAACAATTACTGCCTCCTTCACAAGCTTCCCCCCTTTTTAATCCAATCAAATTAATTACGTAATGGCTTTCCTTTCAGTAGCATATATTTCATTCTTTCCTGCGTTTTTCTCTCTCCTACTAGGCTTAAAAAGGCTTCCCGTTCTATCTCTAATAAGTATTGTTCATCTACTAATGTACCCTCCGGAAGGCGACCACCAGCAATGACATAGGCGAGTTTTTTAGCAATTTTCATATCATGGTCTGATATATAACCGGAGTTTTTCAAGTTTTGGGCACCAAGGAGCATGGTGGCATAGCCCACTTCCCCAATCACCGGAATTTTTGCGCGTATTGGTGTGCGATACCCACTTGCATCCAGTTCAAGCACCCTTTGTTTCGCATCGAATAATAAATGATCACTATTAAAGCTTATGCCATCAGTAACACATAAATAGCCGTTTTCTTTAGCTTCATGGGCAGATGTTGAAACCTTTGCCATTGCGATGGTTTCAAATGTAGCAAGCGCCGCTTTTTGCAGATCATACCCACCAGAAGCCCCTAGCTTTTCTAATTGCCGTAAATAAAGCTCCTTATTGCCTCCACCACTAGGGATGACACCAACACCCGTTTCAACTAGACCCATATAGGTTTCAATTGAGGCTTGAATAGCGGCTGCCGGTAGACAAATCTCTGCTCCGCCCCCCAAGACAAAAGCAAAAGGTGCGGCCACAACCGGCTTTGCGGAATATTTAATTTTCATCATCGCGGTTTGAAATTGCCGGACTACAAAGTCAATTTCAAAATAGTTATCATCTTGAGCCTCCATCAAGATCAGTGCAAGATTGGCACCAACACAAAAGTTCTTCCCTTGGTGACCGATGACGAGCCCCTTATAGTTCTTTTCCACTTCATCTACGGCATAATTGATCATTTGGATAATGTCTAAACCGATCGCATAATTTGGGGAGTGAAATTCCAACACAGCCACATCGTCGCCCATATCAATTAGACTAGCCCCGCTATTTTTCTTAATCACGCCATGTTGGTCTTTCACACGTTTTAAATGAATGACCTTCGGATTGTACTCTACGATTTTATTTTCATAAAAGGATTTTTTTCCAGAAGCGAAAAGCTCCGTAACCCAAGCAGGTATTCGCTCACCCTCCTGCTCCATTTTTTGAATCGATCGTTCAAGGCCAATCGCGTCCCATGTTTCAAAAGGTCCCAACTCCCAGCCAAAGCCCCATTTCATCGCTTGGTCAATCGCTACGAAATCATCCGCAATTTCCTGGGCGTGCTCTGCTGAATACAGAAGTGTGGGCTTAATTATATTCCAAAGAAGCTGGCCAGCACGGTCTTCTGCATAGACTAACATCTTTAACTTTTCGGCTAAGCCTTTCGCTTGCTTACTCATTTCAATAGAAGCGGTTTTTAGCGTTCTCCGTTGTTCGTATTGCATCGTTTCGATATTGAGTTCAAGGATTTCCTTTCCTTTTTTTAAATAAAAGCCTTGGTCTACCTTGCTTCCGTACCAGCCATTATCGAGCATTTTCTTCATAAATGGCGGCAATACAAAAACCTCTTGTTCATCACCGGAAACATTTTCATGTACATTATCTGCCACATGCGCAAATGTATCGAGGCCAACGACATCTAGAGTTCGGAAGGTTGCACTTTTAGGGCGTCCAATTATTGGACCTGTGACTGAATCCACTTCGCCGACACTGTAGCCTCCATTTACCATTTCTCTAACGGTTACGAGCAAGCCGTACGTACCGATCCGGTTCGCAATGAAGTTTGGGGTATCCTTTGCTTCGACAACTCCTTTACCAAGTACATTTTCACCAAAAGTTTTCATGAATGTTAGAACAGCCTGATCTGTGTATTTTGTAGGAATAATTTCAAGTAGTTTTAAGTAACGTGGTGGGTTAAAAAAGTGGGTGCCAAGAAAATGCTTTTTAAAATCATCGGATCGTCCTTCAGCCATCGCCTCAATCGATATCCCGGATGTATTGGAGCTGACAATTGTTCCTTTTTTTCTTACTTTATCAATTGTAGCTAATACTTTTTTCTTGATATCTAATCGTTCTACGACAACTTCAATGATCCAATCAACCTCATTCAGCCGATCAAGATCGTCTTCCAAATTTCCTGGTTCTATTAAATGGAGATGTTCTTTTGATGTTAGGGGGGCTGGTTTCTGCTTTAATAATTTCTGCTTGGCTGCTACTGCTAAGCGGTCCCGAACATTCCTATCCTTTAGGGCAAGGCCTTTTGCAATCTCTTCAGCAGTTAATTCCGCAGGAACGATATCGAGCAATAATGTTGGAATACCAACATTAGCTAAGTGGGCCGCAATTCCTGACCCCATGATACCTGAACCAAGAACAGCCGCCTTTTTTATAGTTCGACCCATACTCCAACCTCCTATAAAATTCATTCTATTGTACCGTTTACTATAAGTTATTTTCAAAGTCATTTAAATATTACGAACTACAAAAAGCTGACCAGTTCGGCTTCTACTGGTCAGCTTTTATATCGTTACTTTTTAAGATTTTCAATTGGTTCATTTAAGAAACGAAGCAAGTCGCGTTGAATCACTTTATCCGATAAAGCAAGCTCATATTCAACCATTTCTTTTTGTGGTTCACAGAAAAGTTGATCTGCCGGTAACCCTGTTCCTTTTGTATAACATGTACCTTTAGTATAAATAAAGTTCTTAGTTACAAAGCTTCCATCACGGAATGCAATAAAATCTTTTCTTGTTTTGCTAAATAAGCTATCACCAAATTCAATATCCTTACCTGGGTCAATACCGAGCAAATCCAGAATTGTTGGTTTAACATCAATTTGGCCGCCTATTGTATGAAGCGTTTTGCCTTCCACACCTGGAATATGAACGATGAACGGCACCTTCTGTAATTCAACATGAACGTCCGGTGTTATTTCCTTGCCAATCACTTGGGCCATTGCTTTATTATGATTTTCCGAAATTCCATAATGGTCGCCATACATGACCACAATCGTGTTATCATATAGACCACTTGTTTTTAATTGTTCAAAGAAAACTTTCAGTGATTCATCTAAATATCTAGCGGTTTGCACATAACGGTCCACTGAGCCATCTCCCGTTTGCAATCGTGGAATCATCACGTCCGCATCATCAAGAATATACGGGAAGTGGTTTGTTAATGTAATCATCTTAGCATGGAACGGCTGCGGCAAACTTTGCAATAATGGTATTGATTGTTCAAAGAATGGAATATCCTTTAAGCCATAGTTTATTGAATTTTCTTCCGTTACATTGTAATATGTCTCATCGAAAAAGTGATCATAACCTAAAGCTTTATACATTAAATCACGATTCCAGAAACTTTTATTGTTACCATGTAATGATGCTGTTGTGTAACCATTATTTTTTAAAATTTCCGGAAGAGCGTAAAACTTGTTTTGAGCATTTTGAGTAAATACAGCTCCACTTGGTAATGGATATAAAGAGTTATCATTTAAAAACTCAGCATCCGATGTTTTACCTTGACCTGTTTGGTGATAGAAATTATCAAAGTATAGGCTATCCTTAACCAATTCATTCAAGAAAGGTGTAACCGGTTGTCCGTCTACTTCATAATTAATAAGCCAGTTTTGGAAAGACTCCAATGAAATTAAAATGACGTTTTTGCCTTTCGCTATACCAGACATTTCATTCTTTTTTTCTACACCATCATTCACATAGTTTTCTACTTCAATGATATCACTGCCTTCGGCAAACGCTCGTTGAGCTGATGCCTTTGAATGCATGAATAAATCATACATATGATAATTGTAAACCCCAAGATATTTCACCAACATCTCACGGTCAAATGTTCTAGTTAAAAGCTGTGGTCTTTGTGTTTCTGCTAATAATACGTTGAATATTAGTAAACCAACAGACAAAAGCATTAGCACACGCTGTGCGGGCTTTTGAAAGGTAACAATCTTAATTTCTTTCTTTCTAGCAATAAAAGCTAGCACAATAATATCAACAAAAAGCAAAATGTCAGTCGGCTTCATTAATTCAAAAGCACTGCCGCCTATATCTCCAAAGTTTTTCACCTGGAATAATACCGGAATTGTGATAAAGTCGTTAAAAAAGCGGTAGTACACTAAATTAGCATAGGTTATAAATGTGAAAATGAAGCTGCCTATTAGAATTCCCCTGCGGCTTAATTTTCTTCTGAATGCAAAAGCAAATAGGAATAATAATAAAATCGGACCTAATGGGTTTATGAAGAGAATAAATTCCTCAACAGCATTTTCTAATGATAAGTCGAAAATAAAACGACTAATTAAATAAGATTTTAGCCACAATAAAACTACTGTAGCAATTAAAAACTTTTCCTCAGAGCTTGGTCGAAAGTTTTTTACTTTGGAAAGTAACCCTTTCATGATTAAAAAATCCCCCTTATCTAATTCCCTTATAACCTTTTCTATCTTTATATATATTTGATTTTTATTTATAAAAATCCGAATAAAAAAAGGAATCAATGAAAAGTATCTTACTACTTTCTAATTTAAGTTGCAACTAATAATTATTGTATTTTTGTTATAAATTTGAAAAAATATACATATTTTACCTTATAACCCTCCGACATATTTATTTAAACATATGTAATAGACGAATACAAACCACAAAAAGTTTCATTTTAACTTAATTTTGTATTATTTATAAGTTAGTTGTTGACAAAATTACAAATATTCACTTATGATAGATATAACAATAAAATATTCCTTTTCAAAGGGGAGTAGCGTCAGGTTTTTAACCTGAAACAAAGTCGTCATTTCATGGAGTGCTATCCATCGGCTTTGTTGACATGATACATGTTTAGCAAGACCTTTGCCTAAGTTAACACTAGGCAAAGGTCTTTTTTATTTTAAAAAATGAAAAATGGAGGTTAAAAAAGTATGGAATTTCTTACGGCACTTTTAGCAATTGTTATGATCGATTTAGTTTTAGCAGGAGATAATGCAATTGTAATAGGACTTGCGGCTCGAAATTTACCAAAGGAAAAACAAAAAACAGTTATATTGTGGGGAACAGTGGGTGCTGTTTTTATCCGGGTTCTCGCGACGATTGCTGTAGTGTGGCTGTTAAAAGTTCCAGGATTATTGTTAGTCGGCGGCGTCCTTCTTATCTGGATTGCGTACAAGCTATTAGTTGAAGAAAAAGGACATGATGTAAAAGCAGGCGAAAATACTTGGGCGGCAATCCGCACTATTATTATTGCTGATGCAGCAATGGGCTTAGATAATGTCTTAGCTGTTGCCGGTGCAGCTCACGGAAGCATTTTGCTTGTTATTTTAGGCTTAGCAATTTCAGTACCGATCGTTGTTTGGGGAAGTACAATTATTATTAAATGGATGGAGCGTTATCCGATTATCATTACAATTGGTGCAGGTATCTTGGCTTGGACTGCTTCAAAAATGATTGTAGGCGAGCCATTCATGAAACCATTCTTTGGAAATGACATTTTGAAGTACTGCTTTGAACTTCTTGTTGTTGCAGCTGTTGTTGGAGCTGGTGTGCTAAAAAAAAGAAAAAGCATCAAAAAAGAAGAATTGGCGATGGAATAGAAAAACTGAAGCTAGACATAGATTACGAGGCTGACCCCATGGAGTCAGCCTCTTCTACTATCTTCTTCTTGGTTTCCTTGTTTTTATATAGATAAAAATAAACAATACCAACAGAATAGCAAGTACAACATAAACAATATTGGAGTAAATATCCATATACCCAACAATGGAATCCCATGAATCTCCTACAGAAGCACCAAGATTGATGAGAACAATATTCCAGATGAATGTTCCAATTGTTGTTAATATAAGAAATAGGAAGAAATTCATATTCGACATCCCGGCGGGAATCGAAATTAAACTTCTTATTAATGGTACAAATCGACAGAAAAAGACAGTCCAAGGACCATATTTATCAAACCAGGCGTCTGCTTTATAAAGGTCATCCCTCGTTAAGCGCAGGATATGTCCCCAACGATCAACGATTTTCTCCAAATTCTCAACGTCCAAAAGTAAACCAATTCCGTAAAGCACAACCGCACCCAGGACTGAACCAATGGTCGAGGCAATGACGACACCCATTATCGTTAAATCAGTAGTAGTCGTCATAAAGCCGCCAAATGTCAAAATAACCTCAGAAGGTATCGGCGGAAAAATATTTTCAAGTGCGATCAATAACAAAATCCCTATGTATCCATATTCATTCATTATACTAATTAACCAATTTTCCATAAAACACCCTACCTATTTCCTTTATCATTTAGTTAAACTATTCTAACTTTAACAGTCGTCCCTTTTTGAATCAAGAAAAAAAGGAGTTAAGATAACCCCAAACTCCTAACCATCTTATTCAATTCCAGCAATAATATGCGTTGGCTCTGTTAACAATTCTTTACTGCTTAGCTTTTTTTCTTCCATATATTTTTTTACTAAGTAATAACCGATACAGTAGCCGAGCATTTTGGGATAGGTTCGCCGCAAACCGTACAATAGCTCCATATGTTTTCGATCTGTTTTCTTAATATTTTTATTTGGGCGAAGCAATACCATCCACATCTTTTCCAATTCCTCATCTGTGTAGTAGGACGTCCAATTGGCCAGATAGCTGGTGCCAAGTCGTTCCCGAACAGCATTTTCAGCTAACCCTTCTAATATAATTGTGTCTAACAATACATATTGGTCTTCACTTTTGCGAAACTTAGCCAAGCGGCAAACATGGTTATATTCATGTGTCAGCACAGCTCTTATTTCTTTTTCCGTATTTTGGTCTGTTAAAAATAAAAACAATTTATCCTTAAACGCTAACCCTGATTTGCCGTTAAAATCCCGCTGAATTTTTCGATTTGTAACATCAGATGGAAAAATAAAGATGGGGATATCGGGCCCACCCCATGATTTCTGCAGGGCAAGATAATCCTTTTGCACTATTTCCCATACTTTGTTTTTTTGCAATGCCCGGACCCGCTCCACTCCTTGCCTAAGTGGTCGATACATTCCGTGTATTTTCAAATATTCATAAATCTCAGCTGCCGGCACTTTTGGAAAATAACTTTTTAGATTTTCACAAATATCGATTGGATTATGATAGGAATCCAATAGCCACTGATCCGTTCCAATAACGCTCATCCCAACACCTCAAATCGCATAATATCCTATAGGGTAAGATATGCAATAATATTGGGAGTGTTATGGGCCTGGGCAGCTTTCATGCTTGCTATTCTTCTACTGTAATTGGGAGTGTTACTTCAACTGTTGTTCCTATGTTTTATTACACTTCTTCTTGCCCACTAAAAAAATTCGACACAGATCCATTATATAAAATAAAGTCAGTGCTTCGTTTCACTTCGCCTTTTATTTGACTTAGTAATAGAATCAGATATTCCAATAGTTCTCACATCGAAGTTAAGATAAGTGCGGTTTCTCCTTTTAAAGCTTTTTTAAAATTACGAAGAACAATTTTTACATAATCATCGTCTACATAACGAAAAAAATCTTGTTGCAGCTCTTCTAGACTATACCCCAAAATTTTACTTTTATAGGCAACTATCTTTATTTCCAATTTAAATAGGTATTATTTCCCACCTTACAACAAAAAAAAGTAAGGATCCGCCTGTAGGTCGTGGATGCTTACTTTAATTAAGGATTTCTCGTATATATAGTTATGCGGTTGATATGATAGAGGTCAAAAAATTAAACCAGAAGGGATAGTGACGGAATTATAAATATTGGATTATCGTTTCAATTTCTTTAATCTTCAATTTTGATATATGGGCATGATCAGGGATACCTTCAAAATGAGCTAAATAAGTTTCATTACTTGCGGATATATTCAATATTTTCTTAAGGTTAATAATGTAAACACGCACTTTATTTC